>JAKONK010000060.1 GCA_022701985.1 Actinomycetales bacterium
CCAACCTCGTGGCGAACGCCGAGGCCGCCGGGGCCACCAGGGTGCAGGTGCGGACCGCGGTGAGCACCCCGGGCTGCGTGGAGCTGGTGGTGGCCGACGACGGCCGCGGCTTCCCCCCGGAGCTGGCAGCGACCGCCACCGAGCGCTTCACCCGGGGCGACGCCGCCCGCACCCGCGCGGCCGGCGGAGCGGGCCTGGGGCTCGCCATCGTGGCCGCCGTCGTCCTCGACCACGGCGGCGAGGTGTCGCTGGGCAGCGATCCCCAGCTGGGCGGGGCGCAGGTCCGGGTGGAGCTGCCCGGGGACCCGCACCCCGGGGCGCCCGGCTGAGCGACCGGCGTCAGGCCCGGCGGAGCCGCTCGTCGCGCAGCGGCTGCGACAGCAGGTGCAGGGCGGCGTCGCGGGGGTCGCGGCCCTGGACGAGCACGGCGGCCACCTGCTCCACCACGCCCATCGCCACGCCGGCGTCGTCGGCCATCGCGCTGATGGACCGCGCGGTGCCCACGGCCTCGGCGGTGCCCCCGAGGGTGGCGAGCACCTCCGCCAGCGGCCGGCCCTGGGAGAGGCCCACGCCGAGGCGGTGGTTGCGCGAGAGGGTCGAGGCGCAGGTGGCGAACGCGTCGCCCGCCCCGGCCAGCCCGGCCACGGTGGAGGCGGAGCCCCCGAGGGCCGTGACCAGCCGGGTCACCTCGGCGAGGCCGAGGGCGATGACGGAGGCCTTGGCGTTGTCGCCCAGCCCGAGGCCCTCGGCGAGGCCCACGCCGACGGCGAGCAGGTTCTTGGCAGCGCCGGCCACCTCGACCCCGATGACGTCGACCGTGGTGAAGGGCCGGAAGTAGTCGGTGGCGCACAGGGCAGCGGTCCGGTCGGCGACCTCGGGGTCGCTCGAGGCGACCACGGTGGCGCACGGGCGGCGCTCGGCGATCTCCCGCGCCAGGTTGGGCCCGGAGACGACGGCGTAGGGCACGCTCCCGGTCGGGCTGCCCGAGCCGCCCGAGGCGGCCTCCACCACCGGGGCCAGGACCTCCTCGACCAGCTGGCTGACGCGCAGGTGGGTGTCGACCTCCAGCCCCTTGAGCAGGCTGACGAAGACCGGCACCCGGCGCGAGCGCCGCGCGCCCTCGGCCAGGTGGGGCAGCGCCGTCACCAGCACGCCGCGCAGCCGCTGGACGGGGACCGCCAGCACCACGTCGTCGACGTCGCGCAGGGCCTCGGCGAGGTCGGTGGTCGCGGTGACCCCGGCGGGCAGCCGCAGGCCCGGCAGGTAGGCCGAGTTGGCCGAGGACGTCGCGATCTCGGCCACGACGACCGGGTCGCGGCCCCACACCACCACCCGGGCCCGGGGGTCGGCGTCGGCCACGAGCTGGGCGAACGTGGTGCCCCAGCTGCCGGCGCCGAGGACGGCGACCCTGCGCCCGGGGGGCTCGGCGGGGCCACCGGCCCGCCGGTCGCTGGTGGTGCTGCTCGTCGTGGCGCTGCTCACAGGGGTGCTCACGGGGTCCCTTCGACCTCGGGGCGCGCGGCGGCGGGCGCCTCCGCGGGGCGGCGGGACTGCGTGCGGGGGTCCCACCGAGGCGGCACCGGGAGGCCGCGGAGCTCGGACAGCTGCTGGGCGACGGCGTCGACGACGACCTCGGTGGCCTCGCGGAGCACGGTCTGGGTGAGCGGACGACCGCGGAACGCCGACAGGTCGACCGGATCACCCACCAGCACCTGCATCCGCGGGCGCGGCCAGGGCCTCGGGCGTCCGGTGCGGGGCAGCAGCTGCTGGGGCCCCCACTGGGCCAGCGGCACGACGGGGGCGCCGGTGCTCAGCGCCAGGCGCGCGGCGCCGGTCTTGCCGACCATGGGCCAGCCCTCCGGGTCCTTGGTGAGCGTGCCGTCGGTGAAGATCACGACCCGGTCACCGGCCGCCACGGCAGCGGCCGCGCTCTCCAGGGCGCGCCCGGCGTCGCCGCCGCCGCGGTGGACAGGCACCCCGCGCATGACGCGCAGGAGGGCGCCCAGCACGGGCACCCGGAAGAGGCTCTCCTTGGCGAGGATCCGCGGGACGGGACCGATGGCCACCAGGACGTCGGCCAGCGTCACCGGGTCGAGCCAGGACACGTGGTTGGCCGCGATGACGCACCCGCCGTCGGGCAGGCGCTCCAGCCCGCGCCAGCTCGGCCGCGAGACCGCGCGGAGCACGCCGCGGACCACGACGGCCGCCGTTCCGAGCGGGAGACCGAGCCCGCGCTGCACCAGTGCCACGGGCGGTCAGGCTAGTGGGGCGACCCGGCTGCTGCTCGACAGGTGCTGGGCGGGGGCGGGTGGGGGCGGGTGGGGGCGGGTGGGGACGTCGCGTCACTGGCAGGATCGCGGGGTGGTCGACGCTCCCCCCGGGTGGCACCTGGTGATGCCCGTCAAGGGCGGGCTCGGCGCCAAGAGCCGGCTCGGTGACCTGCTGCAGCGCGTGCCCGGCCTGCCGGAGGCGATCGCCCTCGACAGCGTCGAGGCCGCGCTGGCGTGCCCGGCGGTCGCCTCGGTGCACGTGGTCTGCTCCGACGTGGGACGGGGTGAGCGGCTGGCTGCGCTGGGGGCCGTGGTGGTGCCGGAGGCCAGCCCGGGCAGCGGCCTGCTGCCGGCCCTGTCCGACGGCCTCGCCGCGCTGGGCGCCGGGCGCGGCGGCGGCCCGGTCGCCGTCCTCCTCGCGGACGTTCCCTGCCTGCGCCCCGACGACCTGGCCGCAGCGCTCGCCGAGGCCCACCCCGTGCTGGCGGCGGGCCGGCAGGCCACCGTCCAGGACGCGGAGGGCACCGGGACGGTGCTCCTCGCCGCCCGGTCGGCCAGCGCGCTGCGCCCGCGCTTCGGCCCGGGGTCGGCGCTCGCGCACCGGCGCGACGGGGCCCGGGCCGTCGGCCTGGGCCTGGGCCGGCTGCGCCGCGACGTGGACACCCCCGCCGAGCTGGAGCAGGCGCTCGGGCTGGGGGTCGGACCGAGGACCACCGCGGCCCTGACCCGGACCCGCCCCGCCTGCGCCTGAGCTCGGCCCGCCCGGGCCGGGCTACTCCTCCCGGACGGCCTGGGCGCCCAGGCCGGCGAGCTTGTCGGCGAAGTGCTCGTAGCCGCGGTCGATGAGGTCGATGCCGTGGACGCGCGAGGTGCCGTCGGCGGCGAGCGCCGCGATCAGCTGGCTGAAGCCGCCGCGCAGGTCGGGCACGGTGATGTCAGCGCCCTGCAGGCGCGTCGGCCCGGAGACGACGGCGGAGTGGCGGAAGTCCTGCGCGCCGAAGCGGCACGGCGTGGAGCCCAGGCACTCGCGGTAGACCTGGATGGTGGCGCCCATGCGCACGAGGGCGTCGGTGAAGCCGAGCCGGTTCTCGTAGACCGTCTCGTGCAGGATCGACAGGCCCTGGGCCTGGGTGAGGGCCACGACGAGCGGCTGCTGCCAGTCGGTCATGAAGCCGGGGTGCACGTCGGTCTCGAGCGCGATCGAGCGCAGCGGGCCGCCGGGGTGGGAGAAGCGGATGCCGGAGTCGTCGACGTCGAAGGCGCCGCCGATCTTCCGGAAGGTGTTGAGGAACGTCATCATGTCGGGCTGGCGGGCGCCCTCGACGTACACGTCGCCGCCGGTGGCCAGCGCCGCCGCGCCCCAGGAGGCCGCCTCGATGCGGTCGGGCAGGGCGCGGTGCTCGTACCCGGTGAGGGAGTCGACGCCCTCGATGCGGATCACGCGGTCGGTGTCGACGCTGATGATCGCGCCCATCTTCTGCAGCACGGCGATGAGGTCGAGGACCTCGGGCTCGACGGCCGCGTTGCGCAGCTCGGTGACGCCCTCGGCGCGCACCGCGGTGAGCAGCACCTGCTCGGTGGTGCCGACGCTCGGGTAGGGCAGCTCCAGGCGCGTGCCGCGCAAGCGGCGGGGAGCCGTCAGGGCGATGCCGGAGGGGCGCTTGTCGACCACGGCGCCGAACTGGCGCAGCACGTCGAGGTGGTAGTTGATGGGCCGGTCGCCGATGCGGCAGCCACCCAGGTCGGGGATGAACGCCTCGCCGAGGCGGTGCACGAGGGGACCGCAGAACAGCACCGGGATGCGGCTGGAGCCGGCGTGGGCGTCGATGTCGGCCACGGCGGCCACCTCGACGTCGGCCGGGTCGAGCACGAGCTCGCCGTCCTCGGCGCCCTCGGACACGCGCACGCCGTGCAGCTCCAGCAGGCCCCGCACGACGGCGACGTCGCTGATGGCCGGCACGTTGCGCAGGCGGCTGGTGGTCTCGCCCAGCAGGGACGCGACCATGGCCTTGGTCACGAAGTTCTTGGCGCCACGCACGGCGACGGTGCCCTTGAGGGGCACGCCTCCGGTCACGGTCAGAGTGCTGCTCATCGGTCCCCTCGTGTTCGCCCCCCGGCGGCTGGTGCCGCTCGGTCCGGCGCCGCGCCGTCCCGGCGGCAGCCCGGGCGTCGAGCAAGTCTGCACCAGGTCTGCACCCGGACAGAACGGGCGGTGACCGCGGACTCACTCCGCGATCACCGCCCCGCCCCGTCGGGCGCTGGTCAGGCGTGGGTCACGCCTGGGTCAGGACAGCACCGGCAGCGTCTTCGGCTTCCAGGTCGGCCGCTCCGCCTCGAACGCGTCGATCGCGTCCTCGTGCCGCAGCGTCAGGCCGATGTCGTCCAGGCCCTCCATGAGGCGCCAGCGGGTGTAGTCGTCGACCTGGAAGGTGAACACCGAGGTGCCGCAGGTCACCGTGCGCGCCTCGAGGTCGACGGTCACCTGCGCGCCCGGCTCGTTCTCGAGGAGCTTCCACAGCAGCTCGACGTCGTCCTGCGCCATCTGGCCGGCGAGCAGGCCCTGCTTGCCGGAGTTACCGCGGAAGATGTCGGCGAAGCGGGAGCTGAGGACGACGCGGAAGCCGTAGTCCTTCAGGGCCCACACCGCGTGCTCGCGCGAGGAGCCGGTGCCGAAGTCGGGACCGGCGACCAGCACCGAGCCGGCGCGGAAGGGCTCCTGGTTCAGCACGAACGACTCGTCGTTCCGCCACGCGGCGAACAGGCCGTCCTCGAAGCCGGTCTTGGTCACCCGCTTGAGGTAGACCGCCGGGATGATCTGGTCGGTGTCGACGTTGCTGCGGCGCAGCGGCACGCCGACGCCGGTGTGGGTGTGGAAGGGCTCCAGGGCCATGGCTGTACCTCTCGGCTCTCGGCGGTCGGGCTCAGACCAGGGCCGGCTGGGCGGCCGGGGCGAGGTCGGCGGGGCTGGACAGGGTGCCGCGCACGGCGGTCGCGGCCGCGACGGGCACGGAGACGAGGTGGGTGCGCCCGCCCTTGCCCTGGCGGCCCTCGAAGTTGCGGTTGGAGGTGCTGGCGGCGCGCTCCCCCACCGTGAGCTGGTCGGGGTTCATGCCGAGGCACATGGAGCAGCCCGCGCCGCGCCACTCGCCGCCGGCGTCGAGGAAGACCTGGTCCAGGCCCTCCTCCATGGCCTGCAGGCGCACGCGCACCGAGCCCGGCACCACCATGAGGCGGACCCCCTCGGCCACGCGGCGGCCCCGGAGGACGTCGGCGGCGATGCGCAGGTCCTCGATGCGGCCGTTGGTGCAGGAGCCGATGAAGACGGTGTCCACCGGGATCTCGCGCATCGGGGTGCCGGCCTCGAGGCCCATGTAGGCCAGCGAGCGCTCCGCCGCGGCGCGCTCGCCGGCGTCGGTCATCTGGGCGGGGTCGGGCACCGACGCGCTCAGGGGAACGCCCTGGCCGGGGTTGGTGCCCCAGGTGACGAAGGGCTCCAGGTCGGCGGCGGAGATGACGACCTCGGCGTCGAAGACGGCGTCGTCGTCGGTCTGCAGGGTGCTCCACCACTCGACGGCGGCGTCCCACTCGGCGCCCTTGGGGGCGTGGGGCTTGTCCTGGATGTAGGCGAAGGTCTTCTCGTCCGGCGCGATCATGCCGGCGCGGGCGCCCGCCTCGATCGACATGTTGCAGACGGTCAGGCGCGACTCCATGGACAGCGCCCGGATCGCCTCGCCGCGGTACTCCAGGACGTAGCCCTGGCCGCCGCCGGTGCCGATCTTGGCGATCACCGCGAGGATGATGTCCTTGCTGGTGGTGCCCTCGGGCAGCTCGCCGTCGACCGTGATCGCCATGGTCTTGAACGGGGCCAGCGGCAGCGTCTGGGTGGCGAGCACGTGCTCGACCTCGGAGGTGCCGATGCCGAACGCGAGCGCGCCGAAGGCGCCGTGCGTGGAGGTGTGCGAGTCGCCGCAGACGATGGTCATGCCCGGCTGGGTCAGCCCGGTCTGCGGGCCGACGACGTGCACGATGCCCTGGTCGACGTCGCCCAGGGAGTGGATGCGGACGCCGAACTCCTCGGCGTTGCGGCGCAGCGTGTCGACCTGGGTGCGGCTGACGAGGTCGGCGA
>JAKONK010000069.1 GCA_022701985.1 Actinomycetales bacterium
GCTGTTCGCGCTGTTCGCGTTCATCTACGTGAACAACCTCTTCGGCGTCCTGCCGCCCTTCCAGTACCCGACGATGTCGCGCTTCGCCTTCCCTCTGGTCCTGGCGCTGATCGTCTACGTGGTCTACAACGCGGTCGGCATCCGGCGGAAGGGCCTCGGCGGCTACCTCAAGGGCTTCGTGCCCGGTGGCCTGCCGGCGTGGATCGTCCCGCTCGTGTTCGTCCTCGAGCTCGTGACGTACTTCGTCACCCGACCGGTCACGCTCGCGCTGCGGCTCTTCGGCAACATGTTCGCCGGGCACCTCATCCTCGTGCTGTTCATCACGGGGGCGGAGTACATGCTCTTCGACGGCGGCGCCCTGCTGAAGATCGTGTCGGTCCCGACCTTCCTCATGGCCTTCCTCATGACGCTGTTCGAGCTGCTCGTGCAGTTCCTGCAGGCCTACGTCTTCGTCCTGCTCGCGGCGACGTACATCGCCGACAGCTACGCGGACGAGCACTGAGCCCCGGTACCCCGGGCTCACCCCAGACAGCACCACCGCACGACCCGGGCGCACCCGCGTCCGGCACCACGGACAGAAGTTGGAGAAGACCATGACCGGAGACCTCGCGATCGTCGGCTACGGCCTGTCGGCCATCGGGCCGGGCGTCGGGATCGGCCTGATCTTCGCTGCCTACATCAACGGCGTGGCGCGCCAGCCCGAGGCCCGCGGCATGCTGCAGAGCATCGCCATCCTCGGGTTCGCGCTCTGCGAGGCGCTCGCCATCTTCGGCATCGCCCTCGCGTTCGTCTTCGCCGGCTAGGCACCGAAACCCCCAGCACCGCGCCCGTAGGAGGAGCAGTGACACTCGCCGCCACCGCGGTGCTCGCCTCGGCGGAGTCCGACCCGCCCGGTGACCCGCTCTACCCGATCCTCCCGCACCTCGGGGAGCTGATCTTCGGCGTCATCGCCATCGCGATCGTGTACTTCGTCGTCGCGAAGAAGGTCGTCCCGCGCCTCGAGGCGATCTACGAGGAGCGCCGCCAGGCCATCGAGGGCGGCGTGGAGAAGGCGGAGCGCGCCCAGGCCGAGGCGGAGCGGACGCTCGCCGAGTACAAGGCGCAGCTGTCCGAGGCCCGTGAGGAGGCCGGCCGCATCCGCGAGGAGGCGCGCGCCCAGGGCGCGCAGATCCTCGAGGAGATGCGTCAGCGTGCCGAGTCCGAGGCGCAGCGCGTCACGGAGTCGGCGCAGCGGCAGATCGCCTCGGAGCGCCAGCAGGCCCTGCTGAGCCTGCGCACCGAGGTCGGCGGCCTGGCCACCGAGCTCGCGTCGCGCATCGTCGGGGAGTCCCTCGCCGACGAGGCCCGTCAGAGCCGCGTCGTCGACCGCTTCCTCGAGGACCTCGAGCGGGGCGACGCCGCCCGCGGCGGCGCCCACCGCGCCGAGGCCCCGACGAGCCGGGGCCTGTGATGCGGGGGGCCAGCCGTACCTCGCTGGGCGTCGTCACCGAGGACGCCCGACCGGTGCTCGAGGGGGCCCGCGGGACGGGCCTCGCCGAGGGGCTCTTCGGCGTCGTCGACCTGCTCGACGGCTCCGGCCCCCTGCGTCGCGCCCTCACGGACCCGGCCCGCACGGCCGAGGAGCGGGTCGGCCTCGCCGAGCGCCTGCTCGCCGGCCGCGTCGACGGCGACGTCCTCGACGTCGTCCGCCGGCTCGTGGGGGCCCGCTGGTCGGCCACCCGCGACCTCGCGGACGCGGCGGAGCAGCTGGCCGTCGTGGCCGCCGTCTCCGGCTCGTCCGAGGACGGCGGCGAGGGCCGGCTCGAGGAGGACCTCTTCCGCGTGGAGCGGCTCCTCGCCTCGGACCGCGCCCTGCGGTCCGCGGTGGCCGACAAGCACGCGCCGGACGCCTCGCGGACGGCGCTCGTCGACCGGCTGCTGGCCGACCGGGTCGCCCCGGGCACGCTGCTGCTGGTCCGCCGGGCGACCACCCGCTCGCGCGGGCTCACCCCGGAGCGGGCGCTGACGAGCTACGGCGAGCTGGCGGCCACGTGGCGCCGGCGGGTCGTGGCGCTCGTCACGACGGCCACGCCCCTGCGCGCCGACCAGCGCGACCGGCTGGCCACCGCCCTGAGCCGGCAGTACGGCCGCCCCGTGCACGTCGACAGCGCCGTGGACCCCACGGTCGTCGGGGGCGTGCGCGTCGAGGTCGACGGCACGCTCGTCGACGGGTCGGTCTCGACCCGCCTCGAGGACACCCGGCGGCGTCTCGTCGGCTGACGAGAGGCACCATCGATCCAGACGCGCCGCGCACCGCGCCGGCGCTAGCACCACCCGCGGGGCCCGGACGGGCGCCGCGGCGAGGGCCCGCCGGCCACCCGGTGGCCCGCGAGTCGAGCAGGACAGGACGAGAAGGAGCACCCACATGGCGGAGCTGACCATCCGGCCCGAGGAGATCCGCGACGCGCTGGACTCCTTCGTGCAGTCCTTCGACCCCTCGGGGGTCGGGCGCGAGGAGGTCGGGCGGGTCACCGAGACCGCGGACGGCATCGCCCGCGTCGAGGGCCTGCCCAGCGTGATGGCCAACGAGCTGCTGCGCTTCGAGGACGGGACGCTGGGCCTCGCGCTCAACCTCGACGTCCGCGAGATCGGCGTCGTCGTCCTCGGCGACTACAGCGGCATCGAGGAGGGCCAGGCGGTGCACGGCACCGGCGAGGTCCTCTCCGTGCCGGTCGGCGACGCCTACCTCGGTCGCGTCGTGGACCCGCTGGGCAACCCGATCGACGGCCTCGGCAGCATCGAGGCCGAGACCCGTCGCGCCCTGGAGCTGCAGGCGCCCACGGTCGTGCAGCGCAAGTCGGTGCACGAGCCGATGCAGACCGGCATCAAGGCCATCGACGCCATGACGCCGATCGGCCGCGGCCAGCGCCAGCTCATCATCGGCGACCGCCAGACGGGCAAGTCCGCCGTCGCGCTCGACACGATCATCAACCAGCGGGCCAACTGGGAGTCGGGCGACCCGACCAAGCAGGTCCGCTGCGTGTACGTGGCCATCGGCCAGAAGGGCTCGACGATCCAGGGCGTGCGCGGCGCGCTCGAGGCCGCCGGCGCGCTGGAGTACACGACGATCGTCGCCGCCCCGGCGTCCGACCCGGCGGGCTTCAAGTACCTCGCCCCCTACACCGGCTCGGCCATCGGCCAGCACTGGATGTACGGCGGCAAGCACGTCCTCATCGTCTTCGACGACCTGTCCAAGCAGGCCGACGCCTACCGCGCCGTCTCGCTGCTGCTCCGGCGCCCGCCGGGCCGCGAGGCCTACCCCGGCGACGTCTTCTACCTGCACTCCCGGCTGCTCGAGCGCTGCGCCAAGCTCAGCGACGAGATGGGCGGCGGCTCGATGACCGGCCTGCCGATCATCGAGACGAAGGGCAACGACGTCTCGGCGTTCATCCCCACCAACGTCATCTCCATCACCGACGGCCAGATCTTCCTCGAGTCGGACCTCTTCAACGCCAACCAGCGCCCGGCGGTCAACGTCGGCGTCTCGGTGAGCCGGGTCGGCGGCGACGCCCAGACCAAGGCGGTCAAGAAGGTCTCCGGCACGCTGAAGATCGACCTGGCGCAGTTCCGCTCGCTCGAGGCCTTCGCGATGTTCGCGTCCGACCTCGACGCGGCGTCGCGCCAGCAGCTGGGCCGCGGCCAGCGCCTGATGGAGCTGCTCAAGCAGCCCCAGTTCTCCCCGTACCCCTTCGAGGAGGAGGCGGTGTCCATCTGGATGGGCACCACCGGCAAGCTCGACGACGTCCCCGTCGAGGACGTCCGTCGCTTCGAGGCCGAGGTGCTCGAGTCGCTGCGCGGCGGCGACGTCCTCCGCACCATCCGGGAGACCGGGAAGCTCGAGGACGACACGACGGCCGAGCTGACCCGGCTCGTCCAGGGCGTCCGCGACGGGTTCCGGACGACGGGCGAGGGCAGCGGCACGGTCGAGGACGTCGACGCGAGCGACGCCGAGGACGAGCAGCAGGAGCAGATCGTCCGCCAGAAGCGCTGACGCGCCGTCCCGGCACCGCGGTGCCGGGGCCCAGCCCCGCGCCGGCCGTCGCCCCCGGGTGACGGCGGGCGCGGGGCACCACCCACCACGCAGGAGGAGCAGGACCGTGGCAGGCCAGCAGAGGGTCTACAAGCAGCGGATCGGGTCGACGAAGTCGATGCAGCAGATCTTCCGCGCCATGGAGCTCATCGCGACGTCCCGCATCACGAAGGCGCGGCAGGCGGTGGCGGCGTCGACGCCGTACTCGCGCGCCATCACGCGGGCCGTGTCGGCGGTGGCCACGTACTCCGACGCGGACCACCCGCTGACGACGGAGCGCGCGGAGGTCCGCCGCTCGGCGGTGCTCGTCATCACGAGCGACCGCGGCATGGCCGGCGCCTACTCGGCCAGCGTGCTGCGCGAGGCCGAGCGGCTCGTCGTGCGGCTGCGCGAGGAGGGCGTCGAGCCCGTCCTCTACGTCGTCGGGCGCAAGGGCAGCGCCTACTACCGCTTCCGCCGGCGGGACGTGGCCCAGGAGTGGGCGGGCTTCTCCGAGTCGCCGCGCTTCGACGACGCCCGCGAGATCGGCGAGACGCTCGTCGAGCAGTTCGTCCGCAGCTCCTCGCCCGAGGACGGCGGCGCGCCCGGCGTCGACGAGATCCACGTCGTGTCGACGCAGTTCGTCAGCATGGTGACGCAGGTGCCGCAGGTGAACCGCCTGCTGCCGCTCGAGGTCGTCGAGGGCGTCGAGCCCCCGAGCGGCGACGAGCTGCTCCCGCTGTACGAGTTCGAGCCCTCGCCCGACCGCGTGCTCGACGCGCTGCTGCCCCGCTACATCGCCAGCCGCATCCACAACGCGCTGCTGCAGGCGGCCGCCAGCGAGCACGCCGCCCGCCAGCGCGCGATGAAGACGGCCGGCGACAACGCGGAGGACCTCGTGAAGATGTACACGCGGCTCGCCAACCAGGCCCGCCAGGCGGCCATCACCCAGGAGATCACCGAGATCGTCGGCGGCGCCGACGCCCTCGCCGGGGCCTCCCGCTCCTGACCCACCGCCGGCGGCACCCGCCGCCGGCCCCCGACGCGCCCGGCCTGCCGGGCACCCAGCCCCAGCGCCACCGGCCCGGCCGAAGGAGAGCACCGCACATGACCGCCACCGCCACCGAGACCCAGGGCACCGCACCGACCGGCGGCACCGGTCGGGTCAGCCGCGTCATCGGGCCCGTCGTCGACGTCGAGTTCCCGCCGGACGCGATCCCGGAGATCAACAACGCGCTGACGATCACCTACGACCTCTCGGGCGAGCGCACGTCGATGACGCTCGAGGTCGCCCAGCACCTCGGCGACGGCCTCGTCCGCGCCATCGCCCTCAAGCCGTCCGACGGCCTCGTCCGCGGCACCGAGGTGCAGGACACCGGCGCGCCGATCAGCGTCCCGGTCGGCGACGTCACGCTCGGCCACGTCTTCGACGTCACCGGCAACGTCCTCAACCTCGAGGAGGGCGAGCGGCTCGAGATCACCGAGCGCTGGCCCATCCACCGCCAGGCGCCGGCCTTCGACCAGCTCGAGTCGAAGACCCAGATGTTCGAGACCGGCATCAAGTCGATCGACCTCCTCACCCCCTACGTGCAGGGCGGGAAGATCGGCCTCTTCGGCGGTGCGGGGGTCGGCAAGACCGTCCTCATCCAGGAGATGATCCAGCGCGTCGCCCAGAACCACGGCGGTGTGTCGGTCTTCGCCGGCGTGGGGGAGCGCACCCGCGAGGGCAACGACCTCATCGGCGAGATGGCCGAGGCCGGCGTCTTCGACAAGACGGCCCTCGTCTTCGGCCAGATGGACGAGCCGCCGGGCACCCGCCTGCGCGTGGCGCTCTCCGCGCTGACGATGGCGGAGTACTTCCGCGACGTGCAGAGGCAGGACGTCCTCCTCTTCATCGACAACATCTTCCGCTTCACGCAGGCCGGCTCCGAGGTCTCGACGCTGCTGGGCCGCATGCCCTCGGCCGTCGGCTACCAGCCGAACCTCGCCGACGAGATGGGCGTGCTCCAGGAGCGCATCACCTCGACGCGCGGCCACTCGATCACCTCGCTGCAGGCGATCTACGTGCCGGCCGACGACTACACCGACCCGGCGCCGGCCACCACGTTCGCGCACCTCGACGCGACGACGGAGCTGTCCCGCGAGATCGCCAGCCGCGGCCTGTACCCGGCCGTGGACCCGCTGACCTCGACCAGCCGGATCCTCGACCCGCGCTTCCTGGGCCGCGACCACTACGAGACCGCGATCCGCGTCAAGCAGATCCTCCAGCGCAACAAGGAGCTGCAGGACATCATCGCGATCCTCGGCGTCGACGAGCTGTCCGAGGAGGACAAGGTCGTCGTCAACCGCGCGCGCCGCATCCAGCAGTTCCTGTCGCAGAACACCTACATGGCCGAGAAGTTCACGGGCGTGCCCGGCTCGACCGTGCCGCTGAAGGACACCGTCGAGTCCTTCTCCAAGATCGCTGACGGCGAGTACGACCACGTCGCCGAGCAGGCCTTCTTCAACGTCGGCTCCATCGAGGACGTCGAGAAGAAGTGGGCGGAGATCAAGAAGGAGACCGGCGAGTGAGCCTGAAGGTCCAGGTCGTCTCCGCCGAGCGCGAGGTCTGGACGGGTGAGGCCACCATGGTCGTCGCCCGCACCGAGGAGGGCGAGATCGGCATCCTGACCGGTCACGTCCCCACCCTGGCCGTGCTGGGCGCGGGCGAGGTGCGGGTGGAGGCCCCCGGCGGGGGCGTCACCGCGCAGGTCGACGGCGGGTTCCTGTCCGTCGAGCACGACACCGTGCTCGTCGTTGCGGAGCGCGCCACCGTGGGCGAGCGGGCCTCCAGCTGACACCTGGGGGCATCCTGGTCGACGCCGCGGTGATCGCGGCGTCGATCCTGGTGCTGGTCGCGGCCCTGCTCTTCGGGGTCGCGCTGCGCCGCCGGTACCTCACGGGGGTCCCCGGCAGCTTCGACTGCGCCGTCCGGCGCAGGGGCCGCGCGTGGGTGTCGGGCATCGGGCGCTTCGGCAGCCACGACGTGCAGTGGTGGAGCGTCCTGTCGGTGCTCCCCGGTCCACGGGCCACGTGGTCGCGGTCCGACATCGAGGTCGTCGGACGCCGCCTCCCCAGCGTCGAGGAGGGCGTCGCCCTGCAACCCGGTGACGTCGTCGTCCGGTGCACGTTCCGCGGGGCGTGCCTCGAGCTGGGGATGTCGCCGGACGCCGCGACGGGCTTCACCTCCTGGCTGGAGGCGGCGCCCCCGGGCGCCCCGGGCCACCCCGCCATCTGACCCTCCAGCTGACCGGCGCCGCGTTCGGGCCCGGGGTCACGCGGCGCGCAGCAGGGCGCGAGCCGTCCGCTCGTCCTCGGGGAAGACCAGCACCCTGGGGCCGTCCGTCGTGGGCGCGAGCGTGGCCCGGAGCCCGGCTGCGGCGAGCCGCTGCCGGTCGACCTCGGCCTCCACGAAGGTGTCCGGCTCGCTGACGACGACCAGCAGCCCGTACTCGTCGGCGCGCCCCGCGCGCGGCTTGCGCGCCACCACCGAGTGCCCCTTGGCGAAGGTCCACCGGAGCGCCAGGACGAGCAGTCCCAGCATCACCAGGGACAGCAGCAGCCCGACCAGGGGTCCCGGAACGCCGCCGCCTGTCAGTCCCACCGGGACATGGTGCGCTCCAACGGGGGCGCTGACCAGCCTGGCCCCTCACCCGCGGGCCCGCGGTTCAGAACAGGCGGGACTCCACGTCGTCGACGCCCCGCAGCGCGTCGTAGTCGAGGACGAGGCACCGGATGCCCCGGTCGGTGGCCAGCACCCGCGCCTGGGGGCGGATCTCCTGGGCCGCCAGCACGCCCTCGACCGGCGCGAGCAGGGGGTCGCGGTTCAGGAGCGCCAGGTAGCGGGTCAGCTGCTCCACGCCGTCGATCTCCGCGCGGCGCTTGACCTCCACGGCCACGGTGCCGCCGTGGGGGGAGCGCACGAGCAGGTCGACGGGGCCGATCGCCGTGGGGTACTCGCGCCGCACGAGCTGGTGGCCCTCGCCGAGGAGGTCGACCTGCTCGGACAGCAGCTTCTGTAGCTGGGCCTCCACGCCGTCCTTGACCAGGCCCGGGTCGACCCCCAGCTCGTGGGTGGAGTCGTGGAGGACCTCGTGGACCGCCACGACGAGGCGGTCCTCGGTCTTGGCCGAGCGCACCGACCACACCTGCTCCGCCCCGGCGGCGGCGTGCGGGCCCGTCGCCGGCTCCACCGACAGGGCGCACGGGGGGCTCATCCAGTTCAGCGGCTTGTAGGAGCCGCCGTCGGAGTGCACGAGCACGCTCCCGTCGGCCTTGACGAGCAGGAGGCGCGTGGCGAGGGGCAGGTGGGCGTTGAGCCGTCCCTCGTAGTCCACGGAGCAGCGGGCGATGACGAGGCGCACGAGCGGCGAGGGTAGCGAGCCGCGAGGATGGTGGTGTGCCCCGCCGCCGGACAGTGAGCAGACGCCGTGCCGGCGCCACCGCCTCAGCGCCCACCCGGCCCGTCGGCTGGGCCACCGGGGAGAGCGCCCCCGACGGCGAGTGGCTGGTGCGCGCCGTCCCCGGCGCCGCCGCGCTCAAGCCCTACCGCTGCCCCGGCTGCGACCAGCTCATCCCCCCGGGGACGGCCCACGTGGTGGCCTGGCCGGCGGACGCGCCGCCCGGTGTCGGACCGGCCGAGCGCCGGCACTGGCACCGGTCGTGCTGGCGGGCCAGGGCCAACCGCCGGCCCCGCTGAGCCGTCGCTGATCCGTCGGAAGGCCCCGGGGCCGCCGACGCGTCGCTACCGTGGCCGTCATGCTCGTCGCCTTCTCCGTGGCCCCCGCCGGCACCACCGACCCCACCGGGTCCGTCGCGGCCGCCGTGGCCGACGCCGTCCGCGTGGTGCGCTCCAGCGGGCTCCCGCACAGCACCGACTCGATGTTCACCACCGTCGAGGGCGAGTGGGAGGAGTGCCTCGACGTCGTGCGCAGGGCCTGCGAGGCCGTGGGCGCCCACAGCGACCGGGTCTCCCTGGTGCTGAAGGCCGACATCCGGCCCGGCCGCACGGGCGAGATGCAGGCCAAGCTGGACCGCCTCGAGGCCGCCGTCGAGCGGGCCGAGGGGGAGCCCGGACGGGGCCAGTGACGGCCCGCTGACGGTCGTCCGAGGGGTGCTGGCGCAGCGGTGAGGGGTCGGTGAGCGGCGACGACGCCGCCGTGGTCCCACCCGTGGCGGCGCGGCGCGGTGGACGTCCCGCCGGCAGGGGCCGGGGAGCCCTGCCCCGCGCCGGCCTCCAGCGGCGGTGGGTGGCCGCGCTCGCCGTCGTCCTGCTCCTGGGGGGTGCCGCCCTCGCCACGGTCGCCCGCCCGGCGCGCGAGGTCAGCGCGACCGCTCCGGCGGTGGGACCGGCGCCGCTGCTCGTCCTGGACGCGTCCGCCCTGGAAGGGCTGGACGGGCCCGGTGGAGCGGTCACGGTCCGCGCCACGGGCTCCGGGCCCGTGCTGGTGGCTGCCGGCACCGCCGCCGACGTGGCGGCCTGGGCCGAGGGCGCTGCCACGACCACGGTCGCCCGGACGGGCGCCGGGGGAGCCCTGGTCGCCGCCACCTCCGAGGGCGAGCCGCAGGTGCTCGACCCCGCCGGGAGCGACCTCTGGACGGCGCAGGCCGCGGGGACCGGCAGCGCCGAGCTGAGCACGCGACCCACCACCGGTGCACCCCTGGCCGTGCTCGTCGCGGCAGACGGGGCGACCCCGGCGCCGACGGCGGTCGAGCTGGTCTGGACCGAGCGCCCGGTGCCGGTGCTCGCCTGGGTCCTGCTCGGAGGCGGGGCGCTCCTCGCGCTGCTCGCCGCGCGCGGGCTCCGACGGCCGGCGCGCCGGGAGCCCGTCGTGGTGGCCCTGCCGCAGACCCGCCCCGCGACCGGACCGGTGACGGGGCCGGTGACGGGGCCGGTGACGGGGCCGGAGTCCGTGACCGCCCGCAGCCCCGGTCCCGAGACCCCGGCGCACGAGGACCCCGCACGCCCCGACGGCGCCGAGCCCGTCCTCCTGCGCCGGCCCCGCGGCAGCGAGCGGCGACGCGACCGGCGGAGCCTGCGGTGAGGCCCACCGCAGTCCCGAGGTCGGTCGCAGCTCCGCGGTCGGCAGCGGCGCTCGCGGTCGTGGGGCTGCTCCTCGCGGTCGTCGGGTGCTCGACGGGCTCGTCGGGCGAGCGGGCCACCGCCTCGGAGCCGGTCCCCGCCGTGGTGACCGCCCAGGTGTCGCGCGTGCTCACCGCGGTCGGCGACGTGGACCCCGCGGCGCTCGACGGCCGCTTCGGGGGCGCCGAGCTCGACGTGCGCCGGGCTGCCGCCGCCGTCCGCGCCCAGGTGCCCACCGCACCGGAGCCGGCACCGCTGGCCGGGCGCGTGCTGATGACGGCGGTGCCCCCGACGGGGGAGTGGCCCCGGTGGTTCGTGACGGCCCTGCAGCCCGGGGGCGGCGCCGTGCCGCAGGTGGTCGTCCTGGAGCAGGCGGGACCCCGCGACCCCTACCGCGCCGTCGCCGCCGCGGCCGTCCTCCCCGGGGTGTCGCTGCCCGACCTCGCCCGCGACGGCGAGACGGCCGAGCCCCTGGCCGCGGACGCCGCGGGCCTGCTCGCCACGCCCGCCGACGCCCTGAGCGGCTACGCCGACGTCCTCACGCGCGGTGACGAGGCCCCCGCGGCGGCGTCGACCGCCGACGACGCCCTCCGCACCCAGGTCCTGAGCGAGCAGCAGGCCGAGCGCGACGGGGTGTCCGAGTTCGTCGAGTACACCGCCGCGCACGCCCCCCGGGAGGGGGCGCTGTGGTCGCTGCGGACCGCGGACGGAGGAGCGCTCGTGCTGGGGGTGCTCTCCGGGACGCGCTCCTTCACGCCCCGCGGCGTCGGGGTCAGCCAGACGCTGCCCCCGGACCTCGCCGCGCTCGCAGGCCGCGCGGACGCACCGGACGGGCTGGAGGTCCGGACCGCTGAGGTCGTGGTGCTGCACGTCCCCGCGGCCGGGGCGCCGGCGCAGGTGTCGCTGGTCGCGGGAGCGCGAGGCACCACGGGCGTCGAGGTCCGCTGACCGCTGGGGGAGGATGGAGCCATGAGCACCCCGGCGAGCCGCCCCGGCCCGCGCATGGACCTGCGCGGCGCCGTCGACCTCTCGAGCCTGGCCACCCGCGCGCAGCGCCCCACCGCCCCCGGCACCACCGCCTCCGGCCCCGCCGCGGGGCAGCGCCCGCCGTCGGACCCCGCCGCCGGCGGCGCCGCGCCCCAGGCCCCCGAGGGTGAGGGGCCCCGCGTCGTCGTCGACGTCACCGACGCGGAGTTCGGCGCCCTCGTGCAGCTGTCCGCGCAGGTGCCCGTCGTGGTCGACCTGTGGGCCACCTGGTGCGGGCCGTGCAAGCAGCTGTCGCCGGTGCTGGAGCGCCTGGCGGAGGAGTACGCGGGCGCGTTCCTGCTCGCCAAGGTCGACGTCGACGCGAACCAGCAGATCGCCGCCGCGTTCCAGGTGCAGTCCGTGCCCACGGTGGTGGCCGTCCTCGGCGGCCAGCCCGTGCCGCTGTTCCAGGGCGCCTACCCCGAGCCCCAGGTGCGCCAGGTGCTCGACGAGATGCTGAAGGTCGCCGCGCAGAACGGCATCACCGGCCGCGTCCCCTCCCCGGACGCCGCGGGCGCCCCCGCCGAGGGGGAGCCCGAGCAGCCGCCGCTGCCGCCCCTGCACGCCGAGGCCGAGGAGGCCCTCGCCCGCGACGACCTCGACGGCGCCGCCCGCGCCTACGAGCGCGCGCTCGCCGAGCAGCCGGCCGACGCCGAGGCCCGCACCGGCCTGGCACGCGTGGGCGTCCTGCGCCGCACGCTGGGCGCCGACCCCTCGGCTGCCCGCGCCGCCGCCGACGCTCCGGGCGCCGACGTCGAGACCGTGCTGCTCGCCGCCGACCTCGACCTGCTGGACGGCGACGTCGACAGCGCCTTCGCCCGTCTGGTCGGGCTGGTGCGCGTCTCGCACGGCGACGACCGCGACCGCGCGCGCACCCACCTCGTCGACCTCTTCGAGGTCGTCGGCTCCGACGACGAGCGCGTCGCCCCCGCGCGGCGCGCCCTGGCCGCCGCGCTGTACTGACGGGCGGCCGGTGCGCGGCTGACCGGCCGCCAGACCGGCCCCGGCAGCACGACGGCGGGCGCCGGCCACCTCCCGGTGGCCGGCGCCCGCCGTCGTCAGCGGGGGGTCAGCTCTGGTCGGGCTGCGACCCGCGGCTGCGCGAGCCCGCGGGGCTCTCGCCGCCCCTGAGGAACTCGGGCGGGTCGGCGGCGACGACCAGGTCGTCCAGCGCCGCGTCGTCGGTCTCCCGCGCCGACGCTTCCGTCACCCCGTCGCCCTCGCCCTGCTCGGACGCCTGCTCGGACGCCTGCTCGGATCCTGCGCCAGCGCCCTGCGCCGGCGGCCACTCCTGCGGGGTGAACCACACCGCGCCCAGCGGCGGGATCCGCAGGAGGGCCGACGCCGGCTGGCCCCAGTGCGGCTCGGCGGCCACCTCGACCGAGCCGTTGGTCACACCCGAGCCGCCGTAGCGGGTCTCGTCGGTGTTGACGACCTCGGTCCACCGCCCCGCGCCCGGGAACCCCAGCCGGTAGCCCTCGTGGGGAGCGCCACCGAAGTTCACCGCGCACACCAGCGGGCGGCCGGAGCGGTCCCAGCGGACGAACGAGAAGGTGTCGTGCGCCGCGTCGTCGGAGCTGATCCAGGAGAAGCCCGCGGGGTCGGTGTCGAGCTCCCAGAGGGCGGGGGTCTCCTTGTAGACGCGGTTCAGGTCGGTCAGCGCGGCCAGGACGCCGGCGTGCAGCGGCTGGTCGAGCAGCCACCAGTCGAGGCTGCGGCCCTCGGACCACTCCGCCTCCTGCCCGAACTCCTGGCCCATGAAGAGCAGCTGCTTGCCCGGGTGGGCCCACATGAAGGCCAGGAAGGCGCGCAGCGAGGCGACCTGCTGCCAGCGGTCGCCCGGGGCCTTGCGCAGCAGGGAGCCCTTGCCGTGCACGACCTCGTCGTGGCTGATGGGCAGCACGTAGTTCTCGGAGTAGGCGTAGACCATGGCGAAGGTCATCTCGCCGTGGTGCCAGCGCCGGTTGACCGGGTCCTCGCCGAGGTAGCGCAGCGAGTCGTGCATCCACCCCATGTTCCACTTCAGGCCGAAGCCCAGGCCCCCGGCGTCGGTGGGGCGGGTCACGCCCGGCCAGGCCGTCGACTCCTCGGCGATCATCACGATGCCGGGCACCCGGCGGTAGGCCGTCGCGTTGACCTCCTGGAGGAACTCGATGGCCTCCAGGTGCTCGCGGCCGCCGAAGCGGTTGGGGATCCACTGCCCGCTCTGGCGGGAGTAGTCGAGGTAGAGCATCGAGGCGACCGCGTCGACGCGCAGACCGTCGATGTGGAACTCCTGCAGCCAGTAGACCGCGTTGGCCACGAGGAAGTTGCGGACCTCGGGGCGGCCGTAGTCGGGCACGAGGGTGCCCCAGTCGGGGTGCTCGCCCTTGCGGGGGTCCGGGTACTCGTACAGCGGCTCGCCGTCGAAGCGCGCCAGCGCGAACTCGTCCTTCGGGAAGTGCGCGGGCACCCAGTCGAGGATGACGCCGAGGCCGGCCTGGTGGAGCCTGTCGACCAGGTAGCGGAAGTCGTCGGGGGAGCCCAGCCGCGACGTGGGGGCGTAGTACCCGGTGACCTGGTAGCCCCACGAGCCGCCGAAGGGGTGCTCGGCGACGGGCATGAGCTCGACGTGGGTGAACCCGGCGGCGCCGGCGTACTCGGCCAGCTGGTCGGCGGCCTCGCGGTAGTCCAGCCCGGGCCTCCACGAGCCGAGGTGCACCTCGTAGACGCTCATCGGCGACGTCGTGGCCTCGGTCTGCGCGCGGGCCTCGAGCCAGGCGTCGTCGTTCCAGGTGTAGTCGGACTCCGTCACGACCGACGCCGTCAGCGGCGGCACCTCGGTGGCGCGCGCCATCGGGTCGGCCTTCTCCACCCACCCGCCGGACTGCGTCTGGATGCGGAACTTGTAGCGGGTCCCCGCGGCCACGTCGGGGAGGAAGACCTCCCACACCCCGGAGCCGCCCAGGGAGCGCATCGCGCTCTGGCGGCCGTCCCAGCCGTTGAAGTCACCGATGACCTGCACGGCGCGCGCGTGCGGGGCCCAGACGGCGAAGGAGGTGCCGTGCACGTCGCCCATCGCGCCGGGCCAGCGGCGCACCTGGGCGCCGAGCACGGTCCACAGCTCCTCGTGGCGGCCCTCGGAGACCAGGTGCAGGTCGAACGGGGTGAGGGTGGGCAGGAAGCGGTACGGGTCGTCACCCACCACGGGGGAGGCCGTCGGCATCGTGACCTCGACGCGGTAGTCGGTGACGGTGTCGCCGGGCATCACCGCGCCCCAGACCCCGTCGGCCTCGTGCGCGAAGGGGGTCCGCGCCCCGTCGGGGGTGACGAGCACGACCTCCTCGGCGAGCGGGCGCAGCACGCGGACGGTGATGGTGCCGTCGGGGGCCTGGTGGGGGCCGAGCACGTCGTGGGGGAAGGCGCTCTCGCCGCGAGCCACCTGGCGGAGGAGCTCGACGTCGACGCTCGAGGGAGCCGGGCTGGTGTCCATGGTCCCCACCCTGGCACGAGCCGTCAGCGCTGGCGACGGGGCGCGCACCGCCGGTCGGCGCCGGGGGACCCGCTGGTGGGACGGCCCTCCCGCCCCGGGGCGCGGCGGTGCCCGACCACCCGCGGACGGGTCGTCGGGCACCGCCGGCGGTGCTCCCGGCGGGAGGTCAGCCCTGCAGCACGCGGTCGACGGCGGCCAGCGGCACCGCGACCCAGTCGGGGCGGTTGCGGACCTCGTACACGACCTCGTACAGGGCCTTGTCGAGCTCCAGGGCGTCGAGCAGCGGCCCCCGGGAGCGGGGGTCGCTGCCGGTCACCTCCGCGTAGCCCTCGCAGAAGGCGGCGCGGCTGGCGCTCGCCCACGCGTCCGCCGCCGCGCGCACCGCGTCGGCCTCCGGCCCGTCGGGCAGGCCGACGGTGGTCTGGCGGGCGGCGTAGTCGAACGAGCGCAGCATGCCCGCGACGTCGCGCAGCGGCAGGTCGGGCAGGGTGCGCTCGGCGAGCGGCCGCAGCGGCTCGCCCTCGAAGTCGAGCAGGACCCACCCCCGTCCGGGCACCTGCAGCACCTGACCGAGGTGGTAGTCGCCGTGGACGCGCTGGAGCGGGGGCAGCTCGGCGGCCGACAGGCCGCGCGCGGCGGAGACGCGCTCCCGCAGCGCCTGCGCCCGCGGCGCGAGGACGGGGGCTGCGGCCAGCGCCCACTCCAGGCGCTCGCGCCAGCCCCGGGCCAGCCGGTCGGCGTCGGCGTCGGTGGCCTCGCGGCGGGGCAGGTGCTCGGCCAGCGCCGCGTGCACCTCGGCCGTGGCCGCGCCGAGCCCGCGGGCGCGGTCGGTGAAGTCGGCACCGCCGGTGACCGCCGCGGTGGCCTCGCGCCAGGCGTCCTGGGCCCCGGCCAGGAACTCCGAGGCCACGGCGAGGTCGCCGTGCACCAGGTCGGCTCCGGTCTGCCCGGGGGCGGCGGGCCAGGAGCCCTCCACCCACCCGGCGAGCGACGGCACCGCCGTGGTGCCCGTGCCGGTCAGGGCCGCCTGCACCTCCACGTCGGGGTTGCGGCCGGGGTGCAGCGTGCGGAAGACCTTGACGATGACCGAGCCCGCCGTGCCGGCGCCGTCGGGCGCCTCCACGATGATCGAGGTGTTCGACTGCTCGCCCCGCAGCACGCGGGCGGGCGTGCCCGGCTCGAGCGGCTCCACGCCCGGGGGGTGGTGGCCGGCGGCGGTGCCGCCGGCCTCGGCGCGCTCGCCGCTGGCGTCGAGGCCCAGCCCGCGGATGCTCCCCGACAGCAGTGCGAGGAGCGCGTCGACGTAGGCGGGGTCGTGCGGGCCGTCGTAGACGAACCAGCCGACGCCGTCGGGGTCGGTCAGGACGCCGAGCAGGGCGGCCGCGGCGTCGGAGCCCTCGCGGGGGGCGCGGCGGTGCACGAGGGGCACCTGCACGACGTCCACCTGGCCCGCGGCGCCGTCGGGGCCCTCGCCGGCCCCGGGGCCACCGGCCTCGGTGGTGATGCGCACGACGTGCACGAGCACGCGCACGTCCTCGCCGTCGGCCCAGGGGAGCAGCAGCCGCCCGGTCACCTCGAGCCGCGCCTCGCGGCCCTTGGCCGGGTACCACCGCTGGTGCGGCACCCAGGGGCCGAGGAGGTCGTGCAGGTGCGTGCCCGTGCGGGGCGCCGGCTGGTCGCCGGTCACGCGCCGGCCCCCGCGTCGCCCGCCGCCGGAGCGGAGCGCGTGACGTGGACGACGTGGAACGGGGTCGTCGCCGGCCCGAGCTTGACGTAGGTGTTCTCCCACCAGGTCCAGCTGTCGCCGCTGACGAGGTCGGTGGCGGTGAAGGACTCCCACGGCTGCAGGCCGAGGGCCGCCATGTCGAGGTGGACCGTCGTCTCCCGCGTCGCGTGCGGGTCGAGGTTCACGATGACGAGGACCACGTCCTCGGCGCCGGTCGGCGACTGCTCGGCGGGGACGCGCCGGGAGTAGGCGAGCACGGAGTCGTCGTCGGCGGTGTGGAAGCTCAGGCCGCGCAGCCGCTGCAGCGCCGGGTGGTGGTGGCGCGCCCAGTTGAGCTTGGCCAGCAGCGGGGCGAGGGAGCGGCCCGAGGCGGCGGCGCCGTCCCAGTCGCGCTGCTTGTACTCGTACTTCTCGTTGTCGACGTGCTCCTCGGCCCCCGGGCGCGCGACGCTCTCGACCAGCTCGTAGCCGGTGTAGATGCCGTAGGTGGGCACCGACGTGGCCGCGATGACCGCGCGCAGGGCGTGCGCCGCCGGCCCGCCGTACTGCATGTACGGCGTGAGGATGTCGTGCGTGGTGGGCCAGAAGCTCGGGCGCAGGTAGTCGGCGGTGCCGCCGTGCGCGGCGTCGCCCTCGCCCGGCTCGTCACCGCCGGTGGTGAGCTCGAGGAGGTAGTCGGTGAGCTCCTCGCGGGTGTTGCGCCAGGCGTAGTAGGTGTAGCTCTGGGCGAAGCCGACCTTGGCCAGGGCGCGCATCATCGAGGGCTTGGTGAAGGCCTCCGAGAGGAACAGGACGTCGGGGTCGACCTCGCGCACCTTCTCGATGAGCCACTCCCAGAACACCACCGACTTGGTGTGCGGGTTGTCGACGCGGAAGAGCTTCACCCCGTGCGAGGCCCACAGCAGCACGATGCGCAGCACCTCGGCGTAGATGCCCTGCGGGTCGTCGTCGAAGTTGACCGGGTAGATGTCCTGGTACTTCTTCGGCGGGTTCTCGGCGTAGGCGATGGAGCCGTCGGAGCGGCGGGTGAACCACTCCGGGTGCTCGCGGACCCACGGGTGGTCGGGGGAGGCCTGCAGCGCGATGTCCATCGCGACCTCCAGGCCCTGGGCCCGGGCGTGGGCGACGAAGTGGTCGAAGTCGTCGAAGGTGCCCAGGTCGGGGTGGATCGCGTCGTGGCCGCCGGCCTCGGAGCCGATGCCGTACGGCGAGCCGGGGTCACCCGGCTCGGTGGTGAGGGTGTTGTTGCGGCCCTTGCGGTTGGTGGTCCCGATGGGGTGGATCGGCGTGAGGTAGAGGACGTCGAAGCCCATCGACTTGGCCCTGTCGACCGCCGCCGTCGCCGTGCGCAGCGTGCCGCTGCGCCAGGCGCCGTCCGCGTCGCGCCAGGCGCCCTCCGAGCGCGGGAACACCTCGTACCAGGCGCCCACCAGCGCGCGCTCGCGCTCGACGCGCAGCCGCATCACCGGGCCCGGGGAGACCATGTCGCGCAGCGGGTGCTCGGCGAGCACGGCCGCCACCTCCGGGGCGGTGCCGGCCGCGAGGCGCACCTCGGCGGGGCGGCCGGTGTCGCGCAGCGCCCAGGCGGCGCCGTGCAGCAGGTGGACGGCGTGCTCGGGCAGCTCGGGGCGGTCGGCGGCGCGCTCCAGCAGCAGGGCGCCCTCGACGAGCATCAGCTCGACGTCGACGCCCGCGCGGACCTTGATCGTGGCGTCGTGGTCCCAGGTGCCGTAGGGGTCGCTCCAGCCCTCGACGCGGAAGGTCCAGTCGCCCGCGGCGTCGGGCACGACCCACGCCTCCCAGCGGTCGGTGCCGGGGCCCATCGGCGTCATGGTCACGCGGGTGCGCACGGAGCCGTCGGGGCGCAGCAGGACGGCGGACGCGTTCACGGCGTCGTGGCCCTCGCGGAAGACGGTGGCCCGCACCGGGACCGCCTCGCCCACGACGGCCTTGGCGGGCCAGCGGCCGCCGTCGACGCTCGGGGAGGTGTCGATGACGGGGATGCGGCCCAGCCCGCTCCCGGTCGACGGCGCGGGCGCACCGCCCACCGCGGGGTCGGTCTGGTCGACGTTCGTTCCGGCCGGCGCGGCCTGGACCTTCTCCACGGCCGCGAACCTACCGAGGCGCCCCGGGCTCCGACACCCGAGATCCCCGGCGCCTCCCCGCCGGGTCCTCGCCGCGTCCCCCCGGGGACCGGACGCCGCTCGCCCTGGTCGGCGGGAGCCCACTGGCATAGGTTCGACCGTCGTGAGAGCGATCCGACGGTTCACCGTCCGCACCGCACTGCCGGCGCAGCTGCAGCCCCTGGGCGAGCTGGCCACCAACCTCCGGTGGTCCTGGCACGCCCCGACCCAGGACCTCTTCGCGAGCCTGGACCGGGAGCGCTGGGAGGCGCTGCGCCACGACCCCGTCGCCCTGCTCGGCGACCTGTCTCCCGAGAGGCTGGCCGAGCTCGCCGCGGACGGGGAGGTCGTCGCCGCGGTGACCGCGGCCTCGCAGGACCTGCGCCAGTACCTCACGGGTGACCGCTGGTACCAGCAGCAGGTCGCCGGGGGTGCGCAGGACGGCTCCTCCTGGCCCCGCTCGATCGCCTACTTCTCCCCCGAGTTCGGCATCACCTCGGTGCTCCCGCAGTACTCCGGCGGCCTCGGCATCCTCGCCGGCGACCACCTCAAGGCGGCCTCCGACCTCGGCGCGCCGATCGTCGGCGTGGGCCTGCTCTACAAGGCCGGCTACTTCAAGCAGGCCTTCACCCGCGACGGCTGGCAGACCGAGACCTACCCCGTCTCCGACCCCGACGGGCTGCCCCTGACGCAGCTGCGCGAGCCCGACGGCAGCCCCGCCGTCGTCTCCCTGCCGCTGCCGGGCGGGCGCACCCTGCTCGCGCACGTGTGGAAGGCCGACGTCGGCCGGGTGCCGCTGCTGCTGCTCGACTCCGACGTCACCGGCAACGACGAGGCCGCCGCCGGCGTCACCGACCGCCTCTACGGCGGGGGTGGCGACCACCGCCTCCAGCAGGAGCTGCTGCTGGGCGCGGGCGGCGTGCGCGCGCTGCGCCTGTGGTCGCGCCTGTCCGGAGCCCCGGAGCCCGGGGTCTACCACACCAACGAGGGCCACGCGGGCTTCCTCGGCGTGGAGCGGATCCGCGAGCTGACCTCGCAGGGGCTGTCCTTCGACGAGGCCGTCGAGGCGGTGCGCGCCGCCACCGTCTTCACCACCCACACCCCGGTGCCCGCCGGCATCGACAGGTTCGGCCGCGACGCCGTCTCCGAGCACCTGGGCGGCTCGGGCTTCCTCGGTGACGTCCCGCTCGACCGCGTGCTGGCCCTCGGCGCGGAGGACTACGACGGCGGCGACCCGTCGGTCTTCAACATGGCCGTCATGGGCTTCCGCCTGGCGCAGCGCGCCAACGGCGTCTCGGCGCTGCACGGCGAGGTCTCCCGCGGCATGTTCTCCGGCCTGTGGCCGGGCTTCGACGCCGACGAGACCCCCATCACCTCGATCACCAACGGCGTCCACGCCCCGACGTGGGTGGACCGCAAGGTGGTCGACCTCCTGGAGGCCTCCGGCGGCGGGGACGACGCCTCGACCCAGTCCGGCGGGGCGGCCGCCCTCGACGAGCAGGCCCTGTGGGCGCTGCGCGGCGAGCTGCGCGCCCAGCTGGTCGCCGACGCCCGCCGCCGCGTCCGCTCCTCGTGGCTGCGCCGCGGCGCCTCCCCGGCCGAGCTCGGGTGGGTCGACGACGTGCTCGACCCCGAGGTGCTCACCATCGGCTTCGCCCGCCGCGTGCCCACCTACAAGCGCCTCACGCTGATGCTGCGCGACCCCGAGCGCCTGAAGGCGCTGCTCACGCACCCGACGCGCCCGGTGCAGCTGGTCATCGCCGGCAAGTCCCACCCCGCCGACGACTCCGGCAAGCGGCTGCTGCAGCGCATGGTGCAGTTCGCCGACGAGGCCGGGGTGCGCCACCGCATCGTCGTCCTGCCCAACTACGACATCCGCATGGCGCAGACCATGTACCCGGGCGTCGACGTCTGGCTGAACAACCCGCTGCGCCCGCTGGAGGCCTGCGGCACCTCGGGCATGAAGGCCGCCCTCAACGGCGGCCTGAACCTGTCGATCCTCGACGGGTGGTGGGACGAGTGGTACGACGGCGAGAACGGCTGGGCCATCCCCACCGCCGACGGCGTGGACGACCCCGACCGCCGCGACGACCTCGAGGCCGCTGCGCTGTACGACCTCGTCGAGACCCAGGTGGCCCCGCGGTTCTACGACCGCGACGCCTCCGGCCTCCCCGGCCGCTGGCTCGAGATGGTGAAGCACACCCTGGGCACCCTCGCCCCCAAGGTGCAGGCGACCCGGATGGTGCAGGACTACGTGCAGCGGCTGTACGTGCCCGCCGCCGCGTCCGGCGCCGCGCTCGAGGCCGGTGACTTCGCCGGCGCCCGCGACGTGGCCGCCTGGAAGGGCCGCGTCCGCGCGACCTGGGGCGGCGTGCGCGTCGACCACGTGGAGTCGGGCGGGGTCGGTGACTCCCCGGAGGTCGGTGACGAGGTCCGCGTGGCCGCGTACGTCAGCCTCGGGCAGCTCGCGCCGTCCGACGTCGACGTGCAGGTGGTGCACGGCCGGGTCGACGTCGACGACCAGCTCGTCGACACCGCAACCGGCTCCCTGGACCTGGAGGAGAGCTACGAGGAGGGTCGGCACCTGTTCAGCGGCACCGTGGCGCTGCGGCGCTCCGGAGCCTTCGGGTACACGGTGCGCGTGCTCCCGAAGCACGCCTCGCAGGCCAGCGCCACGGAGACGGCCCTGGTCACCAGTGCCTCCTGAGGCGCACCGCCCCCTCGTCGGGGCGCTGCGCTGACGGCGCCCGACGGCGGGATCCGGGTCCGGGACCTGCGGCGCTCCTACGCGAGCGCCGCGGGTCCCGGCCGGACGGCCCGGCGCGTGCCGGCCCTGGCCGGGGTCGACCTCGACGTCCGCCAGGGCAGCTTCACCAGCCTGATCGGGCCGAGCGGCTGCGGGAAGTCCACGCTGCTGCGGGCCGTCGCGGGCCTCGAGGAGCCCGACGGCGGCTCGGTCACCGTCTGCGGGCGGCCGCCGTCGGCCGCTGCGGCCGACAAGCAGGTCGGACTTGTGCCGCAGACCCCCGCGCTGCTGCCGTGGCTGACCGTCCGCGCGAACGCCGAGCTCCCGCAGCGGGTCAACCGGCGCGCCGACCGGCGCCGGGCCGCGGGCGCTCCGGGCCCCTCCGACGTCGTCGGCGTGCTGCGGGAGGTGGGCCTGGGCGCCGTGCTCGACGCCTACCCGCACGAGCTGTCGGGCGGCATGCAGCAGCGCGTCGCCCTGGCCCGCGCCGTGGCGATGCGGCCCGGCGTGCTGCTCCTGGACGAGCCGTTCTCGGCCGTCGACGAGATCACGCGCGAGGCGCTGCGGCGCCAGCTGCTCGCGCTGTGGGAGCACGTGCCCACGACGGTGCTCTTCGTGACCCACTCCGTGCGCGAGGCGGTGCTGCTGTCCGACGTCGTGGTCGTGATGGCCGGTCCGCCCGGGCGGGTCGTCGACGTCGTCGAGGTGGGTCTGCCGCGCCCCCGCGCCGGGGAGCACCTCGACGAGCGCGCCCTGCACGCCGTGGAGGACCGGCTCCGCGCCGAGCTGTCGGCGGCCTGGGCCGCCACGCACGGCGGTCCGGCCGCCGGGACCGGTCCCGCCGCCGGCGGGGAGCTCGGCGCGTGAGCACGCGCCCCTGGTGGCACCCCGCGACGTGGCTGCCGGCCGCCGTCGCCCTGGCCCTGCTCGCCACCGCGTGGCAGCTGGCCGCCACCGCGCTCGCGGCCCGGGGCGAGACCTACCTGCTGCCGCTGCCCGCTGACGTGCTGACCGAGCTGGTCGGCTCGCCCGGCAGGTACCTCTCCGACGCCTGGACCACCCTGTCGACGGCCCTGCTCGGCGTCGCCGCCGGCGGACTCCTCGCGGTGGTCCTCGCGGTGGTGCTCTCCGAGGTTCCCCTGCTCGCGCGGGCGGTCGTGCCGCTCGCCGTCGTCCTCAACACGACGCCGGTGGTGGCCCTGGCGCCGGCGCTCGTGGTGGCGTTCGGCTTCGGGCGGACGCCCAAGGTCGTGGTCACCGCCATCGTCGTGTTCTTCCCCGTGCTCGTCACCGTCCTGTCCGGCCTGCGCGCCGCGCCGCCCGACGCCCTCGCCGTGCTCAGGTCCCTGCGCGCCTCCCGGCTGGAGGTCCTCCGGAGGCTGCGGCTGCCGGCCGCGCTGCCCGCGCTGTTCACGGCGCTGCGCGTGGTGCTGCCGCTGTCCGTGGTGGGTGCGGTGGTCGCCGAGTTCGTGGCCGCCGGCTCGTCGGCGGGACTCGGGACCCTCATCACGACGTCGGCCGCGAACTACCAGCTGGCGCCGGTGTACGCCGCGATCATCGTGCTCGCGGTCATGGGCGTCCTGCTGCTGGGCGCCGTGGTCGCGGTGGAGCGGCGGGTGCTCGCGCGCTACGCCCCCGGCCGCCGCTGAGCCGCGGGCGCGCCGCTCTGGACGCGGTGCGGGCGCAGGTCTAGCGTCCGGTCATGAACACCGCGTCGTCGCTGGTCAGGACACTGGTCGCAACCCTCCTGCAGGTCGACCGGCGGGTGGGCGCGTACCTGTTCGGCCTCGTCTTCGGCTTCCGCGCCGAGCGCACCTACGGCAACCACCCCGGGTACCGGAACGAGGTCACCGGCCGGGCGTCGGCCCGTTCCCAGAGCCTCGAGGGCGAGGCGCACCTGCGGGCCGTCGCCACGAGCTCCACCGCCGGCGGGGCGGCGTGACCTCGGGCGGGGGGCGCCGTCTGCTGCGGGCGTCGGTGGCCCTCGACCGGCGGGTGGGTGCGTACCTGGCCGGGATCGTCGTCGGCTTCCCCGACGAGCGCCGGCGCGGGAACTTCCCCCACACCCCCGGCCGCCCGGGCAGCCGCGGCACCCAGCGCGCCGACCTGCAGTCCGGCGACGCCGAGCGCCGGGCCGTCGCCACCCAGGTCATGACCGGCGGCACCACGAGCTGACCGGGCCGCCCCGCCGGACTCCGGGCACCGGGGGTTCAGCCCCGGGTCAGCGGCAGCGCCAGGACGGCGTCGGCCGCCAGCTCGAACAGGCGCTGGCGCACGTCGGCGGCCGAGCTCCAGCCGCGGTCGTCCCACTCCGCGGCGAGGCTGTCGCCGGCGTAGACGACCTGGCCGAACACCACCCGGCGGTACCGCGCCACCGCGATCAGGGCCGCCGCCTCCATCTCCACCACCGAGCAGCCCTCGGCCACCCGGCGCTCGACCCGCTCGCGGGTCTCGCGGAAGAGGGCGTCCGTGGTCCACGCCCGACCGAGCAGGTACGGCGCCCCCGCCGCCCCCAGCACCCGCTCCAGCACGGCGACGCCCTCGGGGTCGGCGTCGATCGTGCGCGCGGGCGGGGCGTAGTGGAACGACGTCCCCTCGTCGCGCACGGCGCTCGTGACCACCACCGGGTGGCCCATGACGAGGTCGGGCAGCAGCGCCCCCGCACCGCCGACGGCGACGACCGCCCGCACCCCGCGGGCCACCACCTCCTCGAGGACCCCCGCGGCCATCGGGGCGCCGACACCCGCCTGCACGACGGCGAGGCGCTGTCCCTTCCAGGGCACGTCCCACACGGCGTGGTGCCCGTGCTCGGCGACCACGGGGTCGCGCCGCACCGCTCCGTCGAGCTCCCCCGCGGCCTCGACGGGCTGACGGGGGAAGCACAGCACCGCGCGCTCGGGCAGGTCGTGGGAGCGGACGACGCGCTCCGGCTCGAGGACACCGGGCCTGGCGAGGTCGTCCTCGAGCAGGGGCAGGTCGGGCAGGTCGGGCACGGGATGAGGCTGCCAGCGCCCGCTCGGCCGCGGCAACGCGGTCCTCCGGCTCCCGCCGCGCGGCGCCAAGCCCGATCATTGGCGCGTGACCACGCTCCGACGCCGCTCGTCCCTCGGCGCCCTGGCCGCTGCCGCAGCCCTCGTGCTGGCCGCCTGCGCCTCCGGTGGCGTCCCCGACGACGCCGCGTCGCCGTCGTCGGGCGTGGTCGACGCCGAGCGCTGCCAGGCCAACCGCGACGCCGGCACGGTCACCTACCTCACGGGCTACCAGTACCAGGCGTCCACGACGATCCTCGAGGCCGTCGCCGCGGAGTCGATGGGCCTGTTCGAGGACGTGTGCCTCGACGTCGAGCTGCAGCCCGGCACCGGCGACACCGCCCAGGGGGCGCAGCTCACCGCCGCGGGCCGGGCGCAGCTGTCGGGCGTGGGCAGCGCCGCCGAGGCGATGCTCGCGGTGGCCGGGGGAGCGGACGTCGTCGGCGTCGCCACCTTCGGCCACGTGCCGATCGCGACGCTCATGACCGAGCCGGGCGTCACCGACCTCACCCAGCTCGACGGCACGACGCTCGGCCACAAGGGCAGCCTCCCCGCGCCCCTGCGGGCGATGCTCGTCACCGCGGGGGTCGACCTCGGGTCGATCACGCAGGTCAAGGTCGGGTACGACCCCACCGTGCTCGTGCGCGGGCAGGTGCAGTCGCTCACGGGCTACAAGTCCAACGAGCCGCTGACCCTCGCGGCGGCCGGTGACCAGGTGACCCAGTGGAACCCCGAGGACTACGGCGTGACCGGCTCGTTCGGGCAGCTCATCGCCAACCCGCAGTTCGCGAGCGAGCACCCGACCGCGGTTCAGGACTTCGTGCGCGCGCTGCTGCGGGCGCACGACCTGTGCCAGACCGAGCTGGAGCAGTGCGTGCAGGCGGCGGCCGACCAGAGCGGCAGCGGGTTCGACGTGGCGCACAACCAGCAGGTCTTCGAGACGGAGTCGGCGCTGGTGGCCAGCTCGACGCCCGCCGGCCAGCCGGTCGGGTACGTCGACCCGGCGGCCCTGCAGGCCGAGGGCGAGGTGCTCGTCGGGTCCGGCGAGCTGACCGCCGTGCCGGACCTGGCGAGCACCTTCGACGACTCCTACCTGCGCGCGGTGGTCGGCTCCGACGGCGCCGTGCTCTGGCCGGCCGCCGCGTCCTCCTCCTGAGCGACCCCGGCGGGGTGCGGCCGGTACAGCCGCACCGAGAGCGCGCTCACCGGCACCGACGTCCCCGCGGCGTCGGTCGGCCAGACCGCCGGGGCGTCGTAGCGCTCGACGGCGCTGTCCCACAGGAGCCGGTAGCCCCCGACCCCGGCCTGCGGCGGCAGCACCACCTCGCCGTCGTCGAGGTCTCCGGCGAGCACCAGCAGCAGGTCCTCGCCGCCCGTGCCCGCGGCGTCCAGGTGCACCTGGACCGTGCGGTTCTGCGGGTCGCTCCAGTCCTCGGGGTCCATCGGGCCCCCGGTGGCGTCCCACCACGTCAGCGCCGCCGCGCCGGCCTCCCGCGGAGCCCGGGCGGAGCGCGGCGGCAGCTCGGCGCGCAGCACGGGGTGCTCCGCCCTCAGCGCGAGGAGCTGGCGGGTGCTCTCGAGCAGGTCGTCCTGCCAGGGGGCGAGCCGCCAGTCGACCCAGGAGGTCTCGTCGTCGAGGCAGTAGGGGTTGTTGTTGCCGCCCTGCGTGCGTCCCAGCTCGTCACCGGCGGTGATCATCGGGACGCCGGCGGACAGCACCAGGGTGGCCAGCAGGTTCCGCATCGAGCGGCGCCGCAGCGAGGCGACCAGCAGCTCGTCGGGGTCCAGCCCCTCGTCGCCGCGCGGGTCGGCGGCGGCCGGGTCGACGGTGCGGGGCCCCGCCGCCGTGCCCCCGGTGCCCGGCCACCCCTCCATGCCGTGGTTCCACGAGCGGTTGCTGTCGGTGCCGTCGCGGCCGTCCTCGCCGTTGGCCGCGTTGTGCTTGTGGTCGTACGCGGTGGCGTCGGCGAGGGTGAAGCCGTCGTGGGCGGTGATGAAGCTGACCGAGGCCGACGGGCCGCGGTCGCCGGGGCGACCGCCGAACAGGTCGGCCGAGCCGGTGAGGCGCAGCGCCAGCTCGCCCAGGCCGCTGCCGGTGGGCTCCCCGCGCGAGGCCCGTCCGGGCACGCCCAGCCAGAACTCCCGGGCGCCGTCGCGGAACCTGTCGTTCCACTCGGCGAACGGCACCGGGAAGTCTCCCGTGCGCCAGCCGTCGTGGCCGAGGTCCCACGGCTCCGCGACCAGCTTGACGTCGGACAGCACCGGGTCGGCGCCCATCGCCAGCAGCAGCGGGGCGTCGGGGCGGTAGCCGCCGTCGAGGCCGCGGCCGAGCGTGGGGGCGAGGTCGAAGCGGAACCCGTCGACGCCGAACGCGGTGACCCAGTGGCGCAGCGAGTCCATCGCCAGCTGCACGCAGCGGGGGCGGCCGAAGTCGAGGCTGTTGCCGCACCCGGAGGAGTCGACGTCGCGGCCGTGGTCGAGGCGGTAGTACCCGGCGGCGTCCAGCCCGCGCAGCGACAGCGCCGGGCCGTCGTGGGCGCTGCCCTCGCAGGAGTGGTTGTAGACGACGTCCACCAGCACCTCGAGCCCCGCGGCGTGGAGCGCGGCGACGGCGTCGTGGACCTCCGCCAGCACGGCCGAGGGGCCGGCGGCGCGCGCCGCGGCCGTCGCGTACCGCGGCTCGGGGGCGAACCAGCTCAGCGTGGAGTACCCCCAGTAGTTCGCCTGGCCGCGCCGGGCGAGCGGGACCTCGGTGGAGATCGCCTGCACCGGCAGCAGCTCGACCGCCGTCACGCCCAGGCCCACCAGGTGGGCGACGACGGCGGGGTGGGCGAGCCCCGCCCAGGTGCCGCGCAGCTCGGCCGGCACGTCGGGGTGGCTCATCGTCAGCCCCCGCACGTGCGCCTCGTAGACCACGGTGCGCGACCACGGGGTGCGCGGTCGCGCGGCCTGGTCGGCGACGGGGGGGTCGACCACGACGCCCACCGGCACGCTCCCGGCGCTGTCGAGCCCGCTGCGCGCGGAGCCGCCGTCGACCGGGTGCCACTGCGGGCCCTCCACGGCGTGGGCGAAGACCTCCGGACCCCAGCGCAGCTCGCCCTCGAGGGCGCGCGCGTACGGGTCGAGCAGCAGCTTGGACGGGTCGTGGCGGTGCCCGGCGCCCGGGTCCCACGGCCCGTCGACGCGCAGCCCGTAGCGCTGGCCGGCGACCACGCCCGGGAGCTCACCGGTCCACAGGCCGCCGGGGCGGCGCTCCAGGGGGACGCGGCGCTCGCTCCAGCCGCCGCGCCCGTCGTCGTCGAGCAGGCAGACGGCGACGGCGTCGGCGCTGCCGGAGGCGACCGCCGCGCTGGCACCGCCGGCGTGCAGGTGGACGCCCAGCCGCGGGACGGGGGCCGACGGCGGCGTCGGGCGTGCGGTCTCTTCCACGGGGCCACCCTGCCGCAGGTCGCGCGCGACCGGGACGCGCACCCCGGCGGACGTAGGCTCTCCGCGTGACGCCAGCACCCTCCGCCGCGCGCGCGTCGGCGTACCTGGACCACGCGGCCGACACCCCGGTCCTGCCCGCCGCCGCCGAGGCGATGCTGGCCGAGCTGAGCCGCACCGGCAACGCCTCCGCCCTGCACACCTCCGGCCGCTCCGCGCGGCGCGTCGTGGAGGAGGCCCGCGAGGAGCTGGCCGCCGCCCTGGGCGCCCGCCCCGGCGAGGTGGTCCTCACCGGCGGTGGCACCGAGTCCGACAACCTCGCCGTGAAGGGCCTCTACTGGGCCCGGCACGAGGCGGACCCTCGCCGGGTGCGCATCCTGACCACCGCCATCGAGCACCCCGCCGTCCACGACCCGGCCGCCTGGCTGGCCCAGACCCAGGGCGCCGAGCTCGAGCTGCTGCCCGTCGACCGGCACGGCCGGCTCGACCGCGGCGCGCTCGAGGCCAGCATCGCCCGCGACCCCGACTCGGTCGCGCTCGTCTCGGTGATGTGGGCCAACAACGAGGTCGGCACCCTCCAGCCCGTCGAGGAGGTCGTGGCCCGGTGCGCCCCGCACGGCATCCCGGTGCACACCGACGCCGTCCAGGCCCTCGGGTCGGTGCCGCTGGACTTCGCCGCGTCCGGCGTCGACGCGATGACCGTCACCGGTCACAAGGTCGGCGGCCCGCAGGGCGTCGGTGTGCTCGTGGTGCGCCGCGAGGTGCAGCTGACCGCGCTCGTCCACGGCGGTGGTCAGGAGCGTGACCTGCGCAGCGGCACCGTCGGCGCCCCCGCGGTCGCCGGGTTCGCCGCCGCGGTCGAGGTGGCCGTCAAGCAGCAGCACGAGCACGCCGCCCGCGTGGCCGCCCTGCGCGACGAGCTGTGCCGCCGTGTGCTCGAGGTCGTGCCCGACGCCCACCTGCACGGCGACCCCGAGCACCGTCTCCCCGGCAACGCCCACCTCGGCTTCCCCGGCTGCGAGGGCGACTCCCTGCTGATGCTGCTCGACGCCCGCGGTGTCGAGTGCTCCACCGGGTCCGCGTGCTCGGCCGGTGTCGCCCAGCCCTCCCACGTGCTGCTGGCCATGGGCTGCAGCGACGAGGCCGCCCGGCACTCCCTGCGCTTCTCCCTGGGCCACACCACCACCGCCGCCGACGTCGACGCGGTCGTCGAGGCCATCGGTCCCGTCGTCGA
>JAKONK010000115.1 GCA_022701985.1 Actinomycetales bacterium
GCGTGGCGGGTGGCCCGCTCGACGACGTCGAGCTCGTCCTGCGTCCCGGCGTCGACGGCGGTCTGCCCGCCGAAGTGCATCCAGACCCGTCGTCGTCCGCCCCCGGCGGTGTCGGTGCCCTCGACCAGCGAGGCCTCCTTGACCACCAGCGCGGCCAGGTCGGGCTCGCCGCGGCGGGCGCAGTCGGCGGAGATGACCTCGAGCGCCTTGCCGAGGCCGCGGGCCGTCACGGCGCCGTCGGTGGCCTCGGAGGCCTCCGACGGCGGGACGACGCGCCCCTCCTCGGCGGCGGCCACGAGGGCCTCCCGCAGCAGGGGGATCGCCTTGAACAACCGCGCGGGAAGGGCCTCGGATCCGAGCGACGTCACCGGACCACTGTCGCACCCCGGATGGTCATCGGGGTACCCGCCTCACGGGCCCGCGGGGTGCGCGCGCCCCGGGAGGGGCGGCCCGAGCGGGGGCTCCGGCACCCCCCACCGGCGGCTACGGTCGAGGTGAGCCGTCCTTCCCCGCCGCTCGGAGGCACCGTGTCCGACCCCAGCGCACCCCCGCCGCCGTACACGCCCCCGCCGGGGTACGAGGAGTACGCACCCCGCTACCAGCCCCCGGCGCAGCCGACCCGGGCGCAGCAGCAGGCGCAGCACCCCCACGACCCCGCCCACCAGCACCCGGGCCCCTACGTCGGCAGGCCGCCGCGCCCCACCTCGGTGACCGCCGTCGTCGGCTTCGTCCTGGCGTTCCTGGTCAGCCCCGTCGGCGCCGTCGTGTCGGCCTTCGGTATCGGCGACACCCGGGCGGGCCGCAGGAGCGGTCGCGGCCTGGCGGTCGCGGGCGTCGTCGTCGGGGTGCTGGGCACCCTGGTCTGGGTCGCGGTGGCCGTGGCGGCCGTCGCGCTCTACCGGTCCGTGTCACCGCAGGTGTCCGAGACCCTGCGGCAGATCGAGCAGCTGCCCGCCCCGGGTGACCTCCCCAGCGGGTTCCCGACCGCCCTGCCGACCGGTCTCGTCACCCCGACCGCGCTCGACGCCTCCGCGCAGGGGGTCACCTCGCACCGGGTCGGCACCGCGCTGCGGACGGAGGGCTGAGCGCCGTGGCGGTCCCCGGCCTGCGGGTGGTGGAGCACGAGCTCGACGTCCCCTTCGACCACGCCGCTCCCGACGGCGCGGCGATCACCCTGTTCGCCCGCGAGGTCTCGGCGGTGGGCGGCGAGGACCGGCCCCACCTGCTGTTCCTGCAGGGCGGTCCCGGCCAGGAGGCCACGCGGCCGATGGGTGCGCCCCTGACCAGCGGGTGGATGGCGCGGGCCCTGCGCGACTTCCGCCTGGTGCTGCTCGACCAGCGCGGCACCGGACGCTCGACGCCGGTCGGCGACCTGCCGGGGATGACGCCGCGCCAGCAGGCCGAGCACCTCGCGCACTTCCGCGCCGACAGCGTCGTCCGCGACGCCGAGCTGCTCCGCGAGGCCCTCGGCGTGCGGCGCTGGGCCCTGCTCGGGCAGAGCTTCGGCGGGTTCTGCGCCACGACGTACCTGTCGCTGGCGCCCGAGTCGCTGAGCGCCGTCCACATCACCGGCGGGCTGCCGGCCGTGGGCGTGCACCCCGACGAGGTGTACGCCGGCACGTGGGCGCAGATGCGCCTGCTGTCGGCGCGCCACCACGAGCGGTACCCGCAGGACCTCGACCGGCTCCGCGACCTGCACGCCCACCTCGCCTCCCACGACCTCAGGACGACGGCGGGCGACCGCGTCACCGGGCGGACCCTGCGCGCCGCCGGGCACTCCCTCGGCATGAGCGACGGCTCTGACGTCCTGCACGCGCTGCTGGAGCGGCCTGTGGGCTCCCCGGCCTTCCGCGCCGACGTCGCCGACCCGCTCGGCCTGGCCCGAAACCCGCTGTACCTGCTCGTCCACGAGGCGTGCTGGGCCGACGGCGCGACCACGGCGTGGGCGGCGGAGCGCACCCGCCCCGACGACGTCCGCGACGTGGCCGACGGGGGAGACCCGGCGCTGTTCTCGGGCGAGCACGTGGGCGACTGGCTGCTCGACCCCGAGCGCGGCGGCGTGGGGGCGCTGGCGCCGGTCGCCGAGGCGGCCCGGCTGCTGGCCGAGCGCGAGTGGCCGCGCCTGTACGACCCGTCGGTGCTCGACGGTGTGGCCCGCGGCTCCGACGGCGTGCCGGTGGCCGCGGCGGTCTACGTCGACGACCCCTACGTGCTGCTCGAGCACTCCCGCGCCACGGCGTCGCTGCTGGGCGCGCGCACGTGGGTCACCGACGAGCTGCTCCACGACGGCCTGCGGGCCGACGGCGACCGGGTGCTCTCGCGCCTGTTCGACATGACCGCCGGTCGCCTCTGAACCGCTCCGGGACCGCAGCCGGGCGCTCGGCTGCGGTCCCGGCGGGACGGGTCAGAGCGGGGCGCCCTCGCGGGGGAGCTCGACGACCCGGTGCTCCCCGGGCAGGGCGACCGCCGGCTCGGCGGGGAGCATCTCGTCGAAGACCCGGACCCTGTCGAAGCGCAGCGCGTGCTCGCGGGCCCGCTGCTCCAGCTCCAGGCGCTCGACCTCGTCCATGTCGAGCACGGCCCTGTCGATCATCGCCGTGAGCCCGGCGACGTCTCCCGGCTCGACGACGAGGGCGGTGTCACCGACCGCCTCGCCCGTGCCGCCCACGATCGTGGTGATGACCGGGCCGCCGCCGGCCAGCATCTTCTCGGTCAGGGCGATGCCGAAGGTCTCCACGAACTCGGGCACCGGCTTGGTGGGCAGCGCGTACGCGGCGCACCCGCGCATGAGCAGCGGCTTCTCGGCGTCGGAGACGTCGGTGAGCAGGAGGATCCGCTCGTCGTCGCCGGGGACCTCCGCGATCTGCGCCCGCGCGGCCTCGACGGCGTTGCCGGCCCCGGCGATGACGAGCTTCTTCGTGGCGGACGCCCGCGAGGCGCGGTAGGCGCTGATGAGGTCGTCCACGCCCTTGGCCCGCGTGATGCGCGAGAGGAACAGCACGTACCCGTCGCGCTCCAGCCCGCGGGCGGTCAGCGCGGCGTCGACGGCCGCCGGGCCGAGGTCGAGGAAGGCGGAGGTGTCGATCGGCGGGTAGCTGATCCGCACCCGCTCGGTGAGCTCGGCGGCGAAGCGGGTGCCGCTGCGGGCGTCGACCTGCTCGGCCCAGCGCACCACCTCCTCCTTGGTGAAGTCCGACACCGCGAGCAGGTCGTCGTTCTGCAGGTAGGTGCTCAGCACCAGCGCCGCCGCGCCCCAGTTGCCGGTGCGCAGGGCGTTGGAGACGACGTTGGTGATGTCGGAGCCCACGGCCTTCGCCATGGTCCGCACGTCCGGGGCGAAGCCCGCCGCGCGCGCCCCCGCCACCGCCTGCACGACGACGTCGGTGTGCGGCGTCAGGTACATCGACAGCACCACCGTGGGCACGCCCTCGGCCAGCAGCTCCACCAACCGGCCGGTGAGGCCCGCGATGTAGCGGCCGTCCGGCACGCGGTTGTCACCCACCGGGTCCGGGCGTTCGACCGTGATGCCGGGGGAGTACGGCAGCAGCGCGTCGAGCGGCTTGAGCGGGAGGCCCGCCGCCTGGAGCGCCTCGAGGGGCCAGGTGAGGATGCGGACGTCGTCGAAGCCGCGCAGCAGCGCCGCCTCGGCGAGGTTGCGGGCCTCACCGGAGTGGCCGCAGATCACCGGGTCCGCGCGGACCAGGACGACGAGGCGGCGGTCGGGGGTGCTCGTGCCGGTCATGGGTCCTCCTCGACGGGGGTGGGACGGCCGGCCCCGGCGGGACCGGCGGGTGGAGCGGACAGCGGGTGGCTCGGTCAGCGCAGCCGGCTCGGTCAGCGCAGCCGTGCGGCCGGCGAGGGCGGCCTCACCGCGCGCCCGTAGCCGTTCGGCTCGTCACCGAGGTGGAGCACCAACCGCCCGCCGCGGTGGACCCGCGCCATCGACAGGTGCGGTCCGGCAAGCGGCTCGCCGTCGAGCGTCGCCGACAGCAGGTGCTGGGGTCTGGACGCCGGGGGGCCGCCGGCGGCAGCCGCCTCGGCGCGGGCCTCGAAGCCGTCGTCGGAGCTGATCGGCTGCTCGCGGTGCCCGACCGCCTCGACGACGAGCTCGCCGTCGGGCACGGCCAGCACGGCCCGCTCGAACGCGGGCGCCGACAGCAGGAAGGTGTCGAGCCCGGCCACGGGGAACAGCCCGAGCGAGGCCCACACGTACCAGGACGACAGGCCGCCGGAGTCGTCGTTCCCGGGCAGCCCGCCGCGACCGGTGCCGAACTGGTGGGTCAGCGCGGCGTGCACGACCTCCGCGGTGCGGTCGGGCCGGCCCGCCCAGTGGTAGGCCCAAGGGGCCTCCATGTCGGGCTCGTTGTTGAGGCCCTCGAACCTGTCGAGCGCGTACCCCGCGGCCATCTCGGCGGCGCCCGGGCGCACGCCGGGCTGGCGCACCGGCGGCGCCCCGAACCCGAAGAAGGCGTCGAGCATGCCCGTGAACGCCTCGTCACCGCCGGCCAGGGCGATGCGGCCCGCCATGTCGTGCAGCAGCCGGAACGAGTAGTTCCACCTGCCGCCCTCGTAGTACTCGGAGTCGCGCAGGAGCCCGGTGGAGGCGTCGAAGGCGTTGACCCACCGCAGGGAGCGCTCCGCGAGGTCGTCGGCCAGGCGGTGGTCGCCCACGGCCCGCGCCACCTGCGCGGTGCAGTGGTGGGCGAAGGCCAGGTCGAGGGTGTGCGAGATCGGGTGCACCACGCCGTGGTCGATGAACATCTCGCCGTAGCCGCGGCGCAGGTCGTCGTCCATGTGCACCAGCGCCCACGACCAGTCGATCGGGGCGAGGTCGGTGGCGTGCGCGTCGGCCAGCGCCGTGTGCGCCAGGGCGCTCGCCTGCCGGAAGAACCGGTCCGCGCCGCGCGCCATCCGGTAGCCGATCGGGAAGTTGCCCTCCTCCTCGCTGACCCTGATCAGCGACTCCAGCAGGTCCGCCGCACGCCCCGGCGCGATCGCCGCCAGGAGGGGGACCTGCGTCTTGTAGATGTCCCACATCGTGGAGATGTCGAACGCGAACGGGCCGTCCGAGGGCCAGAACGGGCTCTCGTCGTCGGCGATGCACGGCTTGATGAGCGAGTGGTAGGTCGCCGTCGCCATCACCGTGCGGCGCGCGGGCGTGCCGCCCTCGACGGCCACCCGGCCCGCGTGGTCGGTCCAGCTGGCCCGCGTGCGCTCGCGGACGGTGTCGAAGACGGCCTCGCCGGGGGCTCCGGGCAGGCGGGAGGCGCGCTCGGCCTCGAGGTTCGCGCGGGCCTGCTCCACCCCGCGCAGGGAGAAGCCGATCCGCACCTCCACGGTCTGACCGGCCCGGGCGGCGCCCATGAAGAGCAGGCCGAAGGGGCGCAGCGTGGTCTGGCGGATCCTGTCGAAGTCGAGCCGCGTGCCGCCCTCGATGAGGCGCCGGTCGTGCCAGAGCATCGGCCGCCACGGCGCCGAGTGGCGCGGCGGTCCGGAGGGGCCGGGGACGTCGGTGTCGACCTCGAGGGCGAAGGAGAGCGGCACGCCCTCCACCACGATCGTGCCCTGCGCCCGGCCCTGGCCGAGGTTCTCGACCTGGGCGCGCAGCGGCACGGTGCGCCCGTGCTCGATGGCCAGGCCGCCGCAGGAGGCGTCGACGACGACGCGCGCCGAGCGGTGCGCGGGGAAGGTGTACCGGTGCACGGCCGTCTTGGTGCCGACGGTCAGCTCGCACCGCACGCCCGAGCCGAGCGTGGCCGCGTAGTACCCGGCCTCGGCGACCTCGTCGGTGAGGTCCCAGCTCTGCCCGAGGTCGTCCAGGGGCTGCACCATGGGCGTGACGCGCAGGTAGTTGTAGTACTTGCGGATGGCGCCGGTGCCGGACTGCTGGAAGTGGGTGAAGCCCGACGCCTGCAGCCGGTCGAAGACCTCGACGGGCAGCCCGTCCAGCGACTTGTCGTACTGGCCGTACCCGGTGGGGTAGGCCCCCGAGTAGGCGCAGGCGCTGACCATGCCCAGCGGGCTGGTGGCCCCGGGGTGGGTGTTGCCGACCTGCGGCTTGGGGAACCACCACGCAGCGGCGAGACCGCGCGGCGCCGGCAACCGGGTCGCTGCGGTCCCGACGAAGGGATCGATCTCGCTGAAGATCGCCCGACCGTAGGGGCTGCCGAGCACCCGTGGGTTTCCGGCGCGTGAACGCTCGCCGTCGCCCCGCTGTCAGCCCGTGGCGCCGCCCCGCAGCGACAGGCTGATCTCGTCGGCGTCGACGACGGCGAGCGCGTGGAGGAGGGCCTCGGCGTCGAACGAGCCGTCGTCGCGGGCGTCGAGCAGCGCGTCGCGGCGGGCCCGCAGCTGCAGCAGCCGGGTCTCCTCCGCCGAGGCCCCCTCGGGCACGTCGGCGGCGCGCCCGGCGTCGACCACCAGCTGGTGCAGCGCGGCGCGCTGCGCGGCGTCCTCGGACTCGCTGCGCTGGCGCGTGGTGCCGACCGCCAGGACCGTGCGGCGCAGCGTGAGGCCCTGCAGCAGCAGCGACCCCGCGGCCACGAGGTAGGCCACCAGCACCAGCAGCTCGCGCTGCGGTGCGTCCGCGGGGAGGGTCTGCGCGGCGGCCACCGTCACCGCGCCGCGCATGCCCGCCCACACCACGACCACGCCCTCGCGCCAGCCGAGCGGCTCGTCGAGGAGGTAGTCGAGGTCGGCGCGCACCCGCCGCAGCCGGGTGGTGATCCTGGCGACGGCGTCCTCGGTGACGGGGCGCCGCTGGGCCGCCCGCCACGCACCGCGCAGCCCCCCGCGGCGCAGGCCGCCCCTGACGCGGCCGGCGGTGCTGTCGAGGGCGCGCCGCGCGGTGATGGCGGCGGCCACCTCGGCGGGGGTGCGGTCCTCGAAGCGCTCCGCGACGGCGCTGAACCGCCGACGGGCCCGCTCGCGGCGGTCGCGGCGGCGGTGGGAGACGCCGATCAGGCCCGCCACGAACAGGGCGCGGACCGCCAGCACCGCGGCGAGGGCGGCCGCGGCCACCGCGACGGCGCTGCCCAGGCCGAGCCGGCCCACGCCGCCGCCGGTCTCGGGGTCGGCGGCCACGGCCGCGAGCACGGCGGGCAGCTCCAGCCCCATGAGCAGGAAGATGCCGCCCTCCAGCAGCAGCGACGCCGACCGCCACGTCTGGGCGTCCGAGAGGCGGGCCCGCGGTCCGAGCACGCGGGGCGCGTGGTGGTTGGTGACCAGACCCGCGACGACGGCGGCGACCAGCCCCGACCCGCCCAGGTGCTCCACCGGGAGCGACGCCGCGAACGGCACGGCGAAGGAGATCAGGGTGCCGGCGGCGGGGTCGTCGACCCGGCGGCGCACCGCGAGGTCGAGGTGGCCCACCACGAGCCCGACGACGACGGCGACCGCGACCGCCCAGGCGAAGTCACCCGCGGCCGAGCCCACCGAGGGTCCCTGGCCCGACCCGTCGGAGGACACCGCGGTCCCGGCGGCGGCGACGGCGACCGCGGTGCGCAGCAGCACCAGGGCCGTCGCGTCGTTGAGCAGGCCCTCGCCCTCCAGCAGCGAGACCGCCCGCGGGGAGGCCCCCAGCCCCTTCACGATCGACGTGGCCACCGCGTCGGTGGGGGAGACCACCGCCCCCAGCGCCACGCCCCACCAGAAGCCGACCCCGAGCAGCCAGCTCAGAAGCGCACCCACCGAGACGGCGCTGACCAGCACCAGCACGACGGACAGGCCGCTGATGGCCGAGGCGTCGCGCCGGAAGCCCATCGCGGGCAGCTGGACCGCCGCCGAGTACAGCAGCGGCGGGAGGATGCCGGCGAGCACCAGCTCGGGCGGCACCTCGACGGCGGGGACGCCGGGCAGGGCCGCCACGCCCGCCCCGAGGGCCACGAGCAGCAGCGGCGCGGCCACGCGCAGCCGCGCCGAGAGGACGGCCGACAGGCCCACGACCAGCAGCAGGAGCAGGACGACGAGCTCCGGTGACACCACGAGCACAGCACCCTAGGCGGGCTGTACCGGGCGGCCCGTCGATCAGGCGGACACCCGGTCGGCGATCACCGACGGGCCGCTCACAGCCCCGGCTGGGAGGATCCCGCTCGTGGCCCTGCTCCTCGACGACCCCCCGGTGCAGGGGACCCCCCCCTCCCGCGCCCGCTGGCGACGCCCCGCCGCCTGGCTGCCGGTGCTCCTGCCGGCCCTGCTGGCGGCCGCGCTGACCGCGTACCGCTACGACGGCAAGCCCCTGTGGCGCGACGAGGTGTACACGCTCAGCACCGCCGGCCGGAGCGTGGCCGACATGATGGGCCTGCTCTCCGAGCGCGACGCGGGCCTGGTCGGCTACTACCTCCTGATGCACCCCTGGCTGCGGGTGAGCGAGTCGCAGGACTGGATCCGGCTCCCCGGGGCCGTGGCCACCGTCGTCCTGGTGGCGCTGGTGGCGGTGCTGGGCCGGCGGTTCGCCGGTGCGCCCGGTGCGCTGGTGGCCGGGACCGTCACGGCGCTGGCGCCCGCGGTGTACCTGCACGGCCAGGAGGCCCGGCCGTACCCGATGGCGCTGACCGCCGTCGTCGTGACCGTGCTGCTCCTGCTGCGCCAGAGCGACCGGCCGCGGCGGTGGCTGTGGCCCGTGCTGGGTGCCGTGGCCCTGCTCGCGGTGCTGCTGCACCCCCTGGTGACGCTCCCGTCGGTGGGGGCGGTCTTCTTCGCGACCTGGCTGCGCCCCGGCCGCGCCCGCCGCTGGGCGCTCGTCGCGGCGGCGCTGCCCGCCGGCCTGGTCGGGGTGGGCCTGGTGGCGGCCGGCTCGATGCAGGCCGTCGAGCGTCCGCCCGCCCCCGCGACGCTGCCGGAGTTCTTCACCTTCTGGAAGCTCGCCAGCGACGTCCCGTGGCTGGGCTGGCCCGTGCTCGCCCTCGCCGCCGCCGGCGCCGCGGTGCTGCTGACCCGCCACCGCCGGGGCCGGGCCCGCGAGCGGCACGCCCTCGTGCTGGCCCTGTGGGCTCCGATGCCGGTGCTCGCTGTCACGGTGCTGGGGCTCATCGGCGGGTACTTCAACCAGCGGTACGCCAGCGCGGCGCTGCCGGCGGTCGCCGTCCTCACCGCCGTGGCCCTGACGTCGTCCGTGGGCCTGGCCCGCCGCCGCGGGGGGCCCTGGGCGCAGCGGGTGACGGCGCTCGGCGTCGTCGTGCTGCTGGCCTGCCTCCTCCCGGCCTCGATCACGTTCCGCGACCGCGACGCGGGCTTCGACGACCCGCGCGGGGCCGCCGCGGAGATCGCCGCGGGTGCGCAGCCCGGTGACGCCGTGGTCTACGTCGGCAACGTGGTGCGGCCCATGGTCGAGGCCTACTACCCGGCCGGGCTGGCCGGGAGCGACCGCCTCGACGACCCGCTGCTCGTGGCCGGCCCGCTGGAGAGCGACACCCTCGGTGGGCTCGAGGTGCGCGGGGTCGAGCCCAAGGTGGAGGCGCTGGCGCCGCACCGGAGGGTGTGGCTGGTCGGGTCGGTGGCGACGGCCACCGGTGACCTGGGGCGCACCACCGGCAACGCCCGCGCGGTGATGGAGGGGCGCCGGCTGGTCTCGTCCACCGACCACAGCTGGCTGCGGGTCGAGCTGTGGGAGACCGACGACGCGCCGACCTCCGCCGCGCCGCCGCCGGGGAACCCCTCGTGATCACCACCTGAGCGCGGCTTACCCTTCCGGGATGGAGCCCAGCGACCACTCGGCCGCCCGAGCGGCGCAGGACCACCGGTTCAACGCCGGCTACGACGAGCAGCCGGAGCTCTACGACGACCTGCGCGCCGACGGCCACATGACCCGCCGCCGCGTCGACTACTTCGACCGGGTGCTCGCCGAGGTGCCCGGACGCGTCCTCGAGCTGGGCTCGGGCACCGGGACGCTGCTGCGCACCCTGGCCGCCTCGCACCCCGACCGCACCTTCACCGGGGTCGAGCCGCTGGCGAACTACGTCGACTTCGCCAACGAGCGCTCCGCGGCCCAGGGCCTGGAGAACGTGCGCTTCGAGGTCGGCACCGGCGAGGAGGTTCCCGCCGCCGTCGCGACCGGCTCGGTCGACCTGCTCCTGAGCGTCGACGCGCTCCACCACGTCACCGACCTCGACGCCGTGGTCACCGAGGCCGCGCGGGTCGCGGCGCCGGGTGCCCGCTGGCGCGCGATGGAGCCCAACCAGCAGCACCCCTACGTGTGGCTGTGGCACACCCTCACCCCGGGGGAGCGGGTCTTCCCCGCCGGCGACTTCGTGCGCCGCGCCCGCGCCGCCGGGTGGGAGCTCGTGGGACGCGACCGGCTCTACCTGTACCCCTCCAGCGTGAAGCGGGTCCCCGCGTGGGCCGCCCGCGCCGAGCTGGCGCTGGAGCGCCTGCCCTTCATCTCCGGCGGCGTCGCGCTCGACCTCGTCAAGCGCTGACCAGGGCCCGCAGGCGCTCCAGACCGGAGGGGTCCGCGCGGGTCCGCTCGGCCCACGCGGCCAGCTCGACGACGGCGGGGCGGGGGAGCTGCCACGTGACGAGCCGGTGGCTCGCGGGGTGGGCGTGGAGCCAGGCCTCGACGTCGTCCAGGTCGGCGACCGTCGCCGAGGCGTCATCCGTGGCGATGACGAGGTGCGTCCCGACGTCCACCGACGTCCGGTCGGCGATGTCGACGACCGCGGCAGGCGCGTCGGGCTCTGAGCGCTCGTCGCGCCAGCTCTCGGCCAGGGCCCGCTCCAGGGCCCAGGTGCCGGTGCCCGGCGGCAGGCCGGTGACCACGAGCGACGGGCCGGGGAAGGTCTTCGGCGCGTCCGTGACGAACGCGTAGGAGACTTCCTCGCCGCCGTCGACCCGGGCCTGCAGCTCCGGGGGCAGCGGGGGAGCCGGCGGGGGCCACGCGGGGGCGTCGGGGTCGCCCGGCTCCCGGTGCGTGCGGCACCCCAGATGGGCGGTCACCACCTCGCCGGCCAGCAGGGCGGCCAGGTCGACGTCGACCGTCCCGCCCGTGGCGAGGACCGGGACCGGCAGGAGGGGGAGACCGGCGGAGCCGTCGAGGGCCGCCAGCACGGCCGCCGTCCCGAACCCGGGGACCCGCTGGTCCAGCGAGCCGACACCGCCCAGGGCCAGACCCAGGGGCACCGGTCCGCAGGCGCCGCGCTCGGCGTCGAGGACGAGGCGGCCGAGCGGTGAGAGGCCGACGCGGGTGTGCGCCGGGTCGGCGGGGTCGTCGTCGGGGCTGCCCCAGTTGCCGACGCAGACCAGCAGCGGCTCGGCGGTGCGCCAGGAGGTGCCGAGCCCGCCGAGGAGCGCGCACCCGTCGCGGTGGCCCGCGCCGGCGAGCTCCGGGGACCGTCGGGTGAGCAGCTGCAGCGCGCGCGTCGTCGGGGCGGTCTCCGGGCGCCGGGCGCCCCAGGTGCACGCCGCGTCGACGGCCTCCAGGGCCGCCACGACGACGGGGTCGAGTCCGGTGCGCTCCACGGCGGATCTTCGCACGACACGCCGAGATCACTATTCACCAGATGACTACTCGTGGTGCACAGTGCTCCCGTGGCGATCGGCGAGGTGCACCTGGCGCTGCTGCTGTCCGGGCCCCGGCACGGGTACGACATCAAGCGCGCCCACGACGCGTGGTTCCCCGCCGAGCGGCCCCTGGCGTTCGGCCAGGTCTACGCGACGCTCGGGCGCCTCGTGCGCGACGGCCACGCCGAGGTGGTCGGCACGCACAGCGAGGGCGGCCCCGAGCGGACCGTGTACGCCATCACCGACCTCGGGCGCGAGCGCCTGCTGACCTGGCTCGACGAGCCGGCCCCGCCGGCGGGCACGGCGGGAGAGGAGATCATCCGCAAGACCGTGGTCGCCCTGCACGCGACGACGTCCGGCGCGGACGCCGAACGGGTGCTTTCCGCGCAGCGGGCAGCCCACCTGCGCCGGATGCGCCAGCTGCAGCGCCGCGCCGCCTCGTCGGACCCCGTCCGGGACCCCGGCCGGGAACCCGGGCGGAGCACCGACCTCGCCGTCCGCCTGGCCGACCGCCACGCCCTGCTCCACCTCGACGCCGACCTCCGCTGGCTGGAGGAGGCCGCCGAGGCGCTCCGGGCGCAGCGACCCACCAGCCCGCCCGACACCCGCACAGCGACCCCCGCCGCCAAGGACGACCAGGAGCCCCTGCCGTGAGCCCCGACCGCCCCTCCGACCGGACCCCGCCGCCCGACGACGTGCTGGCCGAGCCCACCCACCCGCTCGTGCGGCTCACCGGCCTCCGCCACGCCCACGGCCGGACCCCGGCGCTGCGCGACGTCGACCTCGAGGTGGGCGCGGGCACCGCGGTCGCCGTCACGGGGGCCAGCGGCAGCGGCAAGTCGACCCTGCTCCACGCCGCCGCGGGCCTGCTGCAGCCCGACGCGGGGACCGTGGAGCTGCTCGGGCACGAGCTCGCCGCGCTGGACGACGCCGAGCGGGCCCAGCTGCGGCGCCGCGACGTCGGCATCGTCCTGCAGTACGGCCAGCTGGTGCCCGACCTGCCCCTGCTCGACGGGGTCGCCCTGCCGCTGCTGCTCGACGGCGCCGCCCTCGGACCGGCCCGCGAGGCCTCCCGCGCCGCGCTCGCGAGCGTCGGGCTGAGCACTGCCGAGGACGCCGTGCCGGCGGAGCTCTCCGGGGGCCAGGCCCAGCTCGCCGCCGTCGCCCGGGCCCTGGTGGCCGAGCCGCACCTGGTGCTCGCCGACGAGCCCGTCGCCAGCCTCGACCCCGCGGGCGCCGCCCTGGCGCTCGACCTGCTCTGGGGTGTGGTCGCCCGAGGTGGCGCGCTGGTGCTGGTCACCCACGACAACGTCCTCGCCGCCCGCTGCGACCGCGAGGTGCGGCTCGCCCACGGCGGCGTCCAGCACGACCTGGACCTGCGGTGAGCGCGCTCGACCGCGAGGTGGTGCGGCTCCTCGCCCGCCCCCGCACGGCCGCCGACCGGCTGCGCTCCCGGGCGACCACGGCCGCCTCGGCCGGCACCGGGGTGGCGCTGCTGCTCGCCGCCGCCGTCGCGGGCCTCGGTACGGACCCCGCGACGACGGGGGTGGAGGTGATCACCGATGCGAACGGTGCGGTGGTCGGCACCGCCACGAGTCTCAGTCCGAGCAGCGGTCTGGTCTCCTTCGTCGCCCAACCGGGGCTCCGGCCCGGTGTGGTGCTCGGAGCCCTCCTGCTCGTGATGCCGTTCGCGGCCCTCGCGGTCCAGGCGCTCCGCGTCGGGACCGTGGTTCGCAAGCAGCGCGAGGCGACCCTCGTGGTGGCCGGTGCCTCGCAGCGCGATCTGAGGCGCGTCCGAGTGGCCAGCACCACCGCAGCCGCCGCCCGCGGCGCGCTGTGGAGCGCCCCGGTGTACCTCGTCTTGTGGCTGCTGCTGGGGATCGCTCTGCCGCCGGGCGCCCGCCTGGTGCCCCCGCCCGAGCCCTGGCTGGCCCTGGTCTGGGTCCTGCTCATCGGTCTGCTGACCGGTGCGGGGGCAGTTGCCGGAGCCCTGCTCGGACGGCGCGGGAGCGTGTCGAGTCCTGCGCCGCCAGCGCGCTGGGCGTGGGTCGGTGCCGCCGGAGCGGCCTCGTGCGCCGGCGCCGTCGTGCTGGCCTCGGCGGTGCCGCTGGACGTGCCGCGCGGTGCCGAGACCGTGAGCTCCCTGGTCCTCCTGCTCGGGGCACTGCTGTGCCTCGCGGCCAGCGCAGTCGTCGTCCTCGCCCGCATGGCGGTGCGGTCCTCGACCCGGCGCGTCGAGCGCGCGGCACGGGCGGGTGCGGGGGCGGAGGCGGTGCTCGCTGCGGCCCAGCGCCGGGGGAACCCCGTGGCCGTCGGGGCCTCGGGTGCGGTGGTCGTGCTGGTGGGGGTGTGTCTGGGAGCGTGCACCGCCTTCGTCACGGCGATGGTTGTCGGCCGCGACTTCCACGGGAGCAGCAGCGACGTCGTCTTCTACGGCGGAGGCGTGGTGCTCGCCTGCGCCGTCGCGGGGGTGGCGGCCTCGGTCGCCCTGGTCTCCTTGGCGCTCGCCCTCACCGACCACCTGGGGCAGGCGCGCCGCGCAGTAGCAGCCACGGCCGCCCTCGGGTGCGACGTGCCGCGGATCGTGGAGGTGCAGGCGCGCGCCCTGGCGGCGACGGCGGTGCCGTCCGCCGTCGCGGGGACCCTCGTCGGCGGGCTCTTCTACGCGGGGCTGCTCATCGCCATCGACTGGAGCTGGGTGGGGGCGCGCACCCTGGTCCCGGTGGCCGCGGTGCTGGTCGCCGCCGTCGTCGTGGGGGCCGCGGTGCGGCTCGTCTCCTGCGCCGTCGCGGAGCTGCTCACCGGCCGGGTCCGCCGTGCTGCCGCGCTCGAGAACCTGAGGACGCCGTGAGCCCCTGCGCCTCCTCCGGCTGTTCGGCCCACCCGCGGCGCTGACGGACCGACGAGCCCAGGCACACCGCCCTCCTCGCCCTGCTCGGGGCCGCTCTCCTCGGGGCGCTCGTCTCGGCCACCACCGCGCTGCTGCCCGTCGAGGTGTACGTGCTCGGGGTGGCGGCGACTTAGCCCACCGGGGTCGCGCTGGCCGTGGGGGTCGCCGCGGGGGTGGGGCAGACGGCCGGCGAGGTGGCGCTGCTCCTGGGCGCCCGGGGGGGGCGGCGTCACCGTGGGGCCTGGGTCGGCTCGTGCGCCAGCGCTCCTCCCACCAGGCGGCCCGGGGTGTCGCGGTGGCGGCCCGGACGGGCGTCCGCGCCGCGCTCGGCCGGGCCGTCTGTGATCTCACCGCGGCCGCCGCCGGGTGGCTGCGCTCGAGGTGGGCTCCGCTGTTGGTGCTGGTCAGCGCCGTCGCCAGCGTCCCGCCGTTGATGCTGCTGGCGGTCGCGGCGGGCGTGGCGCAGGTGCCCGTGAGGCGCTTCGCCCCCGCGTGCGTCGTCGGCAGGACGGCGCGCTTCGCCGTCGTCGTCCTGGTGACCGGGGCTGTCGCGCAGTGACTTGCCGTCACCGGCTCGTCACCGCGAAGGGGCGTCTCCTCGGAGCAGCGAGAGGCGGCTCACCAGGCGCTCGCGGTCGCGGACGCCGGCGTCGAGGGCCTCGCGCGGCGGGGTGGCGCTGCGGACCACGAGCCGCACGTCGCGGTCCCAGCAGACGTCGACGAGGTCGGCGAACCGCCGCCGCGCCTGCTCACCCACCGTCGACAGCGCGGGCACCCCGGCCAGCACGAGGGTGCGGTACCGCTCGGCCAGCTCCAGGGCGTCGCCGGTGGAGGTGGGCGCGTCGCACAGGTCGTCGAAGTGCAGGTGGACGGCGCCGCCGTCGCGGGCGTCGAGGCCGAGCGCCCGCAGGGGGCGACCACCCACCTGCAGCACCACCCGGTCTCCGGGAGCCGGCTCCGCCAGCCCCGCTGCCGCCACCTGCGCGGGACCGCCCGGGACCAGCCACGCCCCGCTGGACCAGCCCGGCCGCGCTCCGCCGTGGCCGAGGGTGCGGTGGTCGACGGGACCGGCCACCTCGACCACGACGCAGGTCTCGCGCAGCGCCCTGACCAGGGGCAGCACGAGGTGGTGGTGGCGGGGGTCGGGCAGCAGGCCCTCGGGGGAGTGGTTGGACGTCGCCACCAGCCGCACCCCGCGGGGCGGCAGCGCCCGCAGGAAGCGGGACAGGAGCATGACGTCGCCCGGGTCGTGCGCGTGCAGCTCGTCGAGGAGCAGCACGCGGGCTCCGTCGACGACGTCGTCGACGGCTGCCTCGAGACCGCCCCGCCCGCCGGAGCGCCGCGCGATGCCGCGGTGGAGCTGCCGCGCGGCGTCGTAGGCGTGCAGCCGGGTGGCGGTGCCGTCCGGCAGCTGGGCGAGCAGGACGTCGGCGAGCCACGTCTTGCCGCGCCCCACCGGGCCGTGGAGGTAGACCCCCGTCGCGCGGCTGTCCGGCCCCGCCCGGAGCCCCGCCTGGAGCCCGGCCCCCAGGTCGGCGAGGCGGTCGGCGGCAGCCCGCTGCTCGGGGTCCAGGTGGGAGCCCAGGGCCGCCGCGGCCGCGTCGAAGGCGTCCCGGACCGCGGCTCGACGACGGCGCTCGTCGCCCCCGCCCCCGCCCGTCCGCTGACCCACGGCGCCACCCTGCCGCAGCGGCCCGGTGACCGGCGTCACGCACCACGCCGCGGTCTTGAGGGCCCGGTCCGCGGGCGGCGGCGCAGCAGCCCGGTCCTCAGGTCTGCTTCAGAAGGAGCCTCCAGGCTCGTCCCATGAGCGACCCCGTCCTCCTCGACCTGGCCGTCGCCCTGCTGGTGGTGGCGGTCGTCGTGCTCGGCGCCCGTGCGGGGTGGCGCACGGGCGCCAGCCGGTCGGTGCTCTCCCTCGCGGGGCTGCTGGCGGGCCTCGTGCTCGGGCTGGCGGCCTCGACGTGGCTGGTCGGTGAGCAGCTGTCGGTGCTGCTCCGCCTCGTGCTCGTCGCCGCGTGCGCGCTGGGCGGGGCGCTGGTCGGCTCGGGCCTCGGCGGTGCCGTCGGCGACCTGCTCGGACGGGCGCTGAGCCGCCTGCACCTCGGCGTGGTCGACAGGGGGGCGGGGGCCGTGGTCCGCGGCCTCGTCGCGCTGGTCGTCTGCTCGCTGCTCGCGGGGCTGTCCCTGGCGCTCGCGCCGCCGTCGAGCGCGCTCGCCCGCAGCACCGCCCTGGCGCGCCTGGCCGACGCCGTTCCGCCCGCCCGCTCCGTGGTCGACGACGTGCGCCGGGTGCTCCCCACCGCCGCCGGGGGCGACCTGCTGGCGCTGGTGCCGGCGTCGTCGTCCACGGCTGACGCGCCGGACGAGGCCCAGCTGCGGTCCGTCGCGGCGCTGGCCGGGCCGAGCACGGTGCGCGTCGAGGCGCCGGTGTGCGGTGCGACCGGCCGGTACTCCCAGGGGACCGGGTTCGTCGCCGCCGCGCAGGACGGCGAGCGGTTCGTCGTGACGAACGCGCACGTCGTCGGGCAGGCGCGCGACGTCACCGTCTCCGGGGAGCAGGGTGACCACCGGGCCCGGGTGGTGGTCGCGGACAGCGCCGCCGACGTCGCGGTCCTGGCGGTCGACGGCGACGCCGGGCCGGCCCTCCCGCTGGCGAGCGGGACCGTGGGCAACGGGACGCCCGTCGTCGTGCTGGGCCACCCCGAGGACGGCCCCCTGACCGCCACCGCCGGCGTGGTGGTGCAGCGGCTGCCCGTCTCGACCCTCGAGGAGTCGACGACCACCTCCGGGGGGTCGCCCCTCGCGGCGGTCAGCGGCCTGCGGGAGGTGTACCGCCTCGCCGCCGACGTGCGGCACGGCAACAGCGGCAGCCCGCTGCTGACCACCGACGGCACCGTCGTCGGCGTGGTGAACGCCGCCGGGCTCGGCGCGTCGGGCACCGGGTACGCCCTCCTGCTCGACGCGGTGCGGGCCGACCTCGCGACCGCTGCCTCCTCTTCCACCTCTTAGACCGCTGCGACGACGGGAGCCTCCGGTGGCTGCTGACCCGCGCGACCAGGTGCGCGCCGACCGCGAGCGGCACCGCCGCGAGGCCGAGGACGACCAGCGCGACTGGCGCCACGACACCCTCGACCTCGACCCGGTGGTCGGCGAGCTCGCGCAGGGCGAGGTGGTGCGGGAACGCACCCGGGGCGGGGCGCTGCACGCCGGTCGCAGGGTGCTGAGGTCCGCTCGGCGGTCGGTGCGGTCCGCTCCGCGCCGGGTTCCCTCGGGGGTGGTCGTCGGGGTGCTCCTGCTCGCCGGAGCCGGCGCGGTGAGCGCCGTCGCGAGCGACGGGCCCCTCGGGCAGCCGTCGGTGGTGTCGCAGGTCCCGCCGTCCGGAACCGGCGTCGTCGTCGGGGGCGGTCACCCGGGTGCTGGTCCGGCTGCTGGCCCGGCGGCCGGGCCGCCGGGGGCCCACCGCGCGAGGGTGGAGTCCCGGCCTCCGGAGCGGCTCCCCTGAGGACGGGACTCCACCGCCGTGGGCTCAGCCGTCTCGCTGCAGGTGCTCGGCGGCGTCGAGGGCGGCGTCCTCGCGGGCGGCCTGGGCGGCGTCGGCCCGTGACCACCGCACGCAGGCCGTGAGCAGCAGCGGAGCGGCGACCACCTCGGCGACGGCGACGGCGAGCGTCCCACCGAGGAGCTGGTCGTCGGACGGGCTGAGCGCCCCCGCCAGGTGGTGGTGGGCGTACCAGCCGCCGGCCAGCGACACCCCGCCCACACCGACCACCAGCCCCGGGACGGCGTCGAGAACCCCGTCGACGAAGGCCAGCAGCACCCGCAGCCCCCAAGCCCCGGCCTCGCCGTCCGCTGCGGTGCCCTCCGCCGCGGCGCTGCCGAAGGCCGGGACGGCGAACAGGGCTCCCGCGGCGACGAGCGCGACCCCGGTGAGGGAGCGCACCGCGCCCGAGCGCAGCGACGCCGTCATCCACGGCGTCAGGTAGTACGCGAGCTGCACGGCCATCCCCGCCAGCGCCCCGGCCACCGGCGCGTCCAGCACCCGGGCGGCGGTGCGGCCCAGCCGCCCGGCGCGGGCGCCTCCGCCGGGAGCACGGGTCGCCAGCCCGACCAGGCGCACCGGGTCTCCCAGGGCGATCCCCGCCGGCACGACCACCAGCAGCAGCGTCACCGCCAGCGCCACCGGCCAGAAGGCGATGACGCCGTAGGTGGCGGCGAACGAGCAGCTCACCAGCGCGAGGAGCCCCGGACCCAGCACCAGCGAGACGACCACCCGCCACCACGGCCAGCGGTGCCCGCGCCGCCGGACGCGCACGACGAGCGCCACCTGCCCCACCGCCAGCACGACGGCGAGCCCGACCGCCAGCGGGTCGAGCGTCCAGGTGGTCAGCGCGCTCGCCGTCGTCAGCGGCGGCAGTGCTGCCTGGGCGGCCAGCGGTGTCACGGCGCGCGA
>JAKONK010000121.1 GCA_022701985.1 Actinomycetales bacterium
GGCGGAGGTCGAGTGGGCCAAGGTCGCCCTCCTCACGCCGGAGGCCTACCCCGCCGCCGTCGGGCGCGCCGGTCGCACCCCGCCCGCCGGCCTCGACCCCGCCGCCATGAGCCGGGTCATGCAGTCCTACGAGGACGTCAAGACCGACCGCGGCGCCATGGACTTCGAGGACGTCCTCCTGCTGACCTGCGGGATCCTCGCCGAGCGCGGCGACGTCGCCGAGAGCGTCCGCCGCCAGTACCGCCACTTCACGGTGGACGAGTACCAGGACGTCTCCCCGCTGCAGCAGCGCCTGCTCGACCTGTGGCTCGGCGGTAGGGAGGACGTCTGCGTCGTCGGCGACGCCAGCCAGACCATCTACTCCTTCGCCGGCGCGACCCCGGCGCACCTGCTGGAGTTCCCCCGCCGCCACACCGGCGCCACCGTCGTGCGGCTCGTGCGCGACTACCGCTCCACGCCGCAGGTGGTGGCGCTGGCCAACCGCCTGCTCGACCGCGCCCCCGCCGAGGCGGTGCGCGCCCGCGTCGAGCTGGTGGCCCAGCGCCCGTCGGGCCCCGACCCGGTCTTCACCAGCTACGACGACGACGTCGCCGAGGCCGCCGGCGTCGCGGCGGCCGTGCGGCGCCGCCTCGACGCCGGCACCCCGGCCGCGGAGGTCGCGGTGCTCTTCCGCACCAACGGGCAGTCCGAGCCGCTGGAGCAGGCGCTGTCGGAGGCGGGCGTCGGCTACCAGCTGCGCGGCGGCGAGAAGTTCTTCTTCCGCGCCGAGGTGCGCCAGGCGGTGCTGCTGCTGCGCGGCGCCGCGCGCTCCGACGACGGCTCCAGCCCCCTGGGGGAGGCGGTGCGCGACGTCCTCGCCACCAGCGGCTGGACCCCGGAGCCGCCCGCGGCCGCCGGAGCCGCCCGCGACCGGTGGGCCTCCCTGCAGGCGCTGGCCGCCCTCGCCGACGACGTCGAGGCCGCGCGCCCCGGCGCCCGCGTGTCCGACCTGGTCACGGAGATCGACGAGCGCACCGCGGCCCAGCACGCCCCGACCGTGCAGGGCGTGACCCTCGCCTCCTTCCACGCCGCCAAGGGCCTGGAGTGGGACGCGGTCTGGCTGGTCGGGGTGAGCGAGGGCCTGCTGCCGATCAGCTTCTCCGCCGACGACCCCGAGAAGGTCGAGGAGGAGCGCCGCCTGCTCTACGTGGGCATCACGCGGGCGCGCGAGCACCTGTCGCTGTCGTGGGGTCGGGCGCGCACGCCCGGCGGGCGCGCCAGCCGCTCGCCGTCGCGGTTCCTCGACGGGCTGCGGCCCCGCGAGGCCGGTGAGCGCGAGCCGGGCCGGCGCGGCGCCGGTGGCCCGGGCAGCGGCTCGGGGGGCCGCAGGAAAGGACCGGGCCTGGCCCGCACCTGCCGCGGCTGCGGCACCGCCCTCAGCGACCCGGCCGAGCGCAAGGTGGGGCGCTGCGCCACGTGCCCGCCCACCTACGACGAGAGCGTCTTCGACGCGCTGCGCGCCTGGCGCTCCGCGACGGCCAGCGAGGCGAAGGTCCCCGCGTACGTCGTCTTCACCGACGCGACGCTGGTCGCGATCGCCGAGTCCGGTCCCGTCGACACCGCCGGTCTCGCCCGCATCGCCGGGGTAGGCCCGGCCAAGCTCGAGCGCTACGGCGAGGCGGTCCTGGCGGTCCTGGCCGACCCGTCAGCGGTGTCCCGCGACTGACCGCAGCACCGTTCCGGAGCCGTCTGAGAAAAACCTGTTGTGCCGATCTGCGGGGCGGGCCTAGCCTCGTCGACACGCGATCACCACTGTCCGCAACGGGCGGTGGGCGAGCTGAGGAGGTGCGCGATGAACGAGAACACCACTGACCGTGGCGTCCAGGTGATGGCCTGGGGCTCCACCACGCGCGCCTTCACCTCCCCGTTCCAGGGGACCGGTCTGTCCTTCGAAGGCCTCGGTGCCTCGGCAGACCGCTCGCGCGGTGAGCTCCCCGGCCTCGGACGCGGCGCTGTCGCCGCTCCGAGCGGCGCGGCCCACGCGGCCGTCTACCGGCCTCGCCCCGTCATCCCCACCCCCCGCCCCTCGGGCGTCCTCCCTGCCCGCCGGCAGGAGACCCGCCAGCTGGTGACCAGCTAGCAGGTCCTCCTCCACGGCGAGCAGGCCGCGGACCCCGAACGGGGTCCGCGGCCTTCGTGCTGCTGCGGCCCCTCCCACCGCTCCTCAGCACCGCCGCCCTGAGAGGAAACCCCCATGTCGTCGCTGCCCTGCCGGGTGAACGACCCCGAGCTCTGGTTCGCCGAGCTGCCGCAGGACGTCGAGGCCGCCAAGGCCCTGTGCACCGGCTGCCCGCTGCGCACCGACTGCCTCGACGGAGCCCTCGAGCGCTCCGAGCCGTGGGGAGTCTGGGGCGGAGAGCTCGTGCTCTCCGGCGTCGTCGTCCCCCGCAAGCGGCCCCGGGGCCGCCCCCGCAAGCACCCCCTGCCCGAGCCCGTCGGCGCCGTCGCCTGAGGGCTCCGCCCACCCCTGGAGACCACCGTGCACACCTACCACCCCGAGCAGGTGCTCGCCCTGCACCACGTCCACCGCACCGAGCTGCAGCGCGCCGTGGCCGCCTCCCGCGAGGAGGCGGTCCGGCGCGACCGGACCCGCGCCGTCCGCCTGGCCGCGCGCGCCGAGCGCTTCGCCGTCCGCGCGGCGCGGCGGGCGCTGGCCCGTCCGCGCACCGCCTGACCCCGCCCCTCGAGGGGGGAGCGCACGGAGCCCCGGAGGTCGTGGACCTCCGGGGCTCGGTGGTGCCAGGGTCTGACCATGCGCAGCAACCTCTTCGACGCCGCCACCGCCGAGAAGCAGACCAGCGACCGCTGGGTCCTCCAGAACTCGGCGATGCTGCGGGTCAGCCTCTCCCAGGACGTCCTCGCGGCGAAGGGCTCGATGGTCGCCTACCAGGGCCGCGTGTCCTTCCAGCACGAGGGCTCCGGCTCCGTGGCCAAGTTCCTCAAGAAGGTCATGACCAGCGAGGACACCCCGCTCATGCGCGTCTCCGGCGACGGCGAGGTCTTCTTCGCCAACACCGCCGAGCACGTGCACCTCATCCTGCTCGAGGGCGACGGCATCAGCGTCGACGGCAAGAACCTCCTCGCCTTCGACGCCTCCCTGGACTGGGACATCCGCCGCGTGCAGGGCGCCGGTGGCCTCTCGGGCGGCGTGTGGAACGTCGAGATCTCGGGCCACGGCGTCGTCGCCCTCACCAGCGACGGCCCGCCGGTGCTGCTCGACTGCTCCCAGCAGCCCACCGGCGTCGACATCCAGGCCGCCGTCGCCTGGTCGAGCCACCTCGCGCCGCAGCTGGTCAACAGCATGAACGTGCGCTCGCTGCTGCGCGGCGGCACGGGCGAGGCGTTCCAGTACCTGTTCCACGGCCCGGGCTTCGTGCTCGTGCAGCCCAGCGAGGGCCGTCCGCTCGGGGGGCAGGGCTCCGGCGGTGGCAACGGGGGCTTCCTCGGCGACCTGATGCGCTGAGCGGCCCCGGCCCCGGCCCCGGCCCCGGCCCCGGCGGCGCCGCGGTCAGCGCACCTGGTTGGGCGGGCGCTGGCCGCGGGCGAACGCCGCGACCTGCTCCGCCACCTGCGACCACGCCCGCTCGCCGGAGCCCTCGGTGTTGCCCGCGACGTGCGGGGTGAGCAGGAGCCCCGGCGCGTCCCACAGCGGGTGGTCGGCGGGCAGCGGCTCGGGGTCGGTGACGTCGAGCGCCGCCAGCAGCCGGCCGCTCTGCAGCTCGGCCAGCAGCGCGCCGGTGTCGACGAGCGGCCCGCGCCCGGCGTTGACCACGAGGGCGCCGTCGGGCAGCGCCGCCAGCAGCTCGGCGTCGACCACGTGGCGCGTGCCGTCGGTCAGCGGCAGGACGACGACGAGCACGTCCGTCGTCCCCAGCAGCCCGCGGGCGTCCTCCATGCTCACCACCCCGTCGCGGGCGGTCCGCGCCGCCACCGTCACGGAGGCCCCGAAGGGAAGCACGCGGGCCCGGACGTTCTCGCCGAGGTCGCCGGCGCCGAGCACCAGCACGCGGCTGCGCAGCAGCGTGCGCGCCTGGCGCCCCTCCCAGCGGTGCTCCCGCTGGGCGTCGAGCAGCTCGGGCACGAGCCGCAGCTGCGCCAGCACCGCGGTGAGCACCCACTCGGCGGTCGATCCTCCGTGCGCGCCGCGGGCGGTGGCGATGCCGACGCCCTCGCGCAGGTCGCCCCACTGCTCGCTGCCCTGGCCGAGGCTGACCAGCAGCTGCAGGTCGGGCAGCTGCGCCACCTGCGCGAGCGCCGCCCGCACCTCCTCGGGGCTCTCGGCCGGTCCCACCACCAGCGCCCGGGCGCTCCGCGCCTCCTCGGGGACGGCGTCCTCGGGGGCGACGACCACCGTCCTCACCCCCGAGGAGGCGAGGGCCGCGGCGCCGTCGGCGTCCGGGACCACGACGAGGGGCTGCTGGTCGTCGGTGCTCGCGGGGACCTTCTCGTTCATGGGCGCATCATCCGTCGTCGTACTCTTGCCGGTCGTGGCAGCCGTCGACCTCCCCGCTGAGATCTCCTCCCTCCGCACCACCTACCGGACGGTCCGCGAGGTCAGCGACGTCGACGCCCTCACGGCGACGGTCGCCTCGCTGACCGAGCAG
>JAKONK010000123.1 GCA_022701985.1 Actinomycetales bacterium
CGGGTGCTGTCGGGTGCCACTGGGTGGTGGGCCTGCGAGGTCGGGTGGGAGGATGAGCGCGTGACGTACGTGATCGCGCAGCCCTGCGTCGACCTCAAGGACCGGGCCTGCGTCGAGGAGTGCCCGGTCGACTGCATCTACGAGGGCAACCGGTCTCTCTACATCCACCCCGACGAGTGCGTCGACTGCGGCGCCTGCGAGCCGGTGTGCCCCGTCGAGGCCATCTACTACGAGGACGACGTGCCGGTCCAGTGGGCCGACTACACCACGGACAACGCCGTCTTCTTCGACGACGTCGGCTCGCCCGGTGGCGCCGCCAAGCTCGGCGTCATCGCCAAGGACGCGCCCCTGGTGGCCGCCCTGCCGCCGCAGGAGACGGGCCACTGATGGCGCGGGGCAGCCGCGTCGCGGACCTGCCCGACTTCCCCTGGGACGCGCTGGCGCCCGCCAAGGCGCGGGCCGCGGCCCACCCCGGCGGCATCGTCGACCTGTCCGTCGGCACCCCGGTGGACCCCACCCCGGAGCTGGTCCAGCGCGCCCTGCGCGAGGCGTCCGACGCTCCCGGCTACCCGCAGACCGCAGGCACCCCCGCGCTGCGCGAGTCCGTCGCCGGCTGGGCCGCGCGCACCCGCGGCGTCCGCGGGCTCGACCCCGCCGCGGTCCTGCCGACGGTGGGCTCCAAGGAGCTCGTCGCCTGGCTGCCGACCCTGCTCGACCTCGGCCCCGGCGACGTCGTCGTCATCCCCGACGTGGCCTACCCCACCTACGACGTCGGCGCGCGGATCGCTGGCGCGCGCGCCGTGCCCGTGGCCCCGGGGGAGTGGCCCTCGGCGGAGCAGCTCGCGGCGGCCGGGGGGCTCGGCGGCGGCGCCGGCCGGGTGCGCCTGGTCTGGGTGAACAGCCCCTCCAACCCCACCGGGGCGGTCGCCGGCGTCGACGAGCTCCGCCGCGTCGTGGAGGCGGCCCGCGCCAACTCCACCCCCGAGGCGCCCGTGGTGGTGGTCTCCGACGAGTGCTACTCCGAGCTCGCCTGGGACGTCGAGGAGGTGCCGAGCCTGCTCGACCCGCGCGTCTGCGGCGACGGCCCCGACGCCCACCGGGGCCTGCTGCTGGTCACCTCCCTGTCCAAGCGCTCCAACCTCGCGGGGTACCGCGGCGGCGTCGTGCTGGGAGACCCGGCCCTGGTCGCTGCGCTCCTCGCGGTGCGCAAGCACGCCGGGATGATCGTGCCGGCCCCCGTGCAGGCCGCCATGACCGCCGCGTTCGCCGACGACGAGCACGTCGCCGTCCAGCGGGAGCGCTACCGCGCCCGGCGCGCCGTGCTGAGGGCCGCGCTCGAGAGCGCCGGGCTGCTCGTCGAGGCCTCGCAGGCCGGGCTCTACCTGTGGACCCGCGACCCCGCGCCGGGCGTCGACGGCTGGGCCCTGGTCGACGAGCTCGCCGGCCTCGGCGTCCTCGTGGCCCCCGGCGCCTTCTACGGAACGTCCGCGGCCGACCACGTGCGGGTGGCGCTCACCGCCTCGGACGAGCGCGTCGCCGCTGCCGCTGCACGGCTGGGCGCCCGCGCCCGGTAGCGTCCCCGCAAGAGCACCCGCGGGTGCTCGGCTCTCGGCTGCTGCCCCTCCCACGGCCAGTCCCACCAGCCGCGCACCGCCCGACCGACACCACGACCACCACCCCCGACGACGAGGAGCCGAGCCATGACGGACCCCGCGACCGGCCAGCTGTCCGCCGTGCCCGAGGCCTCCGAGGTGGTGCTGCAGCACCCCGGCGGCCGCCTGCCCCTGTCCGTGGTCCCGGCCGTCGACGGCAACTCCGGCCTCGACGTCTCCGGCCTGCTGAAGCGCACCGACTTCGTGACGCTCGACCCGGGCTTCGTGAACACGGCCTCGTGCCAGAGCGACATCACCTACATCGACGGCGACGCCGGCGTGCTGCGCTACCGCGGCTACCCGATCGAGCAGCTCGCGAAGCACTCGACGTTCGCCGAGGTGAGCTACCTGCTCATCAACGGCGAGCTGCCCACGGCCGCCCAGCTCGACGCCTTCACGGCGCGGATCAACCGCCACACGATCCTCCACGAGGACCTCAAGCGGTTCTTCGACGGCTTCCCGCGCGACGCGCACCCGATGCCGGTGCTCAGCTCCGCGGTCTCGACGCTGTCGACCTTCTACCAGGACTCGCTCAACCCCAAGGACGCCGCGCAGGTCGACCTGTCGACCTTCCGCCTCCTGGCCAAGCTGCCGACCATCGCCGCCTACGCGCACGCGAAGTCGACCGGCCGCCCGATGCTCTACCCCGACAACTCCCGGGGCCTGGTCGAGAACTTCCTGCGCATGACCTTCGGCTGGCCCGCCGAGCCGTACGAGCCCGACCCCGAGATGGTCAAGGCGCTCGACCTGCTCTTCGTGCTCCACGCCGACCACGAGCAGAACTGCTCCACCTCCACGGTCCGCATGGTCGGCTCCTCCGGCGCCAACCTGTTCGCGTCGGTCTCCGCCGGCATCCACGCGCTGTCCGGGCCCGCCCACGGCGGCGCCAACCAGGCCGTGCTCGAGATGCTCGAGGCGATCCACCGCGGCGACGACGACGCCGACTCCTTCATGGCCAAGGTGAAGGACAAGCGCGACGGCGTCCGCCTCATGGGGTTCGGGCACCGCGTGTACAAGAACTACGACCCGCGCGCCGCCATCGTGAAGAAGACGGCGGACCAGGTCCTCGCCCGGGCCGACAACCCGCTGCTTGACATCGCCAAGCGCCTGGAGGAGATCGCCCTCCAGGACGACTACTTCGTCGAGCGCAAGCTGTACCCGAACGTCGACTTCTACACCGGCCTGATCTACCAGGCGATGGGCTTCCCGCCGCGGATGTTCACCGTGCTGTTCGCCCTCGGGCGCCTGCCCGGGTGGATCGCCCAGTGGCGCGAGGGCGTCACCGACCCGGCGATGAAGATCAACCGCCCGCGCCAGGTGTACACGGGTGCCGCCGAGCGCTCCTACACCCCGATGGGCGAGCGCTGACCGCTCCCCGCTGACGAAGAGAGGCCCGCTCCCACCCCGGGGGCGGGCCTCTCGTCATCCCCCACCCGGCCGGGCCCGGAGTCGCAGCCGAGCGCCTGGTTGCGGTCAGGCCCGGCTCGGAATCGCAGCCGAGCGCCTGGTTGCGGTTCAGGAGGGGCTCGGAGTCGCAGCCGAGCGCCTGGTCGCGGTCCCGGAGGGGCTACTCCTCGCGACCGCCGCCGACGAGGACCACGGCGGCGCCCGCCGGGGCCAGGCGCGCGGCGTCCTCCTCCGGCACGGCCACCCAGCCCTCGTCGGGCCTGTCTCGCCGCCACTGGAGCCCGTCGGTGCCGACGGCGACCACCTGGAGGTCAGCGGCGTGGGCCACGGCCCACTGCGCGGCCGACCAGCCGACGCGCTGCTGCTCCTCCGACGCCGTCGCCCCGGCGGCGACCGGCGACCCGACCAGCACGCCCGCGCCCTCGTCGGCGGGGGCGACCGGCACGCCCGTGCCCCGCTCGCGGCCGAACGCCTCGACCACCGGCTGCGCCCGCGGCCAGTAGCCCGACTCCCCGGCGGCCTGCGCGGAGGTGTCCGCGACGGGCCGCAGGCGGCAGGTCAGCGCCGCCTCGGAGTAGCCCGTCAGGGCCGAGGCGTAGGCGCGGCCCTCGGGCTCGTGGTCGGCGTAGGCGTCGGGGAAGCCGGAGCGCTGCACGCGCTGCGCGACCACGGTGATCGGCTGGTCGGCGTACCCGTCGACCCTGGCGAGCACGTCGAGGAAGGCGTTGGTGGAGTAGACCGGGTCCTGGATCTCGGCCTCGGTGCCCCAGCCCTGCGACGGGCGCTGCTGGAACAGGCCCAGGGAGTCGCGGTCGCCGTAGGCGATGTTGCGCAGCTTGCTCTCCTGCACCGCCGTCGCCAGCGCGATGGTCGCGGCGCGCGCCGGCATGCCGCGCTGCTGGGTGATCGCCGTGATCAGCGCCGCGTTGCCGGCCTGGTCGGGGGCGAGGTCGTAGCCGGTCCCCCCGCCGCCGTCACCGGTGGCGGTGCACCGCTCGACGACGACGACGCTGGACGACGGCGCCACCTCGGTGACGGCCACCCAGGCCCCACCGGCGAGCACCGCGACGACCGCCGCGACCCCGACGAGCCGGCCCGCCGTGCCGTGGGCGCTGCTGCGCCGGCGCGGCGGGGGCTGCCGGCGGGGAGCTGGTCGGCGCTGCTGCGTCGTGGCCACGGGTGCTGCTCCGGGTGCTGCTCGGTCGCTGCTGGGGCGCTGCGGGGTCGGTGCGGTGAGGGCGCCGGCGTCAGTTGGCGTGGAGGGCGTCGTTGAGGACGACGGCCGCCTTCGTCAGCGCCACCGCCTCGACGGCGCCGCTGGTGGAGTTGCGGCGCAGCAGCAGCCCGTCGCGGCCCGACAGGTCGCGGGCCTTGACCACGACGGCCTCGTCGCCCGGCTGCCAGCCCTCGGGGGCGTTCGCCACGGCGAGGTCTCCGGTGAGCACCACCTTGGTGCCGGCGGTGACGTAGAGCCCGGCCTCGACCACGCAGTCGTCGCCGAGGGAGATGCCGATGCCGGCGTTGGCGCCCAGCAGCGAGCGCCTCCCCACCGAGACGACCTGGGTGCCGCCTCCGGACAGGGTCCCCATGATCGAGGCGCCCCCGCCCACGTCGCTGCCGTCGCCCACCACGACGCCGGCGGAGATGCGGCCCTCGACCATCGAGGCGCCGAGCGTGCCGGCGTTGAAGTTCACGAAGCCCTCGTGCATGACCGTGGTGCCCTCGGCGAGGTGGGCGCCCAGGCGGACCCGGTCGGCGTCGGCGACGCGCACGCCGGTGGGCAGCACGTAGTCGACCATCCGCGGGAACTTGTCGACGCCGAGCACCTGGACGGCGCCGTGGGCGCGCAGGCGCAGGCGGGTCTGCTCGAACCCGGCCACGGCGCACGGGCCGCGGTCGGTCCACACGACGTTGTTGAGCACGCCGAACAGGCCGTCGAGGTTCAGGGTGCGCGGCGCCGCCAGGCGCGCGGAGAGGAGGTGGAGGCGCAGGTAGGCGTCGGGGACGTCGGCGGGGGCGGCGTCGAGGTCGACCTCGGTGCGCACCACGTGGGTCCGGACGCCGCGCGCGGTGTCCTCGCCCTCGAGCGCCGCGAGCGCTGCGGGGACGGCGTAGGGGCTGTCGTCGGCGGGGGCGGCGCCGAGCGCGGGGGAGGGGTACCACGTGTCGAGCACCTGGCCCGCGGAGCCGCCGCCGACGGCGGTCGTCGCCAGGCCGTAGCCCCAGGCCCTGCGGGTGCTGCCCGGGGCGTCGGGGGTGGTGGAGGCGTCCGTGCTCACGACCGTGCTCATGGCCACCAGGGTAGGTGCGCCTGTGGCGCGTGCGGCGGCGTTCCGGACTCCCGCCGGGGTGGGGGCGGGGCCGTAGGGTCGGCGGTGTGAGCCACGCCGACGCCCACCCGCCGCTCGACCTGCGCGGAGACGTCGTCGACCTCGCGGCCGCGCTGTGCGACGTGGAGTCCGTCAGCGGCGGCGAGGGGCCGCTGGCCGACCTCGTCGAGGCCGCGCTGCGCGGGCTCGACCCGAGCGGGGAGCACCTGGAGGTGCTGCGCGACGGCGACGCCGTGGTCGCCCGCACCCGCCTCGGCCGCGCCGAGCGCGTGGTGCTCGCCGGGCACCTCGACACCGTGCCCCTGGCCGGCGGTGACGTCCCCTCGCGCCGGGAGGTCGTCGACGTCGACGGCGCGCCGGTCGAGCGCCTGGTGGCCCGCGGCGCCACCGACATGAAGGCCGGCCTGGCGGTGCAGCTCGCCGCCGCGGCCGCCGTCGTCGACGCCCTGACCGGGGCACCGGAGCGGGTCGTCCGCGACGTCACCTGGGTCGCCTACGACCACGAGGAGGTCGACTCCGCGCTCAACGGCCTCGGCCGCCTGGTGCGGAACCACCCCGAGTGGCTCGCCGGCGACGTCGCCGTGCTCGGCGAGCCCACGAGCGCCGGGATCGAGGGGGGCTGCCAGGGCACGCTGCGCGCCGAGGTCCGGCTGCGCGGCCGCGCCGCGCACTCCGCCCGCTCCTGGGCGGGCGTCAACGCCGTCCACCTGGCCGCTCCGGTGCTCGCGCGGCTGGCCGCCTACGAGGCGCGCCGCATCGAGGTCGACGGGCTGGAGTACCGGGAGGGCCTCAACGCCGTCGGCATCAGCGGGGGAGTGGCCGGCAACGTCGTCCCCGACGCGTGCACCGTGGTGGTGAACCACCGCTTCGCGCCGTGCTGGAGCGAGGCGGAGGCCGAGGCGCACGTGCGGGACGTCTTCGCCGGGCTCGACGAGGAGGTCGGCGCCGAGGTCGTCGTCGTCGACAGCGCCCCCGGGGCCCGCCCCGGCCTGGGCCACCCGGCCGTGGCCGACTTCGTCCAGCGGGTGCTCAGCAGCAGCGGGCGCTCCCCGGTGGCCAAGCTCGGATGGACCGACGTCGCGCGCTTCTCGACCCTCGGGGTGCCCGCGGTGAACTTCGCCCCCGGAGACCCGCTGCTCGCGCACACCGACGGGGAGTGGTGCCCCGTGGAGGAGATCACCGCCTGCCGCGAGGTGCTCCTCGCCTGGCTGCTCCCGCCGGCGGCGACGCCGCTGGCGCCGTCGCCGAGCGCCTGACCGGAGGGCGCACGTGCCCCCCACCCGGCTGGTGGTGCGCCTGCAGGCGCCCGCCGAGCGCTCCCCGGCCCGGCTGCGGGGGCGCAACCCCGTCGCCGTCGCCGCCCGCGTGGCGCTGCGCTCGTCGGCGCTGAGGGTCGGCGGCCGCGCCGCTGAGATGACGTACTACCTGCTGCTCTCGGCGGTGCCCCTGGTCACCGCGCTCGGCGCCGGGCTGGGCCTCGTCGGCCGCCTGCTCGACCCGGCCGACGTCGCCGACGCGCAGGCCTTCCTCGTGGAGCTGCTCGAGGTGGTGCTGAGCCCCCGGCTCGCGCAGAGCCTGGGCGCGCCCCTGGTCCGCGAGCTGCTGGCCCAGGAGCAGACGGGCTTCGCCGTCGGCAGCGCCGTCGTGGCGCTGGTCGTGGGCAGCCGCGTGGCCCGCTCGGCGCTGCGGGTGCTCCGCGAGGGCGACACCCCCGTCGAGGAGCGCCGGCCGGTGCTGCTGCTCCTGCTGTCGGTCGCCCTGACCGCCGTCGCGGTCGTCGCCGGCGCCCTCATGCTGCTGGTCCTCGTGGTCGGCCCGCTGCTGGGCGGCGGCCAGCGCATCGCGGAGGCCACCGGCCTCGGCGACACCTTCGCCGCGCTGTGGGGCTACGGCCGCTGGCCGGTGCTGCTGGTCGTCGTGGCCGCCGGCCTGGCCCTGCTGTACCGCGTGGGCGCCCCGCGCCGGGTCTCCTGGCGCTCGGTGGTGCCCGGGGCGGTGCTCGCCACGGGGGCGCTCGTGGGGCTCGTCGTCAGCTTCCGCCTGGCGCTCGCGGTGCTCGGCTCGCCCGGGCCCAGCACCACCTCCGGCGACGAGGCCGTGCAGACCGCCGCCAGCGTGGTCGGCGCGCTCGTCGCCGTGCTGCTGCTCGGCTGGCTCGCGTGCGCCGTGGTGCTGGTGGGCGGCCTGGTCAACGAGGAGTGGGCCTCAGCGCTCCACGCCCGGGGGACCGCTGGCGAGCACGGCGGCCACGAGCGCCCGGGAGGCGGGCCGGTCGGCCGTGCGGGGGTTGGTCAGCAGGACCAGGTCGGTGGTGCCCAGGTCGGGGAGGCGGTGGACCAGCCCGCCGCCGGCCGCGTCGCCCCGGCCCCCGGTCCGCAGCGCTGAGAGCTGCAGCGGCACGAGGCTGCGCGGCAGCGCCGAGACGCCCATGCCCGCCGCCACCGCGGCGATCAGCCCGTTGGTGCCCCGGCACAGCGCCGCCGTCCGGTAGGGGACGCCGGCCCGCTGCAGGGCCTCCTCCATGCGCGTCCGCGCGAACGACGGCGCGGGGTAGACCACCAGCGGCACCGGCGCCCCCGGCTCGAGCTGCGTGGCGGGCGTGCCCACCCAGGCGAGGCGCTCGCGGCTGACGAGCTGCTCGGTGATGGCGGCCCCGGTGGCGTGGCGCCCGCCCATCACCGCCTCGCCCGCCAGCGGACGGCGCCCCACGTAGACGTCGAGCCGGTCGGCCGCCAGGCGGCGGTGGAGGGTGCCGGACTGGTCGACGGTGAGGTCGAGGTCGACCTGGGGGTTCTCGCGGCGGAACTCCCGCAGGATCGACGGCAGCCGCGTCAGCGCGAGGTCGTCGGACATCCCCATCCGCAGCCGGCCGTGGGGGCGCTCGCCGCGGAAGTAGCCGACGGCGCGCTCCTGGGCGGCCACCACGGCCTGCGCGAACCCGATCATCGCCTCGCCGTCGGGCGTCAGCGCCACGGAGCGCGTGTCGCGCAGCACCAGCACCCGGCCGGTGGCCGCCTCGAGCTTGCGCACGTGCTGGCTCACCGCCGGCTGCCCGATGCCCAGGCGGGCCGCGGCGCGCGTGAAGCTGCGGGTCTGGGCCACGGCGAGGAACGAGCGCAGCTGCGCCGTCTCGTACTCCGCGGGGGCCGCGGGCGGCGGCGGCTCGACGGCGCTCATCACAGTCCATGATGCCAGTCATCCGAGAGATCAGGCTCGATGATGCTGCGGACGGCCGCCCCGGCAGGAGAGGCTGGTCACCGGCAGCCCGCCCGCTGCCTCCCCTGACCACCGGAAGGCCGATCCTTGGCCCGCGCCCTCGCGCCCCTGCGCAACCGCCCGTACCGCACCTACCTCGGCGGGCACGCCGTCGCCAGCACCGGCGTATGGATGCAGAACATCGCCACCGACTGGCTGGTCCTGGAGCTCACCGGCAGCCCCGCCGCCGTCGGCATCACGATGGCGTGCCAGTTCGCTCCCGTGCTCCTCCTGGGGCTGCACGCCGGGATGCTGGCCGACCGCTTCCCGAAGCGGACGCTGCTCCTCATCACCCAGACCTGCTTCCTGCTGCTGACCGCGACCCTCGCCGCGCTGACCCTGACCGGCGCGGCGCGCGTCGAGCTGGTGTGGCTGCTGGCCCTCCTCGGCGGCTGCGTCACCGCGGTCGACGGGCCCGCGCGCCAGGCGTTCGCGGGCGAGCTGGTGCCCGCCGAGCACCTGCGGGGCGCCGTCTCGCTGAACTCCGCCGTGTTCCAGACCTCCCGCCTGCTCGGCCCCGCCGTGGCCGCCACCCTCATCAGCACCGTCGGCACGGGCTGGGCCTTCGCCGCCACCGCCGCGTGCTTCACCGCGCCGCTCGTCGCGCTGTCCCTGCTGCGTCCCGCCGACCTGCTCAGCCCCGCGGGTGCCGGTGGTGCCGGCGCCGAGCGCGGCAGCGTGCGGGCGGCCCTGCGGCACGTGCGCGAGCGCCCCCACGTCGCGATGACGATCGTGCTGGTCGGTGTCGTCGGCACCTTCGGCCTGAACTTCCCGGTGGTGCTCACCGCCATGGCCAGCGAGGAGCTGGGCGGCGGGCCGCAGCTGTACGGTGCCTTCAACACCGCGCTGGCCCTCGGGTCGACGGCGGGCGCGCTGCTCGCCGGCACCCGCGCCACGACCCGGCTGCGCCTCATCGTGGCCGCGTGCGCGGGGTTCGGGCTGCTCCAGGCCGCGGCGGCGCTGGCCCCGTCCGCGGCGGTGTTCCTGGTGGTCCTCGTGGCCGTCGGGCTGGTGAACCTGGCCTTCCAGGCGATGGCCAACTCCTCGGTGCAGCTGTGGGTCGACCCGGCCCTGCGCGGCCGCGTGATGGGGCTGTACCTGCTGGCCTTCGTCGGCGGGACCCCGGTGGGCGCACCGCTGGTCGGGGCGGTCACCGAGACGTGGGGGCCCAGGGTCGGGATGGCGGTGTGCGGTCTGGTCCCCGCGGTCGCCGCCGTCGTCGTGGCCGCCGTGGTGGTCCGCCGCGAGCGGGCCGGCCGCGCGGCACCCGCCCGCGCCGCTCGCCGCGCCGGTGCGGTGGTCGCCCCGGCGGCCCGGGTGCCCGCCGTGACGGGCGATCTGGCGACGGGCGGGGCCGCCGCCGCGTCGCTACCGTCGCGAGCATGGCAGCCCGCCCCGGACGCACCCGCCTCGTCGTCGTCGGCGGTGACGCCGCCGGCATGGCCGGCGCCTCGCAGGCGCTCCAGCAGGCCGCGGCCCGCGGGCGCGACCTCGAGGTGGTCGCGTTCGAGCGCGGCAGCGCGACCTCGTACTCGGCGTGCGGGATCCCGTACTGGGTCGGGGGCGTCGTAGGCAGCAGGGAGGAGCTCGTCGCGCGCACGCCCGAGGAGCACCGCCGCCGCGGCGTCGACCTGCGGATGCGCACCGAGGTGGTGGGCGTCGACCTCGCGGCCCGCACCGTCGCCTGGCGCCGCACCGACGACGGGCGCGACGGGAGCGGCAGCGGCCCGCGCGAGGGCGTCGAGGGCTTCGACGAGCTGCTGCTCGCCACCGGCGCCGTGCCGCGGCGTCCGCCCGCCCCCGGCTTCGACGCCGGACCCGAGGCGGGCGTGCACGGGGTGCAGACCCTCGACGACGGGTCCGCGCTGCTCGCGGACCTCGACGGCAGCTCCGGGCACCGGGTGGAGCGCGTCGTCGTCGTGGGAGGGGGCTACATCGGGCTGGAGGTCGCCGAGGCGTGCGTCGTCCGCGGCCTGCACGTCACGGTGGTGCAGCGCGGCGACACCCCGCTGGGCACCGTCGACGACGACATGGGCGAGCTCATCGCGCAGGCGGTCCGCGGGGAGGGCGTGCACCTGCTGACCGGCGAGGAGGTCTGCGGGCTGGAGCTCGGCCCGGCGGCGCAGGGGGGCCGGGTGCGCGCCGTCCACACGGCCGGCGGCCGCGAGCTGCCGTGCGACCTGGTGGTGCTCGGCCTGGGCGTCGAGCCGTCGGTCGAGCTGGCCCGGGAGGCCGGCGTACCGCTGGGGGAGTCGGGCGCCGTCGCGGTCGACGTCGGGCAGCGCACCCGCGCCGAGGGCGTCTGGGCCGCCGGCGACTGCACCGAGGTGCGCCACCGCGTCTCGGGCCGCGGCGTGCACGTGCCGCTGGGCACCCACGCCAACAAGCAGGGCCGGGTGGCGGGCATCAACCTCGGCGGCGGGTACGCCACCTTCCCCGGGGTGGTCGGCACCGCCATCACCAAGGTCTGCCGCGTCGAGATCGGCCGCACCGGGCTGTCGACGGAGGAGGCGGATCAGGCCGGGTTCCGCGTGGTCACCGCCGCCGTCGACTCCACGACGACGGCGGGCTACATGCCCGGTGCGGAGCCGGTGCGGGTGAAGCTGGTCGCCGACGAGGGCAGCGGCCGGCTGCTGGGCGGGCAGGTGGTCGGCCGCTCGGGAGCGGGCAAGCGCGTCGACGCCCTCGCGGTCTGCGTGTGGAACGCCATGACGGTCGAGGAGGTCCTCGGGCTCGACCTGGCCTACGCCCCGCCCTTCGCCCCCGTCTGGGACCCGGTGCTCATCGCCGCCCGCAAGGCCGCGCAGGCCGTCGAGGCGGCCTGCCAGCGACCGGCCTGACCCCGCGGCCGACGGGGCCGCGACACGCCGGTGGGTCGCCGCCGCCACCCGGGAGGGGCTGGCGGATCCCTGTGAGCGGGGGCGATGATCTCCCATGCGCGTCGTCCCCGCTCCCGCCCGCAGCGCGGTCGTGCGCGACCGCGACCGCTCCGCCCGCGCCCTGAGGGTCACCACCCACCCCGACGCGGGCCTCGTGGTGCTCTCGCTGTGGGACGGCGACGTGTGCACCACCACGCTGCGCCTCGACCCCGCCGACGCCGCCGACCTGGTCCGCGCGCTCACCGACGCCGCCGTCGCCGCGGCGCCCCGCACCCCCCGGGTGCCCGGCGCCCCCGAGACCGGCGAGGTCGCCGCCGCGAGCTGAGCCCGGCGCGCCCGTCCCGGGAGGAGGCGTCGCGAGGGCCCGTCCCAGGACCGGGTGGTTGGGTGGTGGCCGTGCCCGCCATCGCCGTGTACTGCTCCGCCTCGGAGCGCATCGACCCCGTCCACGTCGCCCTCGCCGCGGAGGTGGGGGCGCTCATCGCCGCGCGCGGCCACTCCCTGGTCTCGGGCGGGGGGTCCCTGTCGATGATGGGCGCGGTCGCCCGGGCGGTCCGCGAGGGCGGGGGCCGCACCTACGGCGTCATCCCGAAGGCCCTGCTCGACAAGGAGGTCGGCGACCGGTACGCCGACGAGCTCGTCGTCACCGACGGCATGCGCGAGCGCAAGGGGCTGATGGACGACGCCGCCGACGCCTTCGTGGTGCTGCCCGGGGGTCTCGGCACCCTGGAGGAGCTGGTCGAGGTGTGGAGCGCCCGGGCGCTGGCCCTGCACACCAAGCCCGTCGTCGTCTGCGACCCGACGGGGGTGCTCGCCGGGCTGCGCCGCACCGTCGAGGAGCTCGTGACCCAGGGCTTCGTGCAGCCCGCCGCGGCGGCCGAGGCGACGTGGACCACCAGCGCGGCCGAGGCGCTGGACGTCGTCGAGGCGGGCCTGGCCGCCGCCCGGCACCTGCCGGGGCCGGTGCCCGCCCCCGGGGTGCGCCACCAGGAGGGCCTCGAGGGCGGCGTCTGATCGCCGGGGCCGGAGCGCCTCGCGCTGCGGTGCTCGGCGGGTCTGGCAGCATCGCGGGGTGAGCCTCGTCCTGCTGCTGCTGGCGGTGGCCGTGGTCGGGGTGGTGGTGGCCGTCGCCGCCGGCCGCGCCCCGGCCGGCATGCCCGCGCCGGTCGGCAGCAGCCCCCACCGGCCGCTGCCCCTGCGCGAGCTGGTGCCCGAGGACCTCGACGACGTGCGCTTCTCCGTGGCGCTGCGCGGCTACCGCGCCGACGAGGTCGACGCCGTCCTGGACCGCCTGCGCACCGAGCTCGCCGAGCGCGACCGCCGCCTCGCCGAGCTGGACGCGGTGGTCGCCACCGGCCTCCCGGTGCGCCCGGCCGGCGCGCGACCGGGAGCCCCCCCGACCCGACCCGAGGAGCACTGACGTGGCGAGGTTCACCGCCCACCGCGAGATCGCAGCACCGGCGCAGGTGGTGTGGGACCTGGTCACCGACTGGTCCCGCCACGGCGACTGGGTGCCGCTGACGCAGATGACCGTCACCGAGGACACCGGCGGCGTCGGCACGCGCTTCACCGGCCGCAGCGGCCTCGGACCGCTCGCCTTCGACGACCCGATGGTCGTCACCGGCTGGGAGCCGCCCACGTCCGTGCGCGCGGGCACCGCCTCCCTGCGCAAGGAGGGCGGGGTGGTGCTCGGCACCGCCGAGGTCCAGGTGGTCCCCCTGCCCGGGGAGCGCTGCCGGCTGCGCTGGACCGAGGACGTCGCCGTCCTCGACCGCCGCCTGTCCCGAGCCATCACCCTGCCGCTCGCCGTCGGTGGCCGCTTCGCCTTCGGCGCCGTGCTGAAGAAGGTCGCCGCCGAGGCCGAGTCCCGCGCGCAGCAGCGGTGACCACCGGGCCGCAGGGCCCGCTCGTGGGGGCCGTCACCTCCGCCCTCGCGGCCCGTGACGGCGCCGGCCGGGCGCTCGCGGCTGCGGCGGCCCGCGGGGGAGCCCGCTTCTCGGCGCTGCCGGGGTGGGCCCAGGCGCTGCTCGTCTACGCCGCGACGCGCCTGTTCACGGCGGTGGTCACCGTCGCGGTGGCCCGGCGGCAGGCGGAGTCGCTGTGGACCCCGGCCTCGCCCGGCTACCTGGTGATGGCCGGCGACCTGTGGGACGCCAGCTGGTACCGCAGCATCGCCGAGGACGGGTACCCGCTGCCGCTGCCCCGCGACGGCGCCGGCGTCGCGCAGCAGAGCGAGTGGGCCTTCTTCCCCGCCTACCCCCTGCTGGTGCGCGGGCTCATGGCGGTCACCGGCGGCTCCTGGGAGGCCGTGGCCCCCACCACGGCGCTGCTGCTGGGCGCCGGTGCCGCCGTCGTGCTGCGCCGCCTGTTCGCCCGCGCCGCGGGGGAGCGGGCCGCCCTGGCCGGGGTGCTGCTGGTGTTCAGCGCCCCCGCGGCAGCGGTCTTCCAGTACGCCTACACCGAGTCGCTCGCGCTGCTGGCGCTCGCCCTGGCGCTGGTGGCGCTGGTGGAGCGCCGCTACGCCTGGTGCGCGCTCGCCGTCGTGCTGCTCGGCGCCACGCGCGTCATCGCCCTGCCGTTCGCCCTGGTCGTCGCGGTCCACGCGCTCGCGCGGTGGCGCGCCGAGGGGCGCGCGCTGCCGCAGCGGACCCGCTGGGCCCTGCTGGGGCTGCTGGCCACCAGCGGCGCCGCCGGTGTGGCCTGGCCGGTGGCGGTGGGCCTCGCCACGGGCGTGCCGGACGCGTACACGCAGGTGCAGGCGGCCTGGCGCAACGGGTCCGTGGTCTGGTTCACGCCGTGGTTCCGGGTGTCGCAGCAGCTCCTGGGCGACGTCGCGGGCCCCGTGGTGCTCGTGGCCCTGCTCGTCGCCCTCGTGTGGTGGTGCACCGGTCCGGCGGCCCGGTCGCTGGGACCGGAGCTGCCCGCGTGGGTGCTCGCCCAGCAGGCCTACCTGCTGGCGGTGCTCGACCCGTGGACCTCCACGTTCCGCTACCTGGTGCTCCAGGTGCCGCTGGCGCTGCTGGTCGCGGTCCAGGTGCGGTCGCGGGCCGCGGTGGCGGCGTGGGCCGTCGCCGGGCTGGCGCTGCAGGTGGTGTGGGTGGCGTGGCTGTGGCGCTTCGACCCGCCGGCCGACTGGCCGCCGTAGCCCCTCCCGCCGCCCGCACCAGCGCACGGGTACCCCGCTCGGACGCCTCGGTTACCGCCCGTCGGCCGCCGATGGGATGATGGGCAGAGCCTGCGGGCGCCCTGTCGACTCTCCGGTCGGTGCCCGGGCGCCCGCTCCAACGAGCGCGTGCACCGGCATGCGGAAGGGGTGTGCCTCATGGCTGCCATGAAGCCCAGGACGGGTGACGGTCCCCTGGAGGTCACCAAGGAGGGGCGCGGCATCGTCATGCGCATGCCGCTCGAGGGTGGTGGCCGCCTCGTCGTGGAGATGTCTCCCACCGAGGCCAACGCCCTCGGCGACGCCCTCAAGACCGCCGCGGGCTGAGCGTGGTCGGCGCGACTCCCCCCTCGGCGCCGCCCCCGCTCGCCGCCACCGGCAGCGGGCCCGACCTCCGGGTCGGGCCCCGGCCGGAGCGGCCGCTGCCGCAGTTCCAGGGCACGTCTGCCCTGCCCGTCGGCGCCTCCGAGGCTGACGCGGCCGCGCTCGACGGCGCCGCGGTGCTGCTGCTCGGCGTCGGCGCGGCTCCGGCGGGTGACCCCGCCGACCCCGCCGACGGTGGAGCACCCGCTGC
>JAKONK010000124.1 GCA_022701985.1 Actinomycetales bacterium
TGGCGGCGCCGGCACCGGCGATCCCGAAGGTCGCAGCCGCCGCCAGCGTGAGCAGGACGCGCGGGACTCGGCGCATGACGACCTCCACAAGACAGTTGACGTCTTGATAACTCATGCGATCGGGTGACGGCAACCCCAGGTGGGCGAGTTCGCAGCGCGGCGTGCGGCGAGCAGGAGCATCCTCCGCGCGCCGTCGTCACGGTGCGTGGCGCCGTCCACCCGGACGGGGGCCCGTAGCGTGCGGCCGTGCGCACGCTCATCGCCACGCGGGCCTTCGCGCCCGAGCCCGCCGCGGCCGCCTGGCGCCAGGCGGCGCTCGCGACGGCGCTCGCCGAGGCGGGGCACGAGGTGGAGGTGCTCACCACCCGGCTCCCGGCCGGCACCACCGAGCCGGCCGTTCCGCCGGCTCGGGCCGTCCCGACCGCTGGCGCGCCGCGCGTCAGCCGCTGGCCGGTGCTGCGCGACGCGAGCGGCAACGTCCGCGGGTACCTCCAGTACGCCAGCTACGACCTCCCGCTCGGTCTGCGCCTGGCCCGCCGCCTGCTGGGGGGCGCGGTGCGCCGGGGGAGCGGCCCCGACGTCGTCGTCGTCGAGCCGCCGCCCACCACCGGAGCCGTGGTGCGCCTGGTCTGCGCGGCCGCCCGGGTCCCCTACGTCTACTACGCCGCCGACCTGCTCTCCCTGGCCGCCCGCGAGGCCGGTCTCGCCGCGCCGGCGCTGCGCCTGCTCACGGCGCTCGAGTCGTGGGTGCTGCGCGGTGCCGCGTGCGTCCTGACCGTCGACGAGGGGTACGCCGCGCGGGTCCGCGACCTGGGGGTGCGCCCCGAGCGGGTCGAGGTCGTCGGCACCGGCGTCAACACCGACGTGCTGCGGCCCGTGCCTGCGGCCGCCGGTGCGACCCGGGACGCCCCCGCCGACGCCCCCGAGCTGGTGTACGCCGGGACGATGTCGGAGGTGCAGGGCGCCGGCGTCTTCCTCGAGGCCCTGGCGGGGGTGCTGCCCGAGCACCCCCGCGCCCGCGCCGTGTTCTACGGCGGCGGCGTCGAGGCCACCGCGCTCGCGGCGCGCGCTCTCGCGCTGGGGCTCGACCGGGTGGAGTTCCGCGGCCTGGCGCCCCTTGAGGAGATCGCCCGGGTCACGAGCGCCGCCCGGGCGGGGCTCGCCAGCCAGAAGCCCGACACCGCGTACTCCTTCGCCTTCCTCGTCAAGCCGCTCGCCGCCACCGCCTGCGGGGCGCCCGTCGTCTACGCCGGGGCCGGTCCCTTCGCCGACCTGGTCGACGAGCACCGCCTCGGCTGGGCGGTCGGCTGGGACCCCGAGCAGGTGGCGGGCGCCCTGCGGAAGGCGCTCGCGGGCGAGGGGCCGTCGGTGGCCGAGCGCGAGCGCCTGGCCACCTGGACCCGTGAGCGGTACTCGCTGCGCGCGGTCGCGGCCCGCGCCGCCGCCGCCACCCGCGCCGCCGCCACCCGCTCGCCCCGCTCGCCCCGCTCGTGATCATGGGCGTCCCGAACGACACCTGTGCCCCGGCCGCTCCGGCGGCCGTGTTCGTCCTCTCGCAGGCGACCCCCGTCCGCGGCATGGAGCGCGCCGCGACCGACGTCGTCGACCAGCTGCGCTCCGCCGGCCTCGACGCGACCCTGCACGCGCTGGTCCGGGCCCCGCGCACCGGGCGGCTCGGCCGCCTCCGAGACCTCGCGGCCTCCTTCGCCGCCGCCCGACGCCTGGTGCAGCAGCCCGGCCCGCCGCTGGTGCTCGTCGGCATCTGGGTCGGCCTGCGCGTGCTGCCGTTCCGGCGCTCGGGTGACCGGGCCGTCGTCGCCTGGGAGCACTCGCTCACCCGCGAGCGGCGCTCCGCGCTCCGCTCGTTCGACCTCGTGGCCCGGCTCGTGCTGCCGCTGTACGCCCGGCGGGTGGCGCGCGTGGTGGCGGTCAGCCCCGCCGTGGCCTCCGCGCTCGCCGACCAGCCGGGGGTGGGGGCGCGGGCCGTCGTCGTCCCCAACCCGGTGGCGGTCGCCCCTCACCGGCCCCCGGCTGCGCAGCCGCGGCCCGGCGGTCCGCGCCTCCTCTACGTGGGCGGGCTCGAGCCGCTGAAGAACCCGGAGCTGGCGCTGGGGGCGCTGGTGCACCTGCCGGACGCGCACCTCGAGGTCGCCGGGGGCGGCGCGCGTCTGCCGGCGCTGCGCGAACGGGCCGTCGCGCTCGGCGTGGGGGACCGCGTCACCTGGCACGGGCACACCGACCGGGTGCCCGAGCTGCTCGCGGCGTGCGACGCGGTGGTGCACCCGTCGCGGTCGGAGACGTTCGGGTACGCCCTGCTCGAGGCGGCGGCAGCGCACCGGCCCGTGGTCGCCCTGGCCACGGAGCAGGCGGGCCACCTCGTGCCGGTGCAGGTGCCGGGGACGACGTGCGCCGCGCCCGCCAGCGCCGAGGCGTTCGCGGCGGCGGTGCGCTCGGTGCTGGAGGTGCCGCCGTCAGCGGCGGAGTTCGACGCTGCGCGCGCCGCACGGGCGCGCGCCTACGACCCGGCCGAGCTCGTGGCGGGGTGGCGCGACGTGCTCGCCGAGGTGGCCCGGCGTCCATGATCACGGTGGGGGGTGTGCGTGGAGCCCATGATCACGGGGGTGGGGTTGGGCGAGTGCGCCCGCGGGCGGGGTCTGCGGCCGTAGCGTCCTGAGGCGTGCCCGTCCCGCCCGACCTGCCCGCCGCGGACGGCGCGACCGACGTCGACGACCGCCCCGCCGGCACGACCGCGGGCCTGCGGCGCAGCAGCGCCAGCATGCTGCTCGGCCACGGTGGCCGCGCCGTGCTGGCCGCGCTCACCTTCGTGCTCGTCGCCCGCGGTCTGGGCGACGCCGGCTTCGGCACCGTCGGGGCGGTCATGGCCGCCGCCGCCCTCGCGCTGCCCTTCGCCTCCCTCGGCGCGGTGCACCTCCTGGTCCGGTCAGCCGTCCGCGAGCCCGGCCGCCTGAGGGCGACGGCGCCCGGAGCGGTGCTCGTCACCGCCGTCGGGGGGGCGCTGGCGACGGTGCTCGCCGCGCTGGTCTGCCTGGTGGTGGTCCCCTCGCTGCCGCTGGCCGCCGTCGTCGCGCTGCTCGCCGCCGACCTCGTCGGGTCGGCCCTGCTGGAGCTCGTGGCCGGGGTGCAGGTGGCTCGCGGCCGGGCGATGGCCGCCGCCCTCTCCCAGGTGGGGTTCCACGGTCTGCGCTTCGCCGCCGCGGTCGCGCTCTTCGCGGTCCCCGGCGGGATGACCCTGCAGACCTGGCCGTGGGCCTACGCCGCGACGTCCGCCGTCGGCGCGGTCGTCGCCGTCGCGGTGCTGCGGGCGCAGCTCGGCCCGCCGGCACCGGGCGACGACGGCGTCGTCGCGAGCGCCCGCTGGGTGCTCGCGCAGTGGCGCGACGGCTTCCACTTCTCGGTGGGCCTGGGCTCGCAGGCGCTCTACAACGACCTCGACAAGCTGATGCTGGCCCGGCTCGACTCCGTGGCGGCCAACGGCGCGTACACCGCGGCCTACCGGGTGGTCGACCTGTCGCTGGTGCCGCTGCGCGCCGTGCTCGCCGCCGCCTACCCGCGCTTCTTCGCCGCCGGCGCAGCAGGAGGCACCGCCGGGCTGCGCTCAGCGGTGGCCCTGGCCCGCAGCATCGCGCCGACCACCGTCGGCTGGTGCGCCCTGGCGTCCGTGGCCCTGCTCGCCGGGGCCGACCTGGTCCCGGTCCTGCTGGGGGAGTCCTACGAGGGCACCCAGGGCGTCGTCCGCGCCCTCGCGCTGCTGCCCCTGCTCAAGGTGGCGCACTACCTCGCCGCCGACGCGCTCACCGGCGCCGGCCAGCAGCGCGTCCGCAGCGCCTGGCAGCTGGGCGTCGCCCTCGCCAA
>JAKONK010000127.1 GCA_022701985.1 Actinomycetales bacterium
CGCGGAGCCGCGACATCGCGAGCTGCTGGACGTTCTCGTCGGAGTACCCGAACGTCGCGTTGTTGGTCTGCACCACGAGCAGGTCGGCGCCGTCGTCGACGGTGTCGTCGACCAGGCCGTCCTCGACGACCTCGAAGCAGATCATCACCCCCAGGCGCGCTCCGGCGACGTCGAGGCGCCCCACCCGGTCACCGGGCACGAACTGCGCGACCACGAGGTCGACGGCGGAGGTGAAGTGGCGGAAGAAGTCCTTGTGGGGGATGTACTCCGCGAAGGGCACCGGGTGGCGCTTGTCGTAGGAGTCGACCACCCCGCCGCCGCTGGGGGCGCTGTCGGGCTCCCACACCAGGGAGGTGTTGCGGACCGTGCCGGGGGTGTCGCCGACGAGCACCGCGCCGAGCACGAGCGGCGCGCCGACGGCGTCGGCCGCGGCCTGGATCTCGGCGTAGGCGTCGGCGTTGCGCAGCGGGTCGATGTCGGAGGAGTTCTCCGGCCACACCACCAGCTGCGGGGCGGGTGCCTGGCCGGCGGCGACCCGGTCGGCCAGCCCCAGGGTGCCCGCCACGTGGTTGTCGAGGACGGCGCGGCGCTGGGCGTTGAACTCCAGGCCCGCCCGCGGCACGTTCCCCTGCACCGCGGCGACGGCGAGGTCGCCGCCCTCGGCGTCGGTGGGGCGGGGCACGAGGGAGCCCGCCAGCAGCACCGCTGCCGCGGCAGCCACCAGGGGGAGCCCGCGGGTGAGGGAACGCCGCCCGCCCCCCGGGGTGAGCAGCGCCTGGGCGAGCAGCGCCCCGACGAGCGCGACGGCGAAGCTGACCAGCGGCGCTCCGCCGAGGGCGGCCAGGCCCAGGGTCGGGGCGTCGGCCTGGCTGAAGGCCACACGGCCCCACCCGAAGCCGCCGAAGGGCCAGCGCGCCAGGGCCGCCTCCACCGCGGTCCAGGCGCCCGCCGCCGCGACCGCGGCGAGGCCCGGGTGCCGCAGGCGGCCGGTCCAGGCCAGGCCGGCTCCGGCCAGGGCCACCGACAGGGCGCACGCCACCGACAGCGGCACCCAGGCGATGGGGCCGAGGAAGATCCCCGACCACGACAGCAGCGGCGCGAAGAACGCCAGGCCGTGCAGCAGGCCGAGCCCCGCGGCGGGCCCCGCGCGACGGCCGGCGACGGCGACGACGAGGGCGCCGATCCCCAGCGGCGCCAGGAACCACAGGTCGTGTCCCGGGAAGGCCAGGTAGAGCAGGAGCCCGCCGCCGACGGCGACGGCCACCGCCCACGGCCACCTGAGGACGGGCCTGCTGACGGGCCTCACGACAGGACCCCGGCGTCGTGGGCGGTCCGGCCGCGCACCAGGGTGCGCAGGCAGCGCGGGGCGGGGGTGCCGGGGGTGAGGTCGGGGAGGCCGGGGGTGCCGGAGCGCGCGTCGGTGCTCCAGGCCTGGAACCTGTCGTCGGGGGCCTGGACCACGAGGTCGGAGGGCGCCCACACCGCCAGGGTGGCCGGGGCGCCGGGGACCAGGGCGCCCTCGCCGTCGCGGCGGGCGGCGCGCCACCCGCCGCGGGTGGAGGCGGTGAAGGCCGCGCGTGCGGAGACGGCGTGCTCGCGCACGTGGGGGAAGGCCGCCGCGCGCACGGCCTCCCAGGGGGCGAAGGGGGTGACCGGGCTGTCCGAGCCCAGCGCGAGGGGGACGCCCGCGGCCGCCAGCGGGGCGAACGGGTGCAGGGCCAGGGCGCGCTCGCGCCCGAGCCGGGTGGCGTAGACGCCGTCGGGTCCGCCCCACGCGGCGTCGAAGGCCGGCTGCACGCTGGCGACCAGTCCCAGCCGGGCCATCGTCGCGATGCCGGCGGCGTCGACGCCGGTGACGTGCTCGAGGCGGTGGCGGGCCCCGGCGACCGCCGGGACGCCCAGGACCTCGGCCGCCAGGGAGAAGCCCTCCAGCGCCAGGTCGACGCCGGCGTCACCGATGGCGTGGACCCCGGCCTGCAGGCCCGCGCGGGTGCAGGCGACGACGTGGTCGCGCATCGCCGCGGCGTCGAGGTAGCCGTGACCTCTGGACGGGGCGCCGGCTGCGCCGGGTGCATCGGAGTAGGGCTCGCGCAGCAGCGCCGTGCGCGAGCCGAGAGCGCCGTCGACGCAGAGGTCTCCCCCCAGACCCAGGAACGCACCGTCGGGGAGGTCGAGGCGCTCGACGAGCGCACGGGCCCGGTCCTCGTCGGCGACGAGCTCGCCCCACAGCGCCAGCACCTCGGGCAGCGCCTCCGCCCGGCTGGTCGCCACGAGGTCGCGCAGGTCCTCCGGGGAGCCGACGTGGGGGGCGGCGCACTCGTGGACGCTGCCGATGCCGGCTGCCGCGGCAGCGCGCAGCGCCAGGCGCTGCAGCTCGCGGCGGCGGGCGGGGTCGGAGCGCAGGTGGGCGTGGGCGGCGTCGCGCGCGGCGTGGTGGTCGTCGCGCTCCACGCGGCCGTCCCACCCCGAGGGGACCTCGAGCCCGGCGCGGCGGGCGAGCGCCGGCGACACCACCGCGGAGTGGATGTCGGTGCGGGCCAGGTACACCTCGGCGCCGCCCGCGGCGCGGTCGAGCTCGGCGGCGCTCGGGGGCCGCTGCTCGGGCCAGCCGGTCTCGTCCCACCCCGACCCCAGCAGGAGCCGCCCGGGGTGCGCGGCCGCGGCGGCCGAGACCCTGTCGAGGGCGTCGGCCAGGCTCGTCGCGCCGGACAGGTCGACGCCCTCCAGGGCCAGGCGGGTCTCGGTGGTGTGGACGTGCGCGTCGACGAACGCGGGGGTCACCAGCGCCCCCTCCAGCGCGACGACCTCCAGCGGTTCCCCGCCCGCGCCGCGGCTGCGGGCCACCTGGGCGTCAGCGCCCTCCTCCGAGCCGACCCAGGCCACCGAGGAGCCCTCGACGAGGACGGCGGTGGCGAAGGGGTCGGCGGGTGAGTACACGCTGCCGTCCCGGTAGAGCACGCGGTTCACCGGCTCATTCTGACGTCGTCGGCTGTGAGCCCTCCCCGTGCCCGGTCGAGCCCGACCGGACACGCTTGGTTCTGTTATCAGTGTGGCGGAGGGAGGTGCGACGATGCCGCGGTGACCACCGCCTCCAGCACCCCCGGGTCCCGCACGGACAGGGTCCTGCTGCTCGACGCCGCGACCCTGTACTTCCGGGCGTTCTACGCCATCCCCTCCTCGGTGACCGCCCCCGACGGGTCGCCCTCCGGCGCCGTGCGCGGCTTCCTCGACATGGTCACGACCCTCGTCGAGCGCTTCGAGCCCGCACAGGTGGTGGCGTGCTGGGACGACGCCTGGCGCCCTGCCTGGCGGGTGGCACGGATCCCCTCCTACAAGGCCCACCGCGTCGGCGACCCGGAGGCAGGAGGGGGCGAGGAGGTGCCCGAGCACCTGACCGCCCAGGTCGACGCGATCGTCGAGCTGCTCGCCGCCCTCGGCGTCCCCCGCGTCGGCGCCCCCGCGTGCGAGGCCGACGACGTCGCCGGGGTGCTCGCCACCCGCCCGGGCGCCTCACCCCGGAGCACCGGGGTCGACGTCGTGAGCGGCGACCGCGACCTGCTGCAGCTCGTCAACGACGCCGCGCACGGCGGCGCGGGCACGCGCGTGGTCTGGATCGGCAAGGGCGTGGCGAAGGCGGAGGTGGTCGACGGCGCAGCGCTCGCCGGGCGCTACGACCTGCCGGCGACCCCCGGCTCGTCTCCGGGTGACGCCTACGCCGACCTCGCCGTCCTGCGCGGCGACCCCAGCGATGGGCTGCCGGGGGTCGCCGGCATCGGCGAGAAGACCGCAGCGGCGCTGCTGCGCCGCCACGGCGACCTGCTCGGGATCCTCGAGGCCGCGGCCGGTGGCGACGCGGCGGTGACTCCGGCGCAGCGCCGCCGCCTGGCGGAGGCCGCCGACTACCTCGACGTGGCCCCGCGGGTGGTGCGGGTGCTGCGCCACGGCGAGGTCGTCGAGCCGTTCGGTGACGACCGGGAGGGGGTCGACGCGACCTCCGTCGGCGAGCCCGCGCCCGGTCGCGTGGATGGAGCCGTCCTGGCCGCCGTGGCCGAGCGCTGGGGCGCCCGCTCCCCCGCCGAGCGGCTCCTCGTAGCCCTCAGCAGGCCCTGAGACCCTCCACCCTCACCTGAGGGTAGAGGGTTTGCCCACGTTCGACCTCGGGTCGAGGTCCTGCGAGTCGACGCAGGTCAGACGACCGGAGCCGTCGGCCGGGAGGCCGACCCCGCCGAGTACGTCACCACGCCGCGGTCGACCAGGCCGATGGCCTGCCGCGCGGTCCGCGCCAGCGCGTCACCGGCCTCGTCACCCGCCGAGGCGGCCACGACGACCACCTGGTCGAGCAGGTCGAGCAGCTGCCGGGCCCAGCGGACGAAGTCTCCAGCCGCCAGGTCGGCCGGTCCGGCGTCGAGCACAGCGTCGAGGGAGGCGCCGCGGCACCAGCGGTGCACCGGCCACACCAGGCCCGTGTCGGGCTCCGGGGTCACCCGGAGCCGGTGCGCCTCCTCGGCGTCGGACAGCCCCGCCCAGGCCCGCACGGTGGCCGTGAGCGCCCGCGAGACGGCGACGCCGCCGGGGGTGGCGGCCGCGGGCGGGCCCTCCTCGCGGCGGGCCTCGTAGACGATCGTGGAGAGCACCGTGGCGAGCCCGGCGGGGTCGAGGGCGCTCCACGCGTGCGAGCGCAGGCACTCGGCCACCAGGAGGTCCTTCTCGGCGTAGACCCTCCGCAGCAGCTGCCCGGCCGGGGTCACCTCGAGCTCCCGGCTGCCCCCCGGTCCGGCAGTGCTCCCGGCGACCGGGGCGAGGTAGCCCAGCTCGGTCAGGAGCACGCAGACCCTGTCGAAGGTGCGCGCGATGGTGCCGGTGCGCGACTCGATGCGCGACAGGACGCCCTTGTGCTCGCGGTCGAGGCGGGCCCAGCGCTCGGCCCAGCGGGCGTGGTCGTCGCGGTCGGGGCAGGCGTGGCAGGGGTGCTGCCGCATCCGGCGGCGGACCCTGCCGACCTCCTCGGTGACGGCGTCGGCCGACGGGCCCGCGGCGGCCGGGCGCGCCCCACGGGGGGCGAGCTCCTCCACGGGCCCGCGGCGGCGCCGCCGCGACCCCTCCCCCTCCAGCTCGCCGATGCGGCGCCGCAGGGCGGCGTACTCGGCGAAGTCGCCCAGGTGGCACGTCATGGCCTCGGCGTAGGCGCTCAGCCCCTCGGAGGCGTTGCGCGCCTGCCGGGCCAGGCCGACCACGCCGCGGTCGGCCTGGAACTGCGCGAAGGACGTCTCCAGCACCTCGCGGGCGCGGGGGCGCCCCACCTGGTCGACCAGGTTGACGGTCATGTTGTACGTCGGCCGGAAGGAGGAGTGGAGCGGGTAGGTGCGCGTCGAGGCGAGGCCGGCCACCGCCTCGGCGTCGAGCCCCGGCTGCCACACGACGACGGCGTGGCCCTCGACGTCGATGCCCCGCCGCCCCGCGCGGCCGGTGAGCTGGGTGTACTCCCCGGGCGTGATGTCGACGTGCGACTCGCCGTTGAACTTCACCAGCTTCTCGATGACCACGCTGCGCGCGGGCATGTTGATGCCCAGCGCCAGGGTCTCGGTGGCGAAGACGGCCTTCACCAGGCCGCGGGCGAACAGGTCCTCCACGACCCCCTTGAAGGTCGGCAGCATGCCCGCGTGGTGGGCGGCGACCCCGCGGGAGAGCCCGTCGAGCCAGTCCCAGTAGCCCAGGACGGCGAGGTCGGCGTCGGGGATCGCCGAGCACGCCTCCTCCACGACCTCGCGGACCTCGCGGCGCTCGGCCTCGGTGTTGAGGCGGATGCCGGCGGCCACGCACTGGCGCACGGCGGCGTCGCACCCGGCGCGGGAGAAGACGAAGACGATCGCGGGCAGCAGGCGGGCCTCGTCGAGCTCGGCGAGCACCTCCGCGCGCGAGGGCGCGTGCTGGCGCAGCCGCACCGCCGGGGAGCGCTGGGCGCCCCGCGGGGGCCGCTTGCCGGGGTGGGCGCGCCCGCCGCGCTGTGAGCCGCCGCGCTGCACGTCGTCGCGGGACATGCGCAGCAGCTCCGGGTTCACCTCCAGCTGGGTGGTCGGCTGCGCCGGCGCCGTCCCCCTCCGGCTCGGCACCGGCGTCTGGCCATCGCGCTCGGTGAACAGGTCGACCACGCGCGTGCCCACCATGACGTGCTGCCACAGCGGCACCGGCCGGTGCTCCGAGACCACCACGTCGACCTCGCCGCGCACGGTGGCGAGCCAGTCGCCGAACTCCTCGGCGTTGCTGACGGTGGCGCTGAGCGAGGTGATCAGCACGTCGTCGGGGAGGTGGATGATCACCTCCTCCCACACCGCGCCGCGGGCGCGGTCGGCCAGGTAGTGCACCTCGTCCATGACCACGTGCGCGAGGCCCGCCAGCGCCGGTGAGCCCGCGTAGAGCATGTTGCGGAGCACCTCGGTGGTCATGACGACGACGGGGGCGTCGCCGTTGACGGAGGTGTCACCGGTGAGCAGGCCCACCTGCGCGGACCCGAAGCGCTCGGCCAGCTCGGCGTGCTTCTGGTTGCTCAGCGCCTTGATGGGGGTGGTGTAGAACGCCTTGCGCCCGGAGGCCAGGGCCAGGTGGACGGCGAACTCGCCGACCACCGTCTTGCCCGCGCCGGTCGGGGCGGCCACCAGCACCCCGCGCCCGGCCTCGAGGGCCTCGCACGAGCGCAGCTGGAACTCGTCGAGCTCGAACCCGAGGGCCTCGCGGAACCGCCCCAGCTCGCTGGTGGCCAGGGCCTTCTCGCGCTGCTGCCGGGTGCGGGCCGCGGCGAACCGCTCCGCTGGAGTTGCCATGCACCGAGCCTATGCGGCGCGGCCGACAGCGGACCGCGCGTCGCGGTCGAGGGCTAGAGGGCGCTGGCCTCGTCGTCGGACAGGCCCGCGTACTGCGGCTCCCCCTTGGCGCGGCGCTTGTCGTTCGCCATGCAGATGGCGATGGCGACGCCGAAGAGCAGCATCATCGGGGTGGCCAGCATGAACATGGCCAGGATGTCCGGCGTCGGCGTCGCGATGGCGGCGAACGTGAAGCAGAGGACCGTGACCCAGCGCCAGGCCTTGAGCACGGCCCGGCCCGACACGAGCCCGGCGAGGTTGAGGCCGACGAGCACCACCGGCAGCAGGAAGGCGGCGCCGAAGGCCAGCACCGTGCGCATCACGAAGCCCAGGTAGACGTCGGCGGCGATGTAGTTGGCGCCGTCGACGGGGGTGAAGGCGGTGAAGAAGGTGACCACGTTGGGGATGAACAGGCTCGACAGCCAGACCCCGGCGAGGAACAGCGGGACGGCGGCGGCGACGAAGCCGAGCGCGTACCGCCGCTCCTTCTTGGTGAGCCCGGGGGTGATGAACGCCCAGAGCTGGTAGATCCACATCGGCGAGGAGATGATGACGCCGATCCAGATCGACATCTTGATCTTCAGGTCGAACGCCGTGCCGACGCCGACGAAGTTGATCGCGATGTCCTGGCCGGCGTCCTGGAGCCGCTGGATCGGCGCGGTGATGTAGTTGAGGACCGGGTCGTACAGGAACCAGCCCGCCACGGCGCCGAGGAGGACCGCGACACCCGCCAGGACGACGCGCTTGCGCAGCTCCAGCAGGTGGGCGCGCAGGGGCATGCGCCCCTCGGGGTCCTTGCCGCCCCTGCCCTTGCGGGAGGGGCGGGGCGGGGTCTCGGTGGCCACGCGGTCAGCCTCGGTCAGCCGTGGGTGGGCGCCAGCGCGCTCAGGCGCTGTGGCGGTGCTCGGAAGGGCGCTCGGTGTGCTGCTCGCCCGGGCGGGCGTCGTCGACGACGCGACCCTCGAGCGGGCGGGACGGCGAGCCGGTGCTGCGGGCCTCGGTGTCGTCGGAGGTGGGACGGCGGTCGTCGTCCTTCATCTCCTTGACCTCGGACTTGAAGATGCGCATCGAGCGTCCGATGCTGCGCGCGGCGTCGGGCAGGCGCTTGGCGCCGAAGAGCAGCACCACCAGCAGGATCAGGACGATCAGCAGGGCGGGGTTGTCGAAGATCGCACGCACGTTCCACCTCCGTTGTGGGGTCGCCTCACTGTAACCCCGCGGCTGCCCGGGCCGACCCGCTCTCGACCGGAGTCGCCTGGGAGGTCGCTGTCAGCCCGCGGTCAGCCGACGGGCTGCTGCGCCCGGCGCACCCGCAGCTGCTCCCTGCGGCCCTCGCGCAGCGCGGCCACGCGGCGCGCCCGCCGCTTGCGCAGCTTCGCCTGCTCGGCGCGGCGCTGGGCGCGCAGGGCGTACGGGTCGTCCATGACGCTGTGCGCCGGCTTCTGGGTCGGGAGGTGCTCCACCTGGGCCATGAGCTCACCCGCGCGGGCGGACGCCTCCCCCAGCGCGGCGAGGACGGCGAGGCCCTTGCGGACCACCCCCCAGGCGAGGACGCCGAGCACGACGAGACCCGCCAGCCCCAGCCCCAGGTACACCGCGACCCACCACCAGCCCATCGCAGCAGGCTAGTGGTGGGTCCGGGTTCGTCGGAGCAGGAGCCTCAGGCGAGGTGGCGCGTGGTGGGCACGGCGCCGGCGATGGCCGCCAGCACGTCGGTGTCCTCCAGCGCGAGGGTGAAGTCGAGGACGTCGTCCCAGCTGATGGAGGCGCCCGCGTGCTCCTCGAGCACCTCGGCCGGCACCGCCCAGTGCTCCGCGGGCACGCCGCCGGTGGTCAGCAGGCGCACGACGTCGTCCGTGGCGTGCTTGCGCACCTCCTCGGCGCACTCGGGGCAGTGGAACGCGTAGAAGCTCCACGCCGAGACCGTGCACACCACGAGGCGCACCTGGGGCGGGGTCAGCTCGACGTCGCCGCAGGTGGGGCACGAGGCCTTGATCGTGGTCATGGTGCGCGGGTCCTTCCGGTCGTGGTGCGCCCCCGCTCCGCAGGGGCTGACACAGACCTGATCGGGACCGAGCCGCGCGGCCTTGACCGCTCAGCCCGGCGCTTGCTCCGCCCGGGTGACCGCCAGGTGCGCCTCCAGCGCCGTGCGCGCGGCCCGGGCCAGCCCCTCGGCCACCTCGGGCGGGTCGACGACGACCGCGGCGCCGCCCAGCGGCAGCAGCAGGCGGCGGAGCCACCGGTCGTCGGCGGTGCGCAGCCGGACCCTCGCGCGCCCCTGGCCGCCGGCTTCGTCCAGCTCCTCGACGGACTCCACCGGGACGTGCTCCAGCAGCCACCGCGCCTGGGCGTCGAGCTCGAGGGTGACGACGAGGTCGTCCTCGCCGGGGGTGAAGAGGCCGTCGTCGACGTCGCGGGCCACGGCCTGCTCGGGCGGGGTGCCGTCGGCGTCGAGCACCTCGGCGGTGACGATCCTGTCGACGCGGAACATCCGCACGCCGCCGGCCCGGTGGCACCAGCCCTCGAGGTACCAGCGGCCGTCGACGGTCAGCAGGCGCATCGGGTCGACGTCGCGCTCGGTGGTCTCGTCGCGCGAGGGCACGAGGTAGTGCAGGCGCAGCCGGCGGCGGCCGGCGGGGTGGCGCAGCGCCTCACGGGCGGTGGACAGCACCTCGCTGCCCTCGTCGGGGGCGCTGTCGCGGGTGAGGTCGACGCTGAGCGCTCGGGAGGCGTGGGCGGCCTCGCCGGCGGCCTCGGTGAGCTTGGCCAGGGCCCCGGTGAGGGCCTCGCGGTCCTGCTCGCCGGCGAAGCCGGGGACGTCGATGAGCGTGCGCAGGCCCGTGATCAGGGCGAGGGCCTCGTCGATGCCGAGGCGCAGGGGCCGGGCGATGGCCTCGGCGTTGCCGATGTGGAGGCGCCCGCCCTCCCAGTCGGCCTCGATGAGGTCGTCGGGCAGGTGGCCCGGGGTGCCGCAGACGAAGAGGAGCTCGAGGTCCTTCACCAGCTGGTCGGTGGTGATGCCGAACCTGTCGGCGACCTCCTCCAGGGGCGCCCCCTGGTGCTCCAGCACCCACGGGACCATCGCGAGCAGCCGGGAGAGGCGGTCGGCGGCCGAGGGCTGCACCGGCGGCCTGGGCCGCCTCACGCGTGCGCCTCCAGCACGCCGCGCAGGCGGCGGACCACGGCCTCGCGCAGGTCGTCGGGGGCCAGGGCGACGGCGTGCGGTGCGGCGGCGGCCACGGTGGCGGCGAGCTCCTCGACGTCGGTGAAGGTGACCTCGGCCTCGACGGCCTCTCCCGCGGAGGCCGCCGGGACCCGGGCGCGCAGGCGCAGCTGGCCCGCCGCTCCCCCGGCCAGGCGCAGCCGGGCGGTGCGGGGCTCGCCGTCGCGGGCCCCGGCGGCCACGCGGGCGATCATGGCGCGCCCGTCGACGTCGTCGGGGACCTCGTAGGCGCCCGCGGGCCCGCTGCGGCGCACGGCGCCCTCGACGCGGGAGAGGCGGAACACGCGGGGCGCGCCGCGGTCGAGGTCGTGGCCGACCAGGTACCAGTGGCCGTGCCAGGAGGTGACCTGCCAGGGCTGGACGCTGCGGCGGGCCGGGTCGCCGGTGCCGGCGGTGCGGTAGGTGAAGGTGACGCGCTGGCGGTCGCGGGCGGCGGCGTACAGCGGCTCGAAGGCGGGCTCGGCGGTGCGGACCCGCGGCTCGACGCCGATCAGCGACTGCTCGTCGACCTCGACGCCGAGGGCGCGCAGCTTGGTCAGGGCGCGGGCGGCGGGCCCGGCGAGGCTGGCCTGGGCCCACACGCGCGCGGCCAGCGACAGGACGGCGAGCTCGGCCGCGGTGAAGGAGACCTCGGGCAGCGCGTAGGCGTCGCGGTCGACGCGGTAGCCCTGCTCGTCGTCGAACCACGCCGAGGCGGAGCCGGTGACCAGGGGCACGCCCAGCTCGCGCAGCTCCTCCTTGTCTCGCTCGAACATCCTGTCGAACGCCTCGGTGGTGGCGCAGTCCTCGTACTGGGGCACGGCCCGGCGGATCTGCTCCTTCGAGAGCCAGGTGCGGGTCGAGAGCAGGGCGATGACCAGGTTCAGCAGGCGCTCCGTCCGGCGGTCTCCCGCACCTGCCGCGCCTCCAGCCACGCTGGGAGGCTAGCAGCGGACCTCCCATCGGGACCGGCGGAGCACCCGCGTGTGTAGGGATCTGTAGGGCGGTGTAGTGATCCGCTACACGGCCCTACAGGTCCCTACACCTACCATCGGCGCGTGGACGCCGTGGCCAACCCCTACGCCCCGGGCGCCGGGCGCACCCCGGCGGCCCTGGTGGGCCGCGACCGGCAGCGGGAGGCGTGGCGGGTCGGCCTCGACAGGGTCGAGCGCGGCCGCACCGCGCAGCCGGTGGTGCTGTACGGCCTGCGCGGCGTCGGCAAGACGGTGCTGCTGTCGAGCTTCCGCACCGCCGCCGCCCAGCGCGGCTGGGTGGTGGCCCAGGTCGAGGCGGGCGCCGGCTCCGGCCCGGCCGCGGGCGGCGCCGGGCTGCGCGGGGCCGTCGGAGAGGCCCTGCACGCGCCCCTGGTCGACCGGGCCCGCCCCAGCGCCGGCCGCCGGCTGCTGGCCGCCCTGCGCACCGCGCTGAGCTTCAAGGCCTCCTACGACACCGCCGGCACCTGGAACTTCGGGGTCGACCTCGGCGAGGTGGGGGGCGGGGGCGCCGACACCGGGGTCCTCGAGGCCGACCTCGCCAAGCTGGTGCGCGACGTCGCCGCCGGCGCCGCCGAGGACGGCGGCGGGCTCGCGCTGCTGGTCGACGAGGCCCAGGACGCCACCCCCGCCGAGCTGGCGGCCCTGTGCGCCGTCGCGCACGCCGCGGGCCAGCAGGACTGGCCGGTCCTGGTCGCCCTGGCCGGCCTGCCGAGCCTGCCGCGGGTGCTGGCCGAGGCCAAGTCGTACGCGGAGCGGCTCTTCGTCTACGAGCGGATCGAGCAGCTGACCCCCGACGCGGCCGTCGAGGCCCTCGTCGCCCCCGCGGTGGCCGAGGGCGTCCACTGGACCGACGGCGCCGTCGAGCTGGTGGTGGCCGCCACCGGCGGCTACCCGTACTTCCTGCAGCAGTTCGGGCAGGAGTGCTGGAACGAGGCCCAGGGCGACACCATCGCCCACGCCGATGCCCGCGTGGGCGCCGCCCGCGGTCGCGCCGCCCTCGACGACGGCTTCTTCCGCTCCCGCTGGGACCGCGCCACCGGCGCCGAGCAGGCCTACCTGCGCGCGATGGCCGCCGACGGCGACGCCGGCACGCCCTCGGGCGAGGTGGCCGCCCGGCTGGGGCGCAAGGTCGCGAGCCTGGGGCCCGCCCGGGCCAGCCTGATCGCCAAGGGGCTGGTCTACGCCCCCGAGCACGGGGTGGTGGCGTTCACCGTCCCGGGCATGGCCGACTTCATCGAGCGGCAGCCAGCGGGCTGACGACCGGGCTCAGCGCCTCGTCGTAGCGGCGCAGGGCCAGCGCCGCGAGGCGGGGGTCGACGTCGCCGTCGTCGCACAGGGTGGGGGCCACGACGTCGGCCAGCCCCTCGTCCAGCAGGCCGGCGAGCCGCTGGGAGAAGACCCCCGGCGCGAGCAGGTAGGGGGCCACCGCCACGCGCCGGCCGGGGTGGGCCGCCCGCAGGTCGGCGCACGCCTGCGCCGCGGTGGGGGTCTGCGCCGAGGAGTAGGCGGCGGTGACGGGGCCGGCGCCGGGGGGTCGGCGCGCGCGGACCGCCTCGAGCACGGCCTCGACGTCGGCGACCGCGCGGGCGGCGAGCGAGCCGGCGGCCAGCACCACCAGGGCGTCGTCGTCGCGGCCGCCGGCCGCGGCGAGGCGGTCCAGGAGCACCTCGACCAGGGCGTCGTCGGGACCGAGCGCGGCGGCGGCCCGCGAGGCGGCCCCGAGCGCCCGCGCGGCCCGGACGGCCGAGGCGACGTCGGAGCGCACGTGGTAGCCGGTCGACAGCAGCAGCGGCACCACGACGTGCGCCGTCCCCTCGGCCGCGAGCCGGGCGACGACGTCGTCCAGGGCGGGCTTCTGCACGTCGACGTGCGCCGCGAGCACCCGGACGCCGGGGCGCTGGGCGGCCACGGCGAGGCGGAGCTGGGCGACGGTGCGCCGCCCGGTGGTGGAGCGGGTGCCGTGGGAGACCGCGACCAGCACCGGGGTGCTCACGCGACGTCCAGGGCGTAGCCCCGCTTCACCACGGTCCGGACCAGCGCACCGCCGGAGGGGGCCTGGGCGGTCAGGGAGGAGCGCAGCCGGGCCACGGCCACCTCCACGGCGTGCCCGTCGGTGGCGGCCGGCAGCGCGCGGAGCAGCTCGGTGCGGCTGGCCACCCGTCCCGGGTCGACCGCCAGGTGGGCCAGCACGGCGAGCGCCCCGGGGGCCAGCTCGAGGAGGCGGCCGTCGAGCACGGCGCCGCGGGCGCGGACGACCAGCTCACCGGCCGGGGTCACCACCCGGGCGCGCGGGTGGGCCCCCAGGTGGGCGGACAGGCACCGCATGAGGGCGCCCAGGCGCCAGCGCTCGGGCACCAGGGGCTCCACGCCGAGCTCGCGCAGCGGGGCGGCGGTGACGTCGCCGACGGCGCAGCAGACGACCGCGCCCCCCGGCGAGCCGTCCCCCATCGCGGCCAGCACCTCGGGCAGCCGGCCGCGGCGGTCGGCCGCCTCCAGCAGCGCGACGGCCCCGGGGGCGGAGGTGAAGGTGACGGCGTCGAGGCTGCGGGCCGCGAGGGCGTCGACGAGCCCGTCGACGGCGCCCGGGTCGTCGGGGGGCTCCCAGCGGTACACCGAGACGGTGCGCAGGTCGGCGCCGGCGGCGCGCAGGGGCTCGAGCTCGTCCAGGGCCCCCTGGGTGTGGGCGCCGTGCAGCTGCACGAGCACCGACCGCCCGGCGACGCCCTGGGCGAGGAGGTGCTCGACGGCCTCGGCGGTCTGCTCGCTGGCGGCGGTCCACGCCTCGGACAGGCCCGCCGCGCGGACGGCTCCGCGGGCCTTGGGGCCGCGGGCCAGCACCCGGGTGCCCGCGAGCGCGGTGACGAGGGCCTCGTCGAGGCCGTGGGCCTCGGCGGCGGAGAGCCAGCCGCGCAGGCCGATGGCGGTGGTGACGACGAGGACGTCGGGCGGGTCGGCGATGGCGGCGCGGGTGGCGGTGAGGAGGTCGGCGTCCTCGGTGATGGGGACGATGCGCATGGTGGGGGCGTGGACGACGTCGGCGCCGCGGCGGGTGAAGGTGGCGATGAGCTCGTCGGAGCGGCGGTGGCTGGTGACGCCGATGGTGGCGCCGAGCAGCTGGGTGGGGTCGAGCTCGCTGGTGGTGCTCGTGGGGGTGGTGCTCACCGCACGGGTTCCTGCGCCGGTTCCGGCGCGGGCGCGTGGGCCGGTGGCCGGGTGGTGGCCCTGGTGCGCAGGTCGACCACCGGGGTGGGCTGCTGCGGGGTCGGGTGCGCCATCGCGGCGACGAGCCCGATGACGATGACGGCCGGGGCGCGCACCCCCCGGCTCTGCGCGACCTGCGCGGCGGTGGCGAGGGTGGCGGTGGTGGTCCGCTGCTCGGGGGTGCAGCCGCTCTCGACGAGGGCGACGGGCAGGTCGGGGTCGGCTCCCTGGGCCGCGAGGCCGGCGGCGAGCTCGGGCAGGCGGGAGACGCCCATGAGCACCACGAGGGTGCCGCCGCGGGCGGTCTGGGCGGCGAGGTCGAGCAGCTCGTCGTCGCCGAGGACCTCGTGGCCGGTCATCACCGTGACCGAGCGGGCCACGCCGCGGTGGGTGACGGGGATGCCGGCGGCGGCGGGCACCGCGAGCGCGCTGGTGATGCCGGGGACGACGTCGACGGTGATGCCGGCGGCGCGGCAGGCGGCGGCCTCCTCGGCGCCGCGGCCGAAGACGTAGCCGTCTCCCCCCTTGAGGCGCACCACGCGCAGGCCGCGCAGGGCGCGGTCGACCAGCACCCGCTCGATCTCGCGCTGGGGCACGGGGTGGTGGTCGGGGGCCTTGCCGACGTCGACGACCTCGACGTCGGCGTCGAGCTCGTCCAGGAGGGCGCGGGGCGCGAGCCTGTCGACGACGACGACGTCGGCCTCCGCGAGCGCGCGGCGTCCGGCCAGGGTGATCAGGGAGGCGTCGCCGGGGCCGCCGCCGACGAGGGTGACGCGTCCCAGCCCCCCTCGGTCGTGGTCGGCCGAGGGGCGGCGGTGGCGGCGCAGCGGCAGCGCACCGGAGCTGAGGCCGAGGCGGACGCCGTCGCGCAGGGCGGCGGAGCGCCTCGGGTCTCCCCCGGCGGTGACGGAGATGACGACGTCGTCCTGGCGGACCACCGCGGGGGTCCAGGCGCGGGTGCGCGCGTCGCCCTCGGTGCGGGAGGCGCGCACGCACCAGGTCCGGCGCGAGGTGGCCTCGGCGGCCACGGCGTCGTCGGTGCGGGCGTCGCCGGTGGCGGTGTGGACGAGCCAGGCGCCGTCCAGGTCGGTGGCGCACCAGCGGCCCTGCCGCCAGGCGAGGTCGCCGGCGTCGGCCATCGCGACGACCTCCTCGCACGCCTGCGGGGCGACGAGGAGGACGTCGGCACCGGCGGAGACCAGCTCGCGGGCGCGCCGGGCGCCCACGGGCCCGCCACCGACGACGACGGCGCGGCGACCGCTCAGGTCCAGGTGCAGCGGGTACGGGTGGTCCACGTCCCGAGCGTGCCCCCGCCGTGTTGCGGCGGTGTTGCGCTCGGTGACCACCCGTGTTGCTTCCCCCGAGCACCGGACGCGGTCACCGGGGGGTGACGCGCACCCCGCCGTCGTCGTCCACGGCGACCCCGTGGACCCGCACGGGGGCCTGGCCGGAGGTGGACGCCCCCGTGCGCAGGTCCCAGGTGTTCAGGTGCAGCGGGCAGACCACCACGCAGGAGTCGATCTGCCCGTCGGCCAGCGGCCCCCCGGAGTGGGGGCAGACGGCGTCGACGGCGGAGACGCGGCCGTCGCGGTGGTGGAACACCGCCACCTGCACCTCACCGGCACCGGTCGGGACGACGTACGCGCGCCCCTCCCCGGGGGGGATCTCCGCGAGCGCCGCGACCCGCACGCCCGCCGTCGTCCCGCTGGTCGTCGTCGCGGTCACTGCTGGGCTCCTGCCATCGCTCCGGACACGACGGCCTCCTCGTTCGGCATGACGATCTCGACGGGCAGCTGCTCGCGGGGGGTGCCTCCGGGGGCGCCCATCGGGCGCCGCGGGACCACCGGCAGCGGGAGCAGGGGCAGCGCCGGTGCGGAGAAGCGGCCCGGGGCGTCGGGGGCGTCGCGCTCCTTCCACGGGTCGCGGTAGGCGGCGCAGGCGGCCTCGATCTCCGCGTCGAGCTGCGCGCACATCCCGTCGGAGTCCTCGACCAGCACCAGCCGGACCCGCTCGATCGACAGGCGGGGCACGAAGTCGTAGGTGCGCTCCAGCCAGTTGCCCCAGGTCCGGTAGAACTGGATGAACCGTCCGGTGAGCTCGATGACGGCCTCGGGTGAGTCGACGGTGGCGAGCAGGTCGCCCTTGCGCACCGAGGCGCCGGCGGCGCCCCCGACGTAGACCTCCCACCTCCCGCCGCCGATGGCCACGACGCCGACGTCCTTGACGTACGCCTCGGCGCAATTGCGGGGGCAGCCGACCACGCCGAGCTTGAGCTTGGCGGGGGTCTCGATCCCCTGGAAGCGCTCCTCGATGGCGATGCCCAGGGCGGTGGAGTCGCCCAGGCCGAAGCGGCAGAAGTCGGTGCCGACGCAGGTCTTCACCGTGCGCATCGACTTGCCGTAGGCGTACCCGGAGGGCATGTCGAGGTCCTCCCACACCTTCGGGAGGTCCTCCTTCCTCACGCCGAGCATGTCGATGCGCTGGCCGCCGGTGACCTTGAGCATCCCGACGCCGTACTTCTCGGCGACGTCGGCGATCTTGCGCAGCTGCTCGGGGGTGGTGACGCCGCCCTTCATCTGCGGGACCACGCTGAAGGTGCCGTCGCGCTGGATGTTGGCGTGGACGCGGTCGTTGATGTACCTGGCGTCGCGCTCGTCGACGAACTCCTCGGGCCACAGGGTGCGCAGCAGGGAGGTCAGGCCCATCTTCGACTTCGCATCCTCGGCGCCGCCGGGGGCGAGCGCCGCGAAGACCTGCGACACCGACGTGAGGTGCTGGGCGCGGACGGCCGCGACCAGCTCGTCCTTGCGCAGCGGGACGCCGGGCACGTACCAGTGGACGGACGGGTCCTCGGTGAGCGCGCCACCGCCGGCGGCGACGGCGTGCTCGACGATCTTGCCGACGACGTCCTTGCAGGAGCCGCAGCCCTTGCCGGCGCGGGTGGCGTCCATGACGCCCTTGACGCTGGAGCAGCCCCCCGCCACGGCGCCGCAGATGTCTCCCTTGGTGACGCCGTTGCAGTTGCAGACCTGGGCGTCGTCCGCGAGGTCCTCCACGGACCCCTCGGTCGTGGCGCCGACGTCGAAGAGCAGCTCGACGCGCTGCTCGGGCAGCGGCAGCCCCCGGTCGAAGACCTGCTGCAGCGCGGCGGTCTTGCGGGTGTCGCCCAGGAGGGTCGCGCCGACCAGGCGGCCGTCGCGCACGACGACGGACTGGTAGAGCCCCCGGCGCACGTCGGAGAAGACGACGTGCTCGTCGTCGGGGTGCTCCGGGCCCGACTGGCCGATGGCGGCGACGTCGACACCGGCCACCTTGAGCTTCGTCGAGGTCCGGCTGCCGTGGTAGGCGGCGTCCGGGTCGGCGCCCGTGAGCACGTCGGCCAGCACCGCGGCCTGCTCCCACAGGGGCGCGACCAGGCCGTAGGTCTCCCCGCGGTGCTGGGCGCACTCCCCGAGCGCGTAGACGGCGGAGGGCCCCGCCGTCGTCCGGGCCTGGTCCACGCAGAGCATCTGGTCGTCGACCACGATCCCGCGCTCCACCACCAGGCCGGCGCGCAGGCCGACGTCGGTGTTCGGGCGGATGCCGGCGGTCACGACGACCATGTCGGCCTCGAAGACGCGCCCGTCCTTGAGGACCACGCCGGAGACCCGGCCCTTCTCCGTGCACGCCGTCAGCCCCGTGGTGCGGGCCCCCGTCACCACGGTGATGCCCGCCTCCTCGATCGAGCGCCGCAGCACGGCGCCCGCGTCGGCGTCGAGCTGCTGGTTCATCAGGTGCGCCGGGGAGTGGACGACCGTGACGTCGAGGCCGTGGTTCTGCAGGCCCTTGGCCGCCTCCAGGCCCAGCAGGCCGCCGCCGATGACGACGGCGCGCTCGTGCGCCCCGGAGCGGGCCTCCTCCAACATGGCGCGCGTCTCGTCCAGGCTCCGGAAGCCCGAGACCCCCGGCAGCAGGGAGCCGTCCTCGCGGCGCAGCCCGTCCATCGGCGGGAAGTGCGGCGACGACCCGGTCGCGATCACGAGCACGTCGTACGGGGTGCGCCCGCCGTCGGCGTCGACGACCTCGCGGGCCGGCAGGTCGACGTCCTCGACGCGCACCCCCGAGCGCAGCTCGATGCCGTTGTCGGCGTACCAGCCCAGCTCGTTGAGGTAGATCGACTCCTCGCCGTCCTCCCCCGCGAGCACGTGCGAGAGCATGATCCGGTTGTAGTTGCCGTACGGCTCGTCACCGAAGACGGTGACCTGGAACTGCTCCGACGCGCCGCGCTCCAGCAGCTCCTCCAGCAGGCGGGCCCCGGCCATGCCGTTGCCCACCAGCACCAGGCGGCGCTTGCCGACGTCCTTCGTCATGTGCACCGGTCCCCTCCTCAGATCTCGACGAGGCCGAGGTCGACGACGACGCTGCCCACCACGCCGGTGGGCGCCGCGACGTGCAGCTCGAGCACCTCACCGGCCTCGACGTCCTCCACCACCCGCAGCGGCACGTGCACGTCACCCTTGGCGCCGATCGGGAACCAGCGCATCGGGACCCCGTCGCGCACCAGCACGAGGACCACCAGCTCGTCGCTGGAGTTGCCTCCACGCACGTACAGCACCTGGGCGCGGCGGCCCTCGGCCACCGTGTGGGTCAGGGACCCGTCGAGCAGCTCGTGCTTGTCCAGGCCCTGCCCGGTGACGGGGAAGACCCCCTGCAGGAAGCGGAAGGTCGAGCTCATCGGGCATCTCCTCGGGTCGGTTCACGGCGAAGGTCGACGGCGTCCGGGTCTGCGTCGTCGGGGTCGTGGCGCTCCAGGCGCACGGCGCACGCCTTGAACTCCGGCATGCGGCTCACGGGGTCCAGGCGGGTGTCGGTGAGGGCGTTGGCGACCGACATCCCGCCCCAGTGGAACGGCACGAAGACCGTCCCGGCGGTGATGTCGCGGGTGACGCGGGCGCGGAACAGCGCGGTGCCGCGGCGGGTGGTGAGCCGCACGAGGTCGCCGTCGGCCACGCCGTGGCGCCGGGCGAGGTCGGGGTGCACCTCGGCGCGGGCGTCGGGCTCGGCCACGACCAGCTGCCGCACCCGCCGCGTCTGGGCGCCGGACTGGTACTGCGCCATCGTGCGGCCGGTGGTGAGCACGTACGGGAACTCCTGCCCGGGCCGCTCGGCGCGGGGGGTGTACCTGACGACGGCGCACTGGGCCCGCCCGTCGTGCGTGGGGAAGGTCTGGGCGAACAGCCGCGGGGTGCCCGGGTGCTCGCCGTCCTCCACCTCGGGGCAGGGCCAGAAGACGCCCTGCTCGGCGTCGAGGCGCTCGTAGCTGATCCCCGAGTAGTCGGCGCGCCCGCCCGCGCTGGCGCAGCGCAGCTCGGTGAACACGGCCTCGGGGTCGGTGGGGAACGCCGCGTCGGCGTCCAGCCCCGCGGGCAGGTCCAGGCGGCGGGCGAGGGCGTTGAGCAGCTCGAGGTCGTCGCGGACGCCGTCGGGGGGCGCCAGCGCGCGCCGCCGGAGGATGACCCGCCCCTCGACGTTCGTCATCGTGCCGGCCTCCTCGGCCCACTGGGCCGTGGGCAGCACGACGTCGGCCAGGGCCGCGGTCTCGGACAGGAAGAAGTCGACGACGACCAGGTGGTCGAGCGCCGCCAGCCGGCGGCGCACGCGCTCGGCGTCCGGGGCGGAGACCACGGGGTTGGAGGCGAGCAGCAGCAGGGTGCGCACCCCGCCGTCGGTCCCCAGCGCGTCGAGCATCTCGTAGGCGGAACGCCCCGGGCCGGGCAGCACCGACGGGTCGACGCCCCAGACGCCGGCGACGTGGGCGCGGGCGGCGGGGTCGGAGATGGACCGGTAGCCGGGCAGCTGGTCGGCCTTCAGGCCGTGCTCGCGGCCGCCCTGGCCGTTGCCCTGCCCGGTCATGGTGCCGAACCCGGAGCCCGGACGGCCCGGCAGCCCGAGGGCCAGGGCGAGGTTGGCCTGGGCGAGCACGGTGTCGGTCCCGTTGGCGTGCTGCTCGGCACCACGGCCCGACAGCACGACGGCACCGCCGCGGCGGGAGGCGTCGGCCAGCAGCCTCACGGCGCGGCGCAGGTCGCCCTCGGGGACGCCGGTGGTCCGCTCCACGCGCTCCGGCCACCACTGGGCGGCCGCCGCTGCGGCGGCGTCGAACCCGGTGGTGCGGGCCTCGACGTACTCGCGGTCGACGAACCCGTCGCGCACGGCCACGTGGAGCATGCCCAGCAGGAGGGGCAGGTCGGTGCCCGGGACGGGCGCCAGGTGCACGCCCTGCGCGGCGGCCGCCGCAGCCGTCGGGGTGCGGCGCGGGTCGACGACGACGAGCGAGGCGCCGCGGGCACGGGCGGCGTCGAAGTGCTGCATCGCGGGGGGCATCGTGGCGGCGGGGTTGCCACCGGTGATCATGATGGCGTCGGCCTCGGCGAGGTCGGCGAGCGGGAACGGCAGCCCCCTGTCGACCCCGAACACCCGGTTCATCGCCGCGGCGGCGCTGCTCATGCAGAACCGGCCGTTGTAGTCGATGGCGCTGGTGCGCAGCGCCACCCGGGCGAGCTTGCCCAGGGCGTACGCCTTCTCGTTGGTGAGGCCGCCGCCGCCGAAGACGCCCACGGCGTCGCGGCCGTGGCGGGTCTGCGTGCCGGTGACCGCGGCGACGACGCGGTCGAGGGCCTCCTCCCAGGTGGCCTCGACGAGCGGAGAGGTGCGGTCGCCGGGGACGGCGCGGACCAGCGGGGTGAGCAGCCGGTCGGGGTGGTCGAGCAGCTCGTGCGCCGTCCACCCCTTGGAGCAGAGGCCGCCCCGGTTCGTCGGGAAGTCGGGGTCGGGCTCGAGGGTGGCGGGCCGCCCGCCGGCGGTGAGGAGGATGCCGCACTGCAGCGAGCAGTAGGGGCAGTGGGTGCGCGTCGTCGTCCGGGCCGGACGCCGGCTGCTGCCAGCGCCGGACCGGACGACGGGCGTGGAGAGGAGCACGGTGTTCACGGACGAGCTCAGATCCGCTCGCTCAGGCCCAGGGCGCCCTTGCGGGCGTAGACCGCCCAGGTCACCGCGATGCACAGCACGTAGAAGCCCACGAAGGTCCACAGCGCCGGCTGGAGCGAGCCGAACTCGGCGGTGGAGGTGGCGAAGCCGCGGTTCACGAGGAAGCCGCCGTAGGCGCCGATGCCGGCCGAGATGCCGATGCAGGCGGAGGCGATGCGCTTGGCGCGGACCATGCCCTCGACGTCGTCCGTGGAGGTCCGGCCGCGGAAGATCGCCGGGATCATGCGGTACGTGGAGCCGTTGCCGATGCCGCTGGCCACGAAGAGCACCATGAACGCCCCGAAGAAGAGCGGGAGGCTCGCCAGCTGCAGCGCCAGCACGGCCCCGGCCGCGCCGAGGGCGAGGACGGCGTAGGCGGCGATGCTGACGCGAGCGCCGCCCACGCGGTCGGCGAGCTTGCCGCCCCAGGGGCGGGCCAGGGACCCGACGAGCGCGCCGAGGAAGGCGATGCCGAGGTTCACCTCGGGGAACTGGGTTTTGAGCAGGAGCGGGAACGCCGCGGCGTAGCCGATGAACGAGCCGAAGGTGCCGATGTAGAGCAGCGACACGATCCAGGTGTGGCGGGTGCGCGCCGCCAGCTTCCACGCCTCGCCGTCGGCCTTGGCCTGGGACAGGTTGTCCATGAACCGCCAGGCGCCGAAGGCGGCCAGCAGCACCAGCGGGATGAGGATGTACGCGGGCCGGGCGGTGCTCGCGGCGACGCCGGCCACCACGAGGAACGGCGTGACGAACTGGATGACGGCCACGCCGATGTTGCCGCCGGCGGCGTTCAGCCCGAGCGCGGCGCCCTTCTCCTTCTCGGGGAAGAAGAAGGAGATGTTGCTCATCGAGGAGGCGAAGTTGCCGCCGCCCAGGCCCGCGGTCGCGGCGATGGTCAGCATCAGCCAGAACGGGGTGCCGGGGTTGTTCGCCACGTAGACGAGCCCGAGGCACGGGATGACGAGCAGCAGTGCGGAGACGATCGTCCAGTTGCGCCCGCCGAACCTGGCGACGGCGAAGGAGTACGGGAAGCGCATCGTGGCGCCCACCAGGACGGGCACCGCGGTGAGCCACAGCGCCTGGTTCACGGTGATCGGGTAGCCGGCGGCGATGAGCACCGGCGTGGCGATCGACCACAGCTGCCAGACGGTGAAGCCGAGGAACTCGGCCGCGATGGACCACCACAGGTTCCGGCGGGCGACGGCGCGGCCGCCGCCCTCCCACTGGGCGTGGTCCTCCGGGTTCCAGACGTCGACCCAGCGGCCGGGCCGCGGGGCGTCGATGGTGCCGACGGCGCTGGTCGGCGCAGCGTCGGGCGTGGTGACCACCTCGAGGCGGTCGGGCGCTGCGGCGCGGGTGGCGCGGGTGTCGTGCGACATGACGGCGACGCTAGGGACGCCGTGTTGCGTTCCGGTGCTGCTGTGTGACGCCGTGTGAACACTCCCCTCACACCCGGGGAGCCCGGGCGTGAGGGGAGCGGTCGGTCAGGTGGAGCTGCTGCTCAGGTGCAGCTGGCGGGACGGGTCAGCGGACGCCGACGAGGTCGACCACGAAGACGAGGGCCTCGTCCGGGCCGATGACGCCGCCGGCGCCGCGCTTGCCGTAGGCCAGGTGCGAGGGGATCTCGAGGCGTCGGCGGCCGCCGACGCGCATGCCGAGCAGGCCGTCGTCCCAGCCCTTGATGACCTGGCCGACGCCGACGCGGAAGCTCAGCGGCTCGCCGCGGTCCCAGGAGGCGTCGAACTGCTCGCCGGTGGAGTGGGTGACGCCCACGTAGTGGGTGGTGACGGTGGCGCCGGGGGTGGCCTCGTCGCCGTCACCGACGGTGATGTCGGTGATGACGAGCTCGGTGGGGGCCGGGCCCTCGGGCGGGTCGACCTCGGGGCGCTGGGTGCTGTCGCTGGGGTTGCTCATGGGATCACTCTGCCCTAGCCGGCGCTGAGCACGTCGACGACGAACACGAGGGTCGACCCCGCGGGGATGGAGCCCTGCTCGGCGTCGCCGTAGCCCTTGTCCGGCGGCACCACCAGCAGCACCTGGCTGCCCACCGGGACGCCCAGCAGGCCCTCGTTCCAGCCGTCGATGACCTGGCCGCCCTGCTGGAAGGTGAAGGGGGTGCCCTTGGTCCAGGAGGAGTCGAAGACCTCCCCGGTGCTCCAGGTCACACCGGTGTACTGGACGGTGAGCGTCTGGCCCGCGGCGACGGGGGCGCCGGCGCCCTTGACGAGCACCTGGGAGACCAGCTGCGACGGTGGGGTCGCCGCCGGGTCGACCCTGATGGTCGGCACGTGCGTGGAGGGGTCGACCTCGACCGTCGGCAGACCCGCGGGGAACGTGGACGGGTCGACCGCCTCGCCCGAGGCGTAACCGGGCGCCACCGACTTCACGTCGATGAGGTAGACGAGCGTGTCCTCGGCGCCGATGTTCGCCTGCGCCAGGCCGCCCTGCGGGCCGTAGCCGTCAGCCGGGGTCACCGCCGCGAGGACGCGGCTGCCGGGCTGCGCTCCGGTGAGGGCCTTGACGAAACCGGGGATGACGCCGCCGCCGAGCACGAACGACACCGGCGGCTGGGAGTCGCTGAAGGCGCTGCTGCCGAAGACCTCGCCGGTGGTGCCGTTGACCCCGACGAAGTCGACGGTCACGACATCGCCCTCCGCCGCGCCCTGGCCCGTGCCCGGCGTGAGCACGCGGGTCGTGGTCTCGGCCACCGACAGGGGCGGCGGCACCGAGACGGTCGGGACCGTGGAGCCCGCCGCCGGGTCCGTGACGGTCACGGCGCCGAAGTCCCCGCTGGGCGTCACGGCGCCGCTGGGGGTGTCCGTGCTGGTGGCGGCCGAGCTCGCCGCGTCCTGGGCGTCACCGCTGCCGCTGGAGCATCCGGTCAGGGCGAGGGCCGCGGCGAGCAGCAGGGCGGGCAGCGCAGCGGGGGCGGCGTGACGGCGGGAGAGCACCCGAGCACGTTACGCGAGCGACCTGGGTGCCCTCACATGCTCGCGATCAGGCGCTCCACGCGCTCGTCGACGGAGCGGAACGGGTCCTTGCACAGCACGGTGCGCTGCGACTGGTCGTTCAGCTTCAGGTGCACCCAGTCGACGGTGAAGTCGCGGCGCTTCTCCTGGGCCGCACGCACGAAGTCGCCGCGCAGCCTCGCCCGGGTGGTCTGCGGCGGGACGCTGGTGGCCTCGAACACCTCGATGTCGCTGCTCACGCGCTCGACCATGCCGCGCGCCGCGAGCAGGTTGTACAGGCCGCGGCGGCGGGAGACGTCGTGGTAGGCGAGGTCGAGGCGGGCCACGCGCGCGTCGGACAGCGGCAGCGAGTGCCGCGCCTGGTACCGCTCCACCAGCTTGAGCTTGATGACCCAGTCGAGCTCGCGGTCGACGAGCGACAGGTCGCCGTCGCGGACGGCCCGCAGGCCCCGCTCCCACAGGTCGAGCACGCGCTTGTCGGTGGGCTGGCGCACGCCGTCCTCCTCGACGAAGGCCTTCGCGCGCTCCAGGTACTCCTCCTGGACGTCGAGGGCGGACGCCTCGCCACCACCGGCGAGCTTCAGCATCCGCCGCCCGGTGGTGTCGTGGCTGACCTCGCGGATGGCGCGGATCGGGTTCTCGAGGGTGAGGTCGCGCAGGGTGGTGCCGCTCTCGAGCATCCGCAGGACGATGTCGACGGCGCCGACCTTGAGCATCGTCGTCGTCTCGGACATGTTCGAGTCGCCGACGATGACGTGCAGCCGGCGGAACCTGTCGGCGTCGGCGTGCGGCTCGTCGCGGGTGTTGATGATGGGCCGCGAGCGCGTGGTGGCGCTGGAGACGCCCTCCCAGATGTGGTCGGCCCGCTGCGAGAGGCAGTACACGGCGCCGCGGGGGGTCTGGAGCACCTTGCCGGCGCCGACCAGCACCTGGCGCGTGACCAGGAACGGGATGAGGACGTCGGCCAGGCGCGAGAACTCCCCCTGGCGCGGCACGAGGTAGTTCTCGTGGCAGCCGTAGGAGTTGCCCGCGGAGTCGGTGTTGTTCTTGAACAGGAACACCTCGCCGCCGATGCCCTCCTCGGCGAGGCGGCGCTCGGCGTCGACGGTGAGGCCCTCGAGGATGCGCTCGCCCGCCCGGTCGTGGACGACGAGCTGGCGCACGTCGTCGCACTCGGGGGTGGCGTACTCGGGGTGGGAGCCGACGTCGAGGTAGAGCCGCGCGCCGTTGCGCAGGAAGACGTTGGAGGACCGTCCCCACGAGACGACCTTGCGGAACAGGTAGCGCGCCACCTCGTCGGCCGACAGCCGTCGCTGGCCGTCGGCGGCGCACGTGACTCCGTACTCGGTCTCCAGGCCCAGGATCCGGCGGTCCACGCCGTTCACAGTACGTCGGGGTGCCGGGAGCGGCCGGTCCGGGGAGCGGTCAGGGGCCTCCGTCGGGGTGAGCGGTACGGTCGCGCTCGGGGCCCAGGTGCGCGCTCTGGCGGCCATGGCCGGGCTCTACCGCGGGGTGACCCACCCCGCTGACGGCCCCGCTGACGAGCGGCCCGCCGGCTCGGCTGCGGCCCGCCGGCGGGAGGCGCTGGAGCGCGCCGGCCTCGACGACCTCGTCACCGAGGTGGCCGTCCTCCTGGGGTGGACCAGCTCGCGCGCCGGGTCGCTCGTCCACCTGGCCGAGCACCTGGTGCAGCACCTGCCGCGCACCCTCGAGCGCCTCGAGGCCGGCCGCCTCGACCTGGCCCAGGTCGAGGTCGTCGCCGACCTCACCCTGGACCTGGACGCCCAGCTCACCTGGGAGCTCGACGAGGAGCTGTTCGGCCCCGACGGCAGCGGCATCGGCCTGACCACCGCCCGGCTGCGCGCCGAGGTGGACGCGGGCGTGGCCGCCGAGGACGCGGCCGCGGTGCGACGGCGGTCTCGGCGCAAGGTCGCTGCACGGCGGGTCGCGGTGGAACCGCTGGGTGACGGCGTCTCCCGGCTCGTCATCACCAGCCCCACGCCCGCCCTGGCCGCGGCCGAGGAGCACCTGGATGCGGTGGCCGCGGCGAACCTGGCCGAAGCCCGCCCGGCTGCGTCCGAGGGGCGGGTCGCCGCCGACGGCGGAGACCCGTACGCCGAGCCCGACCCCGACGCCCCCGACGCCCCCGTCACCTCGCAGCCTCCTGACCGGCGCGGACTGGCCGCCCACACCTTCGACGCCACCGTCCGCGCCCTCATCGGCGCCGCCCCGGCCGAGTCCGGCGCGAGCGTCCCTGCGCCCACCCTCGAGCTGCACGTCGCGCTGCCGGTGCTCGTCGGCGCCTCGGACGACCCGGGGTGGCTCGAGGGGTACGGCTGGGTGCCGGCGTTCCTGGTCCGCCAGGGCCTCACCTGGGGGCGGTGCCGCCTGCGCCGGGTCCTGACCGACCCGTTCACCGGCGACCTCATCACCGTCGACGGCCACACCCACCCCGCCTCCTGGCTCACCGACCCCGGCCCACCCCCTCGCGGGAGCGACCCCGGCCCTGGCCCTGGCCCCGGCGGACCTGCCTCGCCGGGCGCCTCCGGGGGCCGGCCGCTGCAGGACCTGCCACCACCGCGCACCGAGGACGACGTGCTCGGACCCGCCACCGTGGTGAGCGGACCCCCCGGCACGACCTCCGACGACCCCAGCGCGAGCGCCGAGGGTTCAGACCTCGACGACCCCTGCGATGACACACCCGACCCCTGCACCTCCGGCGCGTGCGCGCCGGTGGATCCGGCGGCGTGCCCCCTCGCCAGGGCCCCGGGTGGTGGGCGCTACGCCCCGACCGCCGCGCAGGACCGGGTGGTCCGCCGGCGGTGGCAGTGCTGCACGCACCCGGGGTGCCCCCGGAGGGCGTCGGCCTGCGACGTCGACCACGTCGTCGCCCACCGCCCGGGTGGGGCGGCTGCGGGTGGTGGCACCACGTGTGCGTGCAACCTGGAGCCGAAGTGCCGCAGGCACCACCTGCTCAAGCACGGCACCGACCCCCGCGACCTCGGTCCCCACGAAGAGGGGTGGGTGCGGTGGACCGCGCGGTGGGAGCAGTGGCGCTGCGACCGGGGCTCCTCGCACTGGCGCTCCCCGCTGGGGTTCGACCACCACAGCGCGCCGCGGCCCGCGGGTCCGCCGGTGGAGCGGTTCCAGACGACGCCGTGGCCCCCGCGCGACCCCGAGGAGGAGCGCCGTCTCGGACGCCGGCACCCCACCGCAGGCCCGACGTCGCCGGGGTCTGGTCCTCGGTCCCGCTTCCCGGCCGAGCCCGGCTCCTAGGCTCCGCGGGTGGGGGGGGTTGTTCACCTGCAACGCCTGGCGGCTCTCGTCGCTGGTGTCTCCTGCGGCGAGGTGGTCGAGCAGCCGGTGTCTCGTGGTCGACGGTCGGCGGGAGGCTCAGCCCGCCAGCGGCTTGCCGAGCACGACCAGGCGGACCCCGCGGTCGTCCGTGCGCTCGTCGGCGGTGACGACGTACCCCGCCCGCTGGTAGAGGCGGATCGACCCCTCGGACGCAGCACCGGTGAAGAGCTCCATCCGCACGGCCCCCGCGGCGCGGGCAGCGTCCTCGACGGCGCCGAGCAGCTCACCGCCGAGCCCGCGCCCCTGGGCGTCAGGGGCGACGACGAGGCGACCCACGTGCCCGGTCAGCCCCGTCCCGTCGTCGGCAAGGCGCACCCGCACCGCGCCGAGCAGCCGGTCGGGCCGCCAGTCCGTCCACGCCCCGGCCTCGGCGACCAGCACGCGCTGGGCGCGGTCGGCGATGGCGGCGCGGACGTCGTCCGCGGTCTCGCGCAGCGGCGGCAGCAGGGGGTCGCCGTAGCGCTGGGCCTCGCTGACGAAGGCGGCCAGCGACAGCACCAGCACCTCACCGGCGTCGGCCGGTGAGGCGGGGCGCAGCCGCCAGCCGCCCACGACGCTCCGTCGGGTCTCGAGCCGGCGGCTCAGTCGACGCGGTCGGACGGCAGGCCGGAGTGGCCGGTGGCCTCCTCGGCGGGCGCGGCCACCGGCTCGGCGGCGGCTGCACCGCCGTCGAGTGCCGACTGGAGGACCGCGCCCTCGAGCCGGCGGAAGGTCCGGCGCGGGCGGTGGCGCTCCAGCACCGCCACCTCGAGGGCGTCGGCGGTGAGGGTGCGCGCCGGGCCACCGGCCGGGTCGGGTGACAGCGCCGCGAGCGCCAGCGCCAGGACACCGGGCAGGTCGAGGTCGGCCCGCCACCCCTCGCGCAGCGGCCCGGCGACGGCCTCGGTCTGCCCGCCGATGATGACGACGCCGTGCTCCTCGGCGACGGAGCCGTCGTAGGTGAGGCGGTAGAGCTGGTCGGTCCCGGGCTCGGGACCCACCTGCGCGACGACGACCTCGACCTCCAGCGGCTTGGGCTCGCTGGTGAAGACCGCCCCGAGGGACTGCGCATAGGCGTTGGCCAGGCCGCGGGCGGTGACGTCGGTGCGGTCGTAGGAGTAGCCGCGCAGGTCGGCGTACCTGACCCCGGCCACCCGCAGGTTCTCGAACTCGTTGTACTTGCCGACCGCGGCGAAGCCGATCCGGTCGTAGATCTCGCTGACCTTGTGCAGCGCGCGCGAGGGGTTCTCCGCCACGAAGGCGATGCCCCCGGCGTACTCGGCGACGACCACCGACCGGCCGCGGGAGATGCCCTTGCGGGCGTAGTCGGCCTTGTCGCGGATCAGCTGCTCGGGGCTGACGTAGAACGGCATGCTCATCGGGAGCGCCCCTCCTGCTCGGCCGTGCGGTCGGCGATGACGGCGCGGGCGACGTCACCGAGCTCGGCGTCGGGCACCCGGGTGTAGCCGTCGGCGCCGATCACCGCGACGACGGGCCAGATCCTGCGGACGACGTCGGGACCGCCGGTGGCGGAGTCGTCGTCGGCGGCGTCGTAGAGGGCCTCGACGGCCACCCGCACCGCGGCGCCGGCGTCGAGGCCGGGGCGCCACAGCTTCTTCAGGGCGCCGCGGGCGAACAGCGAGCCGGAGCCCACGGCGTGGTGCTCGTGCTCCTCGTAGCGGCCGCCGGTGACGTCGTAGCTGAAGATCCGGCCGGCGCGCGGACCGGGGCGGGCGAGGTCGTAGCCGGCGAACAGCGGCACGACCGCCAGGCCCTGCATGGCCAGGCCGAGGTTGCCGCGCACCATCGTGGCCAGGCGGTTCGCCTTGCCGTCGAGGCTGAGCAGCGCGCCCTCGATCTTCTCGTAGTGCTCGAGCTCGACCTGGAACAGGCGCACCAGCTCCACGGCCAGGCCGGCGGAGCCGGCGATGCCGACGCAGCTCCACGCGTCGGCCGGGAACACCTTCTCGATGTCGCGGCTGGCGATCATCGCTCCGGCGGTGGCGCGGCGGTCACCGGCCATCACCACGCCGCCGTCGTGGGTCAGCGCGACGATGGTCGTGGCGTGCGGCGCGAGGCCCGCCGCTGACGAGCCGGCCGAGGAGCCGTCAGCACCGGGCAGGGCCCGCCGGCCCGGCAGCAGCTCGGGCGCGTGCGCACCGAGGTACTCCGAGAACGACGACGACAGGCCGGGAGCCTGCTCGGGCAGCGGGGACGCCCAGCGCCGGTCCGTCACTGGCCGCCCTTCTGCGTGTACTGGCGGACGAACTGCTCCGCGTTCGACTCGAGGACGTCGTCGATCTCGTCGAGGAGGGCGTCGACGTCGTCGGTCTGGTCCTTCTCGCCCGCCTGCGCGCCCGAGCGCGGCAGGGGCTCGACCTCGTGCTCGACCTCGTCCTTGTCGCGGCGCGACGGGCGCTGCTGCTCCTGACCTGGCACTGGAGGCCCCCTCGATCTCGCTGGTCCCCCGATCGTAGGCGGGGGTGCCGACGCCGCACCCGGCACCACCCGGTGACCCCCCTCACCGCCGGGCGGCTGGCAGCATCGACGCCCGTGACCCCTGACCCGACCGTCCCGGCCGAGGTGCCGGCAGAGGTGCTGCGTGCCCGCGAGGGCACCGGCACCGCCTTCCCCGCGGCGCTCGCCGCGCACGCCCGGCGTCCCGGAGCGCTGGCCGACGCCGCCGCGTGGTGGTCGTCCGCCGACCCGGTGGCGCGCCTGGTGGGGCTGGAGCTGTCGGCGGTGCTCGCCGGGCCCGCCTCACCGCTGGCCGTGGCCGAGCGCGGCCCCGCTCTCGCGCAGGTCACCGCCCAGGCCGCCGACGCCGCCACCAGCGACGACGCCGACCTGCGCTGGTCCGCCGCCAAGGCCCTGGGCTCGGTGGGTCCCTCCGGGCAGGCGCTGGCGGTGCTGCTGCGGCTGGCCCGCGACCCCGACCCCGACGTCCGCTGGCAGGCGCTGGGCTGCCTGCCGATGGCCCTGGGCACCGAGCCGGGAGCCCTGGAGGGGCCCGCCGCCCGCGAGGTCGTCGCCGTCCTCGTCGCGGCCACCGCGGACGCCGAGGACGAGATCGCCGAGCAGGCCGTCTTCGTCCTCGCCGAGCAGCTCGACACCGCCGGGGCCGCCGCCGCGCCCGCCGTCGCCGACGCGCTGGCCGCCCACCTGCCCCCGCCCGGGACCCCCGCCGCCGACGACGAGGCGGGCTCCGGCGAGCGGGCATCGCTGGCCGCGCTCGCCCTCGCCCGCCGCGACGACCCGCGCGCCGAGCCCGCGGTGCGCGCCCGCCTCGCGCAGGCCCTCGAGGCGGTGCGCAGCGAGAGCGACCCCGACGCCGCCGCCGAGCTCGACGACGCCTGGCTCGAGGCCGCCGAGCTGCTCCCCGGCCTGGCGCCCCTGCTCGCGGACGTGCGCGCGGCCCGCTGAGGGGTGGCGGGGGTCGGCCGATCAGCCGAGCAGCGGCTCAGGCCTCCTGCGGGAAGGCCAGCGAGACCGTCGTCCCGCTGGGGCCGGTGGCCAGGTCGACCCGCCCGCCCTGGGCGAGGGTGACCGCCCGGACCACCGACAGCCCCAGGCCCGAGCCGCGCTGGTCGCCGGAGTCGCGGGTGGTCACGAAGGGCTCGAACGCGACGTCGGCGACGGCGGGGTCCATCCCGGGTCCGTCGTCGGCGACGTCCAGCACCACCCACCCGTCGTCGCGCACCCGCGCCGCCACGCGCACCCGGGTCCCGGGCGGGGTGTGGGTGCGCGCGTTCAGCACGAGGTTCAGCAGGGCCTGCACCACGCGGTCCTCGTCACCCGCGATGACGACGGGTGGCGCCTCGCGCTCGACCTGCACCTCCACCAGCGGGAGGTCGAGCCCCGCGGTGCGCTCCGCGAGCGCCACCAGCAGGTCGGGGACGAAGACCGCCTCGACGGACGCCCCGTCGGCGGTGCCGCCGCGGGTGACGGCGGTGAGGTCGTCGACGAGGCGCCCGAGCCGGTCGAGCTCGCGGCGCAGCACGGCGGCGGTGGCCGCGGCGTCCTGCCCGTGCGAGCCGCCACTGGTGAGCTCGAAGACCTCGAGGTGGCCCTGGGCGACGGCGAGCGGGGTGCGCAGCTCGTGGGAGACCGACGCGAGCAGGCGGCGCCGCAGCGCCTCGTCGCGGCTGATGCGCTCCAGCATCCGCTCGACCTCGTCGGCGACGGCGCCGACCTCGTCGTCGCGGCGCGTCCCCGGGACCGAGACCCGCTGGTCGGGCAGCGCGGCGAGGTCGACGGCGCGGGCGGCCTCGGCCAGGCGGCGCAGCGGGGCGGTGGCGCGGCGCACCGCGACCACGAGCACGGCGCCGCCGACCAGCAGGCCCACCCCGCCGGCGAGGGCGATGCGCACGAGGGCCTCGCGGGCCTGGTCGCGGCCCGGTTCCAGCGAGCCGACGAGCAGCACCGCGCCGACCTGCTGGCCCCCCGCGGTCAGGGGGGCGTTGAGGACGCGGAGGTCGCCGGCGGGTGAGGGGACCGTGACGAGCTGCTCCGGGACGCCGGTGGGCAGCTGCGCCCGGCCGACGAGGTCGCGCAGGACGGCGGGGCTCTCGCGGGTGGCGAAGGTGCCACCGCCGGGGACGTCGAGGACGGCGAGGTGGCGGGCGCTGCCGGAGTGGGTGAGCTGGTAGGTGCGCGCCGCCTCCGCGGCCTCCTGCGGGGTCAGCTGCCCGTCGGCACCCGCCTGCGCCTCCAGCAGCGGCGGCAGGGCCCGGCGCACCTCGACCAGCTCGCCGAGGAGCACCTCGTCGAGGGAGGCGCGGTCGTCGACGCGGATGAGCTCGGCGGTGAGGAGCGCCGCAGCGGTGAGGGTGGCCGCGAGGACCGCGAGCGCGATGGCGGTGACGCGGCGGTGGAGGGCCCCCGCGAGCCAGCGGGCGGGTCCTCCGAGGGCCCTGCGCACGGGCCGTCAGTCCGCGACGAGCCGGTAGCCGGCCCCGCGGACGGTCTCGATGCGCTCGGCGCCGAGCTTGCGGCGCAGGTGGCGCACGCAGGTCTCCACGACGTTGCTGGCGCCGTCGAAGTCGTACCCCCAGACCCTGTCGAGCAGCTGCACCTGGGAGAGGACCTGGCCGGGGTGGCGCAGGAGCACCTCGAGGAGGGCGAACTCGCGGGAGGACAGGGCCACCTCCCGCCCGCCCCGCGCGGAGCCCTCAGGGCCCTGGGAGCCCTCGGAGTCCTCGACGCGGACGCGGCGGGTGCGCACGTCGAGCCGCAGGCCCCCGGCGGCCAGCACGACGGCGGACGGCTGGGCGGGCTGGCGCAGCCGCGCCCGCACCCGGGCCAGCAGCTCGGTGAAGCTGAACGGCTTGACCACGTAGTCGTCGGCGCCGGCCTCCAGGTTGGCCACGCGGTCCGCGACGGCGTCCTTCGCGGTCAGCACGATGACCGGCAGGGCCGGCCGCACCCGCCGGATGCCGGCGAGCACCTGCTCCCCCGGCAGGTCGGGCAGGCCCAGGTCGAGGACGACGAGCTCGACGTCCTCCCGCTGCGCGGCCAGCAGGCCCGCGCGCCCTCCCGACTCGGTGAGCACGGTGAAGCCCGCGGACTCCAGCCCCCTGCGCACGAAGGAGGTGATCCCCGCCTCGTCCTCGACCACCAGCACCGCCACGGCCGCCATCCTGCCGGTGGCACCCACCGGCGGCCTGACGCGAAGATGACGAGACCGTCAGGTGGGCGTCAGGGCAGCGCCACACCCGCCGGGAACCGTGGTGGACGTCGGCGCAGCAGCGCCGGTCCGGATGCAGACGCAGACCGACCTGGAGGACCACCGTGGCCAGCAAGAAGACCCTCGCCCTCGTCACCGCCGGCGTGCTCGGCCTCGGCGGGATCGCCGCCGCGGGCGCCGCCGTCGCCGCCGGTGACGACCCCCGCACCGCCGTGGGCGGCGTCGACGTCGGTGCCCTGCAGCCGGCCTCCGCCGCTCCGGTGGCCCCGGACGGCGCCGGCTCACCCAGCACCGCGCCGCAGGGCGTCGAGCAGGTGGCGGCGCTGCAGGTGCTGCAGGGCGTCCTGGAGCGCGACGACGACGCCTGGGACGACGACGCCGACGACGCTGACGACCGCTACGACGACTTCAGCGTGAACGGCGTGGACGTCGACCTCGGTCCCTCGGAGTGGGTGCTCACCGCCCCGGTGCTCCAGGACTACGACGGCGACGGCACCGCCGAGCCCTTCGCCGCCGAGCTCGACGGTCTCGTGGGGCAGACCGTCACCCTGCAGGTGCGCTACGACGACGACACCGACGACGACGCCGACGACCGGGCTGACGACCGGCTGGACGACGCCGACGTCTACGAGCTGCAGGGCCTCGCCCTGCGCCCCGCGTCGGGCCCTGCGCCCTGGAGCGGCGGCGCGGTGCCCACCGGCCCCCTCGCCGGCTGAGCGGCGGTCGGCCGGCGGTCGGCGGTCGGCGGGTGGGTCGCGAGCGGCTGGCAGGGTGGGGTGCGTGAGCACCCCGCCCAGCGGCTCCGGCCGCGTCGTCACCGCCCGCAGCGAGCACCCCGCCGCCGTCCCCGCCGACCGGCTGCGCGCGGCCCTGGCCGACTACACCGGCGCGCGCCGCGAGGCGATGCCCGCGGCCTACAGCCAGTACCGGGTGGAGTCGGGGGGCACCGGCGAGGGCACGCGGGTGGGGTGGCGCTTCCAGGCCACGAAGAAGCGCGTGCGCGAGCAGCTCGTCGAGGTCAGCGAGGCACCCGACGGCGCCCTGGTCGAGAGCGACACCCGCTCCTCGATGGTGACGCGCTGGACCGTGGCGCCCGCGGGCGCCAGCGCCAGCACCGTCGTGGCGCACACCACCTGGAAGGGCGCCGGCGGCGTCGGCGGCTTCTTCGAGCGGACCTTCGCGCCGCGCGGCCTGCAGCGGACGACGGCGGAGCTGGTGGCGAACCTCGAGCGCGCGCTCCGCTGAGGAGGGGCTAGCGGCCCGAGAGGGCGTCGACCAGGGCGGCCGCGTCGGGGCAGCGGTCCAGCAGGGCCTGCGTCCCGGCGCGGGTGCCGCGGGTGGGCTCCAGCATCGGCACGCGCTGCAGAGCCCCCCGGCCCGGGACGTCGAAGATCACCGAGTCCCAGCTGGCCGCGGCGACGTCGCGGCCGTACCGGCGCAGGCACTCCCCGCGGAACCACGCCCGGGTGTCCTCCGGCGGGTCGGTGGCGGCGCTGCGCGCGGCGTCGTCGTCGACCAGCTGCTCCACCGCACCGCGGGCCCGCAGGCGCATGTGGAGGCCCTTGGCGGGGTTGACGTCGGCGTACTGCAGGTCGATGAGGTGCAGGCGCGGCGCGTCCCAGGCGAGCTGCTCGCGGTCGCGGAACCCCTGCAGCAGCCGCAGCTTGGCCACCCAGTCGAGCTGGCCGGCCAGGCGGAACGGGTCGGCGGCGAGGTCGGTGAGCACCTGCTCCCAGCGGGCCAGGACGTCGGCGGTCTCCGCCCGGGCGGCGTCGTCCGGGCCGCCCCCGCGGGACCCGACGTGCGCTCGGGCGGCCTCGAGGTAGGCGTGCTGGACGTCGAGCGCGGTCATCTCGGAGCCGTCGGCCATCCGGACCCGGTGGCGCAGCGACGGGTCGTGGCTCACGGCGTGCAGCTCGGCGACGGGCGCCGCCACGACCAGGTCGGGGGCCGTGCCGGCCTCCACCATGTCGAGCACCAGGGCCGTCGTCCCGAGCTTGAGGTAGGTGGCGACGTCGCAGAGGTTCGCGTCGCCGACGATGACGTGCAGGCGGCGGTAGCGGTCGGCCGTGGCGTGCGGCTCGTCGCGGGTGTTGATGATCGGGCGCTTCAGCGTGGTCTCGAGGCCGACCTCGGTCTCGAAGTAGTCGGCGCGCTGCGACAGCTGGAAGCCGGGCTCCTCGCCGCGCTGGCCCAGCCCCACGCGGCCCGCGCCGCAGACGACCTGGCGCGACACGAAGAACGGCACCAGGCCCCGCACGATCGCCCCGAACGGCGTCGCGCGGTCCATGAGGTAGTTCTCGTGGGTGCCGTAGGAGGCGCCCTTGCCGTCGGTGTTGTTCTTGTAGAGGTTCACCGGCTGCAGGCCGGGTGCGGCCGCCACCTGGGCCGCCGCCCGTGCCACGACCACCTCGCCGGCGCGGTCCCAGCGCACGGCGGCCAGCGGCCCGGTGACCTCCGGGGAGGAGTACTCGGGGTGGGCGTGGTCGACGTAGAGCCGCGCCCCGTTGGTGAGGACGACGTTCGCGGTCAGCGGGTCGTCACCGCCGATGGCGGCGCCGTCACCCTCGGCGCGCGACGACCCGCCGGCGGCACGCGGCCCGTCCGTGAGCTGGCTCGCGTGGGCCGCGCTGCGCGCCACCTCGTAGCCGCGGGCGTCGCGCAGGGGCGCCTCGTCCTCGTAGTCCCACCGCGGGCGGGTGCGCCCCGGACCCGCCGTGCGCTCCGGGCCGGCCGGGCTGTAGGTGGCCACCACCTGGCTCGAGAGCGTCACCGGGTCGAGCTCGGGGTGCCCCGGAGCCCACACGCCGTACTCGGTCTCGATCCCCATGACCCGCCGCACGCTCATCACCGGCCAGCCTAGGCTCGACGGGTGCGCTCCCCCGTGGTGGCCCCGCTGCGGGCCCGCCTGCCGGCCCTCCTGCCGGTGCTGGCGGTCGACGTCGTCGCCGTCCTGCTGTTCACGGCCGTCGGCCGCCGCTCGCACGACGAGTCCGCGGCGACCCTCGCAGGGACCCTCGGCGGCCTGGCCCACACGGCGTGGCCGTTCCTGGTGGCGCTGGCCCTGGGGTGGGCGCTCGTGGTCGCCCGCGGCTGGCGCCCGGGCCGGGTGCGGCCTGCGGGCCTCGCGGTCTGGGCCGTCACCGTGCTCGGCGGCCACGCCCTGCGCCTGGTGTCCGGGCAGGGCAGCGCCGTGAGCTTCCTCGTGGTGACCGCCGTGGTGCTCGGCGTCCTCCTGCTGGGGTGGAGGGCCGGCTGGCGCGCCCTGCAGCGCGCCGGCCGGTCACCCCACGGGCCCCGCGGCCAGCACTAGAGGTACTGGCCCGTCCCTCCGGTGACGGTGTCGATGCTGCGACCCGGCTCGGAGCCCTGCTTGCCCTGGACGATCGTGCGGATGTAGGTGATCCGCTCGCCCTTCTTGCCCGAGATCCGCGCCCAGTCGTCGGGGTTGGTGGTGTTGGGCAGGTCCTCGTTCTCCTTGAACTCGTCGACGCAGGCCGCCATGAGGTGCTCGATCCTGATGCCCCGCTGGCCGGTGGTCAGGAGGTCCTTGATGGCCGACTTCTTGGCCCTGTCGACGATGTTCTGGATCATCGCGCCGGAGTTGAAGTCCTTGAAGTACAGGACCTCCTTGTCGCCGTTGGCGTAGGTCACCTCGAGGAACTGGTTCTCCTCGGTCTCGGCGTACATCCGCAGCACGGTGCGCTCGATCATCGCCGCCGCGGTGGCCGTCGGGGAGCCGCCGTGGGCGGCCAGGTCGTCGGCGTGCAGCGGCAGGTCGGGCGTCAGGTACTTCGCGAAGACGTCGTGCGCGGCCTGGGCGTCGGGGCGCTCGATCTTGATCTTCACGTCGAGGCGGCCCGGCCGCAGGATGGCCGGGTCGATCATGTCCTCCCGGTTGGAGGCGCCGATGACGATGACGTTGTCGAGGCGCTCCACGCCGTCGATCTCGGCCAGCAGCTGCGGCACGATCGTGGTCTCGGTGTCGGAGGAGACGCCCGAGCCGCGGGTGCGGAACAGCGACTCCATCTCGTCGAAGAAGACGATGACGGGCGTGCCCTCGGAGGCCTTCTCCCGCGCGCGGGCGAAGATCAGCCGGATGTGCCGCTCGGTCTCCCCGACGTACTTGTTGAGCAGCTCCGGGCCCTTGATGTTGAGGAAGTAGCTGCGCACCTCGGACTTGCCCTGCCGCTCGGCGGCCTGCCTGCTCAGCGAGCGGGCCACCGCCTTGGCGATGAGCGTCTTGCCGCAGCCGGGCGGACCGTACAGGAGGATCCCCTTCGGCGCCTTGAGGCCGTGCTCGCGGTAGAGCTCGGGGTGGGCGAACGGCAGCTCGACGGCGTCGCGGATGGCCTCGATCTGCCCGGTGAGGCCACCGATGTCGGCGTACTCGATGTCGGGCACCTCCTCCAGCAGGAGGCTCTCGACCTCCGCCTTGGGCACCTTCTCGAAGACCACCGAGCTGCGCGGGTCGAGGTTGAGGGCGTCGCCCACCCGCAGCTTCGCCGCCTGCAGCGGCGCCGCCAGGCGCACCACGCGCTCCTCGTCGGCCTGCGCCGTCACCAGCGCGCGGCCGCCGTCGAGGACCTCCTTGAGCGTGACCACCTCGCCGATGCGGTCGTACCCGCCGGCGCGCACCACGTTGAGGGCCTCGTTCAGGAGCACCTCCTGGCCGTGGCCGAGCTCGGCGACCTCCACCGCCGGGCTCACCGCCACCCGCACCTTGCGGCCGGCCTGCACGACGTCGGCGGTGCCGTCGTCGAAGGCCTCCAGGAACGTGGCGTACCCCGAGGGGGGCTGCGCGAGCCTGTCGACCTCGGACTTCAGGTCGACCAGCCGGGCGCGCGCCTCGGTGAGGGTGCGCACCAGCCGGTCGTTCTGCGCCGTGGACGCCGAGAGCTGCCGCTCGAGCTCGGCGGCCCGCTCCTCCAGGGCCCGGGTGCGGGCAGGGGTCTCGGCGAGCCGGCGCCTCAGCGCGCCCACCTCCTCGCGCAGCCCCTCGGCCGCCCGGCGCTGGGCCGGGGGCTCGGGCGCGCCCGCGAGCGCGTCATCTGCGTGGTGCTCGCTGCGGTCAACAGGTCGGTCAGACATGCACACCTCCGCCCGGCCCGCCGGGGCGGGCCGGAGTCGAGTCCGTGCCCCACGGTAACTCGGGCCTCAGACGTCGCGCGGGGTGACGTCCGGATCTCCCTGGGCGACCCCTCCGGTGGGCTCGCCGACGTCCTCGGCGGTGTCCGGCGCGGCGTCGTCCGCGGCGCCGCGGGCCCCGGCGATCCGGGCAGCGTCGCGGGCGGAGCGGCGCAGCTTCTTGTCGGAGGTGCCGCGCACACCGAGCGAGGCGTCGTCGAAGGAGTCCTCGGCCCACGGCGAGACCAGCACGCCCGCGTCGTCGCTGGCCCCGGGGGCGGGGCGGCGGCGGCGCTGCGGCGGGGTGGTCCCCGGGGCGAGGCGGCGCGCGGTGAGCAGGAAGCCGGTGTGGCCGATCATCCGGTGCTCGGGGCGCACCGACAGACCCTCCAGGTGCCAGCCGCGCACCATCGACTCCCAGGCGCTCGGCTCCGTCCAGCACCCCGCCTGCCGCAGGTCCTCCGCGAGGCGCGAGAGCTGCGTGGCCGTCGCGACGTAGGCGATGAGCACGCCGCCGGGGGCCAGCGCCGTGGCGCACGCCTCCAGGCACTCCCAGGGGGCGAGCATGTCGAGGACGACGCGGTCGACGCTGCCGGGCTCCTCCCCCAGCTCGGGGTCGCCGAGGGACTCGGCGAGGTCGCCGACGGTGACGCGCCAGGCCGGGTGCTCACCGCCGAAGAAGCCCTCGACGTTGCTGCGGGCGATGTCGGCGAAGTCGGCGCGCCGCTCGAAGGAGTGCAGGTGGCCGCCGTCGCCGACCGCCCTCAGCAGCGACATCGACAGGGCTCCCGACCCGACGCCGGCCTCGACCACGCGGGCGCCGGGGAAGACGTCGGCCATGGCGACGATCTGGCCGGCGTCCTTGGGGTAGACGACGGCGGCGCCGCGGGGCATGGAGAGCACGTGGTCGGCCAGGAGCGGGCGCAGCGCCAGGTACTCGTGGCCGGAGGTGCTGGTCACGACGCTGCCGTCGGGCTGCCCGATGAGCTGGGTGTGCTGCAGGTGACCGCGGTGGGTGTGGAAGCTGGCACCCGCGGCGAGGGTGATGGTGTGCAGGCGGCCGCGGGGGTCGGTGAGCTGCACCCGGTCGCCCTCGCGGAAGGGTCCGCGGCGCAGGTCGGCGCCCACGGGGTGCTGCCGGGGGGTCTCGGCGGGCTCGGTGGTCTGCGCGGTGTGGGTCACGGACGGGCTCCTCGGGGGGTGGTGGGCCCTGGGCCCATGACGACGGCGACGACGTCGCGCGCGAGCAGCAGTCCGCTGACCGCCCCGCGCTCGTCGAGCAGCACCCACTCCTCGGCGGGGGCTGTGGACATGGCCCGCAGCAGCGGGGCCCCTTCCAGGTGCTCGGGCAGCCGGGTGCCGGGCACCAGCGAGCGCGCGGCCGACGAGGCGGGCACCCAGGGGCGGCGCTCGGGCGGCACGGCCGCGACGGCGTCCGGGTCGAGCAGGGACGACGGTGCGCCGTCGTGGTCGAGCAGCACCACCCACGCCCCGCCCGGCACGGCGGCGCTGGCCGCGAGCGCCGCCGACAGCGGCTCGTGGGCGGGGACGCCGACGGCGGGGCGGGCGAGCTCGCGGGCGCGGGCGCCGGGGGCGCGGCGGCGGATCCGCGCGCCGCGCAGGCCCTGGCCGGCCCCGGACCACAGGACCGCGCCGATGGCCCCGGCCCAGACGACCTGGAACAGGCTCGGGGGCACGCCGTGCAGGAGGGGCCAGCCCAGGGCGCCGACGGGGACGACGACGGCGACGACGCGGCCGGTCCAGCCGGCGGCGACCGTGCCGCGGTCGCGGTCTGACGTGGCGCGCCACACGACGGCCTCGAGCAGGTGGCCGCCGTCGAGCGGCAGTCCGGGGAGGAGGTTGAAGACGGCGACGAAGGCGTTGGTGAAGAGCAGGGCCGTGAGCAGCAGCGACACCAGCGGCGGGGTGTCGAGCAGCTGCACCGGCACCAGCGCGAGCAGGGCCAGCGCGCCGTTGGCGAGGGGCCCGGCGACGGCGACGGCGAAGGCCCGCCCCGGCGAGGGCAGGTCGTTCTCGAACTGCGTGTGGCCGCCCCACAGGGTGAGCACGATCCGCGTGGCCGGCAGGCCGCAGCGCCGGGCGACGACGGCGTGGGCCAGCTCGTGCACGAGCACCGAGACGCCCAGCAGCACGGCGTAGCCGAAGGCGACCGCGTAGTGGCCCACCGGGCCGATCTCGGGGGCGGCGCGGGCGACGGTGCTGCCGAACAGCAGGGTGATGACGGCGGCGATGACGAACCACGAGCGCGCCAGGATCACCGGCACGCCCAGCAGGCGGCCGAGGACGAGCCCCTCGGAGCGGGGCGAGGAGCTCACCCGGCCAGGGTACGGGGGGCTGTCGGTGGGCGGTCCTACCGTGGGCGGGTGCCCACCCAGACCCCCGAGCAGCCGGCCGTGCAGACCGCGGAGAAGCCGGCGCGGTCGCTGTCGCCGTCGCGAGCGTCGGACTTCCAGCAGTGCCCGCTGCTGTACAGGTTCCGCACCGTCGACAGGCTGCCCGAGCCGCCGTCGCCCGCGGCGGCCCGGGGCACGCTGGTGCACGCCGCGCTGGAGCGCCTGTTCGACCTGCCCGCGGCCGAGCGGACCGCTCGGGCGGCCCAGGGGCTGCTCCCGGGGCAGTGGGCGCGGCTGCAGGAGGAGGAGCCGGAGCTGGCGGAGATGTTCTCGGGCGACGAGGAGCGCGAGTGGCTCGCCTCCGCCGCGGCGCTCGTGAGCCGCTGGTTCACCCTGGAGGACCCGACCCGCCTGGAGCCCGCCGAGCGCGAGCTGCGGGTGGAGGCGCTGCTGGAGTCGGGGCTGCTGCTGCGCGGCATCATCGACAGGGTCGACGTCGCCCCCAACGGCATGGTGCGGGTGGTCGACTACAAGACCGGCCGCTCCCCCGGCGAGGGGTTCGAGGGCAAGGCCCTGTTCCAGATGCGCTTCTACGCCCTGGCCGTCTGGCGGCTGCGCGGCGTGGTCCCGGCGCTGCTGCAGCTGGTCTACCTGGGAGACGGCGTGGTGCTCCGGCTGGAGCCCACCGAGGCCGACCTCCTGGCCACCGAGCGCAAGCTCGAGGCGCTGTCGGAGGCCGTCGAGCGCGCCCGTGAGAGCGGTGACTGGCGGCCGCGGCGCAGCAAGCTGTGCGGCTGGTGCGCGCACCAGGCGCTCTGCCCCGAGTTCGGGGGCACTCCCCCGCCGCTGCCCGACCGGGCCCAGCAGGTCTCGGCGCAGGTCTCGGTGCAGCTGCCGGCCGAGCTGCCGGCCGAGCAGCCGGCCGAGCAGCCGGGGGTTGCCGCGATCGGGTGAAACCGGTCGCTGGGGCACCCGTCGTCCCTCCTCCGAGAGACCCGCGTGCCGATGACCCCTGGGTGAGCACCACCCCCGCCTCCCCGCCGTGGCGCCTGCGCCTCCACGGCGCTGCGGTCACGGCGTCCCGGGAACGCGCTCACCGCCTCGGTCCCCTGCTGCGCGGGGTGACGACCGGCCGCACGGCCATGCGGTGGCGACGGGCACCGGTGGTCTCGTACATGCCCAGCGTCCCCCTGCTCCTGGCCGTGCTCATGGGGACCGGCGGCACCGTCGTGCTGGCCTCGACGTTCCTGCCGTCGGCCAGCAGCGACCGCGTCCTGGCGCTGGTCCGCGCGCTCGACGTCGTCGCCATCGCCAGCTCGTTCACCTTCACGCGTCTCCTGCAGGGCCGGCGGCGCTGGGCGCAGCACGCCGTCATGCTGACCGCGACGCTCCTGGTGTCGCTCGCCGTGCTGGTGTCCGGCGGCGGAGGCACGGCCCTGGTGTACGCGGTCGTGTACTACCCCGTCGTCGTCTACGGCTTCTTCGCCCTCTCCCGCCTGGGGGCGCTGCTCCACCTGCTGCTCATCACCGCGGTGGGCGCCCCGCTCCTGGCCTCCCAGGAGGGGGTCGGCGTCGCCGAGCAGGTCGTGCTGTGGGGCGTCGCGTCGATGCTCGGCCTGGCGGTCGCGTGGCTGGTGGCCATGCACGACGGCTCGGAGACCGACCAGCTCACCGGTCTGCCCGACCGCGCCGGCACCGAGCGGACGCTCGAGCGCGCGCTGCGGCGACCGCTGGGCTCCTCCTCCGAGCACCACCACGTGGCGTTCGCGCTGCTGAACGTCGACTCCTTCTCCGCCTACAACGCCACCCACGGCGCGGGCGCGGGTGATGAGCTGCTGGCCCAGCTGGCGACCACCTGGGCGAGCGCCCTGCCCGAGGACGCGCTGCTGGGCCGGTGGAACGGCGACGCCTTCGCGGTCGTGGCCCCCGGGCGCACCGCCCACCAGGCCACCCTGCTCGTCGAGGAGCTGCGCCGCTCGACGCCGGCCGGTGTGACCGCCTCCGCGGGCGTCGCCGGGTGGGGCCGCGAGGAGACCCAGTCGATGCTGGTCGCCCGGACCGAGGGCGCGCTCTACCTGGCCAAGCAGGCCGGCCGCGACCGCGTGCACGAGCACAGCGGTCCCGGGACCGACGGCCGGGAGGTGCGCCGGGGGCTGGCCCGCGTGGAGTTCGAGGTGCACTTCCAGCCCGTCGTCGACCTCGCCACCGGCGAGGTGCACGGCGCAGAGGCCCTGGTCCGCTGGGCGCACCCGACCCGCGGCCTGGTGGGACCCGACCAGTTCCTGCCCGACGCCGAGCGCAGCGGCGCCATCGTCGACCTCGGCGGCTGGGTGCTGCGCGAGGCCTGCCACCGGGCCGCCGGCTGGGCCCCCACGCCGAGCGGGCACCTCCCCCACGTGGCGGTGAACGCCTCCGGCCGCGAGCTGGCCGACCCCCTGTACGCCGCCGCTGTCGAGGAGGCCCTCATCAGCAGCCGCCTCGCCCCGTCGCGGCTGGTGGTCGAGCTGGTCGAGAGCGACTACGACATCGCCTCGCTCGACCTGGTCGCCAACCTCCACCGCCTGAGGTCGATGGGGGTGCGCACCGCCATCGACGACTTCGGGACGGGCTCGTCGAGCCTCGAGCGCGTGCGGCTGCTCGGTGCCGACCTGCTCAAGATCGACAAGTCGTTCATCACCGACATCACCTCCCCCGACGCGAAGGCGCCCCTCGTGGCCGCAGCGCTCGCCATGGCCGACGCCATGGGCATGGCCGTGGTCGCCGAAGGCGTCGAGGAGCCCCACCAGCGCGACTGGCTGGCCGCCCGCGGATGCGCCTTCGGCCAGGGCTGGCTCTTCGGGCGCCCCGTTCCCGCCTCACCCACGGGGGACCTCCCAGCCGCCCCGCTGGGCTCGACGAACCGGACCAGCACTCACGCTGGGTAGCAGCGGTCTCGCGGAGCGACACCCGGCTGCCGGTCGGAGCCGCGCACGTCCCTCGTCTGGCCGACACGCCGGGGCTCGAGGTCCCACGCGCCTGGCTCGATGAGCGCCAGCATGGCGTGACCGGTTGCCGCCCTGCGCACCCGACGAGCGGAGCACCATGACCGACCTTGACCACGAGTGGACCCCCCGCGCCGCGCAGGAGCTGCCCGCCCAGCGGACGGCGGGCCCGGCGCTCGAGGCCCTCGGCGTCGCCGGCACCACCCCCGCGACCGGGGTCGTCGACCTCGCCCTCGAGCGCCGCGACGAGGCGACCGGTGCCCTCCTGCGGCGCGTCGTGGTCACCGACCTCGCCGACGACTCGCCCACCCGCCGCCTCCGGCAGGCGCAGATCGCCGCGCGCGACCAGCTGCTGCGCTCCAACCCCGAGTGGCCCGGCCCGCGCGTCGCGGACGGAGGGGTCGTCCCGTCGAACGAGGTCGCGGCCTGGCTCTACGACGACAGCCCGGCCCTGCAGGAGTGGCGTGGCCGCCTGGTCCCCAGCGCCCGGGCCCTCTTCCCCCTGCAGCGCCCGCACGCCTCGCACCTGCCCACCGGCACGCCCATCGACGACAAGGCCCGCGGGTTCTTCACCGACAGCCTCGACGCCGTCGGCATCCGGACCCGGGCCGCCGTGCTGCGCGACGTCATCGCGCGCACGAGCGCGCGGTGGACCGCACAGGGACGCACCGAGCGGTCGACCTGGGTGAGCCTCGCCTGCGGCGGCGCGCTGCCGGTGCTCGACTCCCTCTCGGCGCTCCACCCCCACGAGCTGTCGCTCGTCCTCGTCGACATCGACCCCGTCGCCCTCGACTTCGCCCACCGCCTCGCCGTGGAGGAGGGCGTGCCCGAGCGCGACGTCGTGCGCCTCGAGCGCGACCTGGTGCGCACCGTGGTCGTCAGGGACGACCTCGTCGAGGAGCTCGGCGCCGGGACGGCGGCCGTCGTCGACGCCCTCGGCATCTTCGAGTACTTCTCCGACGCGGCCTGCGTCCGCATGCTCCGCAACGCGCGGCGCCTCGTGGCCGACGGCGGCGTGCTCGTCGTCGCGAACATGCTGTCCGACCGCCCCGAGCTCCACTGGAACAAGCGGGGCATCGGGTGGCCGCTGCTGCGCGAGCGCAGCACCGAGCAGCTGCTCGGGCTCGTGGACGAGGCCGGCATCGACACGGCCCGGACGACCGTGACGATCCCCCAGGACGGCGTCTACGCCGTCGTCAGCGTCGACTGCTGACGACGGGCTGACGACGGCTGACGACGGCGGCTCAGGCGGGCGCGGTCGCCGCCGGGTCGTGAGCTGAGGCGTTCGGCCGCAGCTGGCCGTCGCGGATCGCCTCCGCCCAGTGGCACGCCACCCGGTGGGGGCTGCCGCCCGCCCGGACAGGGGGGGCACCCACCCCGGGCATCCCCAGCTCGCGCAGCACCGGCCGCTCGTCGGCGCAGCGCGTCGGCTGCACGAACGGGCAGCGGGTGTGGAAGCGGCAGCCCGAGGGCGGGTCGGCGGGGCTGGGCAGGTCGCCCGTGAGCAGGATCCGCTCGCGGGTGTCCTCGACCACCGGGTCGGGGACCGGGACCGCCGACATCAGCGACAGCGTGTAGGGGTGCAGCGGCTGGCTGTAGAGGTCGTCGGACTCGGCCTCCTCCACCACCCCACCGAGGTACATGACCCCGACCCGGTCGCTGGTGTGCCGCACCACGGCGAGGTCGTGGGCGATGAGGACGTACGTCAGCCCGAGCTGGGTCTGCAGGTCCTCGAGGAGGTTGAGCACCTGCGCCTGCACCGAGACGTCCAGGGCGCTGACCGGCTCGTCGGCGACGACGAGGGAGGGCTCCACCGCCAGCGCCCGGGCGATGCCGATGCGCTGGCGCTGCCCGCCGGAGAACTCGTGGGGGTAGCGCGTGGCGGCGGAGGCGGGCAGCCCCACCAGGCCGAGCAGCTCGCGCACACGGCGCCCGCGCTCGCCCCTGCCGGTGGCCAGGCCGTGCGCCCGCAGCGGCTCGCCGACGGCGGCCTCCACGTCCATGCGCGGGTCCAGGCTGGCCATCGGGTCCTGGAAGACCATCTGCATCTGCCGGCGGGCGCGCCGCAGCGCCTCGGGCTCCAGGGAGCGCAGGTCGACGCCGTCGAGGACGACCGAGCCCGCCGTCGGCTCGGTCAGGCGCAGCAGGGCCCGCCCCAGGGTCGACTTGCCGCAGCCCGACTCCCCGACCAGCCCGTAGGTCTCCCCGCGGCGCACGTCGAGGTCGACGCCGTCGACGGCGCGCACCGGCGCCGGGCGGCGCAGCAGCGAGCCGCGCCCCGGGTAGTGCACGGCGACCCCGCGCGCCGACAGCAGCACGTCGTGCTGCCCGTCCGGTGCTCCGGTGGCGTCGGCGGTCATGCGCTGCGCTCCTGCTCGTCGGCCGGCTCGTCGGCCCGCTGGTCGGGGACGGGGTGGGCGCACCGCAGCAGGTGCCTCCCGCTGGCGGTCGGGTCCTGCACGAGGGGCAGCTCGGTGCCGCGGCACGCGTCGTCGGCGGCGGAGCACCGCGGGGCGAACGCGCAGCCGGCGTCCCACCCGATGACGTCGCGGGGGGTGCCCGGGATGGGCTGCAGCCGCTGGCCGCGCGGGGCGTCGAGGCGCGGCACCGAGGCCAGCAGGCCCGAGGTGTAGCGGTGGCGCGGCCGGGCGAACAGCTCGTGCCGCTCGGCCCGCTCCACCACGCGGCCGGAGTACATGACCGTGACGGTGTCGCACAGGCCGGCGACGACGCCCAGGTCGTGGGTGATCAGGAGCATGGCCGTGCCGCGCTCGCGCACGAGCTCGCCCATCAGCTCCAGCACCTGGGCCTGGATGGTGACGTCGAGCGCCGTGGTCGGCTCGTCGGCGATCAGGAGCTTCGGGCTGCACGCCAGCGCGATGGCGATCATGGCGCGCTGGCGCATGCCGCCGGACAGCTGGTGGGGGTACTCCCGCAGCCGGCGCACCGGCGCGGGGATGCCCACGCGGGCCAGCAGCTCTCCGGCCTCGTCGCGCGCGGCCCTCCGCGAGGCCCCGGTGTGGCGTCGCAGCACCTCGGTGATCTGCGTGCCGACGGTGACCACGGGGTTCAGCGACGTCATCGGGTCCTGGAAGACCATGGCGACGTCGCGGCCGCGCACCCCCTCCAGCTCGCGCTCGGGCATCGCGAGCAGGTCGCGGCCGTCGAACGACGCCGAGCCGCCCACGCGGGCGGTGTGCGGCAGCAGCCCCATCACCGCCAGCGACGTGACCGACTTGCCCGATCCGGACTCGCCCACGAGACCGGCGACCTGGCCGGCCTCCACGTCGAAGGAGACGCCGTCGACGGCCTTGGACAGCGCGGAGCCCCGTCCGGAGCCGCCGGGGAAGGAGATGCTGAGGTCCCTGACCTCCAGGAGCGCCACTACTTCCGTCCCTTGGGGTCGAGCGCCTCGCGCAGGGCCTCGCCGAAGAGCGTGAAGCCGAGCGCCGTCACGGCGATGCAGAAGCCCGGCCACAGGGCCAGGTGCGGGTCGGTGGACAGCCGCGACTGGGCGTTGACGAGCATGCGCCCCCACTCCGCCGTCGACGGGTTGGAGTCGCCCAGGCCCAGGTAGCTCAGCGCCGCGACCTCGATGATCGCCGTCGCCAGCGTCAGGGTGGCCTGCACGATCACCGGGCCCAGGGAGTTCGGCAGCAGGTGGCTCATCACCACGGTGCGGCGCCGCACGCCGAGGGAGTGGACGGCGAGCACGTAGTCGGAGCCCCGCTGGGCGAGCATCGAGCCGCGCAGCAGCCGGGCGAAGATCGGCACCTGCGCCACCGCGATGGCGATCATCACCGACACCGGGCGCTGCCCGAGGACGGCGGCCACGCTGACGGCCAGCAGCAGGCTGGGGATGGACAGCAGGATGTCGACGACGCGCATCACGACGGTGTCGACCCACCCGCCCAGGCCACCGGCGAGCACGCCGAGGACGGCACCCCCGGCGAGGCCGAGCGCGGTCGAGACCACGCCGATGAGCAGCGACTGCCGCGCCCCGTAGACGAGCTGCGTGAGCAGGTCCGTGCCGGGGCTGTCCAGGCCCAGGGGGTGGCCCGGCGAGGGTCCGGGCACCGAGCTGGGGGTGACGCCGCTGTTCGGCAGCGGCACCCCGGGCTGGCCGGGCGCGATGAGCGGTGCGAACACCGCCACCAGGACGAAGAGGGCCACGATCGCCGCGCCGG
>JAKONK010000128.1 GCA_022701985.1 Actinomycetales bacterium
GGTCAGGGTGCTGGCGCCGGGGGTGCCGGCGAGCGCCGCCTCCCAGGTCTGCTGCGCGGTGTCGCCGATCGGGGTGACGGCGCCGATGCCGGTGACCAGCACGCGGGTGCGGGACGGGCTCGAGCTCACGCGGACCTCCAGGTGGGGCTTGCGGGTGCGGTGCGGTGGGCGGCGGAGCGCCGCGCGGGGGTGGGGCTGCCCGCTGCGGCGGCCCGGACGCGCCGGACCGCCGCAGCGGCGAGGGGGCTTCTCAGCCCTGGGCCTGCTGGATGTAGTTCACGACGTCGCGCACCGTCTTGAGGTTCTTGGTGTCCTCGTCGGGGATGGTGACGGAGAACTTGTCCTCGGCCTGGACGACGATGGAGGTCATCGACAGGGAGTCGATGTCGAGGTCGTCGGTGAAGGACTTGTCCATCTCCACGCTCTCGACGGGGAGGCCGGTCTCCTCGTTGACGAGCTCGGCCACGCCGGCCAGGATCTCCTGCTCGCTCTGCGCCATGGGTAGTGCCTCTCTTCGTGGGCCCGGGTGCTCCCGGGCCGTGCGGTCCTCTGGTGGTGGTCTGTGGTGGTGCTGGGCGTTCCGGCCCGTCAGGGCAGGACGACGACCTGGGAGGCGTAGGACAGGCCCGCGCCGTACCCGATGAGCAGCGCCAGGCCGCCCGAGGGCGCCTGGCCCTCGGCGAGCATCCGGTGCATCGCCAGCGGCACCGAGGCCGCGGAGGTGTTGCCCATCTGGGCGATGTCGCGGGCCACGGGCACCGTCTCGGGCAGCCCGAGCTGCTTCACCATCGCGTCGATGATGCGCATGTTCGCCTGGTGGGGGATGAACGCCGACAGCTCCTCGACGGCCACGCCGGAGGCGTCGATCGCCTTCTGCGCCACCGGGGCCATCTGCCACACCGCCCAGCGGAAGACCGAGCGGCCCTCCTGCACGAGCGCGGGCCAGACGGCCTCGCCGCCGGCGGCCTGCGCGTCGCGGACCTCGGTCCACGACTGCTTGTTCTTGATGGCCTCCCACTGGGCGCCGTCGCTGCCCCAGACCGTCGGGCCGATGCCCGGGGTCTCGGAGGGGCCGACGACGACGGCGCCGGCGCCGTCGGCGAACAGGAACGCCGTGGAGCGGTCGGTGATGTCGGTGAAGTCGGTGAGCTTCTCGGCGCCGACGACCAGCACGTTGCGGGCCGTGCCGCCGCGGACCAGGTCGCTGGCCTGCGCCAGGGCGTGGCAGAAGCCCGCGCACCCCGCGGAGACGTCCCAGGCGGCCGCGGGCGTCGCGCCCAGGCGGTCGGTGAGGATCGCTGCGGCGGCGGGGGTCTGGTACGGGTGGCTGACCGTGGCGAGGATGACGGCGTCGACGTCCGTCGGGGCGAGCCCGGCGCGCTCGAGGGCCTCCTTCGAGGCGGCCTCGGCCATGTCGACGACGGAGGTGCCCGCGTCGGCCCAGCGGCGCTCCTCGATGCCGGTGCGCTGGCGGATCCACTCGTCGGTGGACTCGATGTAGGTGCAGATCTCCTCGTTGGTGACCACCCGCTCGGGGCGGAAGGCGCCGACGGACAGGATCCGCGCGTGAGCAGGACCGGTGGACGACTGCAGGCTCATGCGGAGGCGCTCCCGGGGGTGCGGTGGGCGTGGCGGGCGACGAGGTCGCGGGCGGCGTCGAGGTCCTCGGGGCCCTTCAGGGCGACGATCTCGACACCGGGCATCGCCCGCTTCGCCAGCCCCGCGAGGGTACCCGCAGGGCTGAGCTCCAGGACCGCGCTCACGCCGCGGGCCACGAGGGCGTCGCTGCAGAGGTCCCAGCGGACGGGGCTGGTCACCTGGGCGACGATGCGGTCCAGCACGTCGCGGCCGGCGCGGACCTCGGCGCCGTCGGCGTTCGACAGCAGCGGCAGCGCCGGGTCGGTCGCGGTCAGGCCCGGGGCGAGCGCCTCGAGCTCGGCGCGGGCGGGGGCCATGTGCTCGGTGTGGAACGCCCCCGCCACCTGCAGCGCGATGACGCGCGCCTTCGCGGGCGGGGCGGCGGCCAGCGCGGCGAGCTGCTCCGCGGTGCCGGCGGCGACCACCTGGCCGGCGGCGTTGCGGTTGGCGGCGGTGGCGCCGGAGGCGGCGATCGCGGCCTCGACCTCCTCGGGGCGGCCCCCGACCACGGCGCTCATGCCGGTGGCGGTGCGGGTCGCGGCGGCGGCCATCGCGCGTCCGCGCTCGCGCACCAGCACCAGCGCCGCCTCGGTGCTGAGGGCCCCGGCGAGGGCCGCGGCGGTCAGCTCGCCGACCGAGTGGCCGGCGACGACGACGTCGGTGGGGCCGCCCCCGGCCAGCAGGCCCCCGGGCCACAGCGCGGCGGCGGCGGCCAGGCCCGCGGCGACGATCAGCGGCTGCGCGACCGCTGTGTCGCGGACCGTGTCGGCGTCGGACGCGGTGCCGTGGGCGAGCAGGTCCAGGGGTGCCCCCCCGCCGCCGCTGACGGGGCCGACGACGGCGCTGGCCCAGCGGAGGCGCTCGGCGACGCCGGGGACCTCCAGCCACGGGGCGAGCATGCCGGGGGCCTGGGAGCCCTGGCCGGGGCACACGAGTGCGAGCACCCTGACAGCCTGCCCGGTGCCCGTGCGCCGCGGCGGTGCGGGGGGTGACGAAGCATCCGCGGCGCTCTTGGAGGTTTCCTCCAAGTCAGGTCAAGCGCTGGTCAAGCGGAGGGCGGGCCCCGCCGGTCCCGGGGGAGCGCCGGACCGGCCGCTCGGCGAGCGCGCCGACGGCGAGGGCCACCTGGAGCACGAACGCCTCCCGCGGCACCGAGGGGTCCCACCCGGTGACCTCGGCGACACGCCGGAGCCGGTACCGCACCGTGTTGGGGTGCACGAAGAGGGCGCGCGCCGTGGCCTCGAGTGACCGCCCCGAGGCGAGGTGGGCCCGCAGGGTCTCGCCCAGGGCGGGAGCGGCGGCCGCCAGCGGGGCGTGCACCCGGTCGGCCAGGGCGCGCCGCGCCCCGGCGTCGCCCGCGAGCACCCGCTCGGGCAGCAGGTCGTCAGCGGCCACGGGGCGCGGCGCCTCGGGCCAGGCCCGGGCCGCGGTCATGGCCACCAGCGCGGTGCGCGCCGAGCGCCCGGCCGCCGAGAGCCCGGCCACCACCGGTCCCACCACGACCGGGCCCGGACCCAGCCGCGGGGCCAGCGCCTCCGCCGCCCGCAGCGGGCCGCCCTCGCCCGCGGCGCCCAGCACCACCAGGACCCGGTCACCGCGCAGGCCCACCAGCACGTCGTCGGCCACCGCCTGGGCGGCGCGGCGCAGACCCGCCACGACGGCGTCGCTCGACCCGGGCGGACGCTCCCCGACCAGCACCGCCACGGGGGCGTCCAGGGGCCAGCCCAGCGCGGCGACCCGGGTCGCCAGGTCGTCGTCGGCCTCGCCGCGGACCAGGGCGTCGACGACCAGCGCCTCCAGGCGCGCGTCCCAGGCGCCGCGGGCCTCCGCGGCGCGGGCGTAGACCTCCGCCGCGGAGAAGGCCACGTCGCGCGAGTAGCGCAGCACCGCCTCCACCAGGCCGGCGCGGTCCTCCGGCTCGGCCAGCGCGGGGACGTGCTCCTCGACGACGTCGACGACGACGCGCAGCAGCTGGAGCGCCTGGTGGAGGGACACCGCGCGCACCAGCTCGCGCGGCGCGGTGCCGAAGACGTCGGCGGACACCGCGGGTCTCGCCCCGGGGGCGCGGTACCAGCCCACGAAGGCCGCGATCCCGGCCTGGGCGACCAGGCCCACCCACGAGCGCTCCTGCGGGCCGAGCGCCCGGTACCACGGGTGGGTCGACTCCAGGCGGGCCAGCGCCGCTGAGGAGAGAGCACCCGTCGACGCCTGCAGGGCGCGGCCCACGGCCTCGCGCTGCTCCCGGGTGGGACCCGCGGGTGCCGACGGGTCGGGGGAGGGGGCGGCCACCGGCCCAGGCTAGGAGGTACCCGCTTGTGGACCTCCTCCAACGGGACCGCCCGGGTGAGGCCCCGTCGGCGACGGGCGACGACCGGGGCGGGCCCCGACGACGCAGCGCCCCCGCCCCGGTGGCCCGGGACGGGGGCGCTGCGAGACCGCGCCTCAGCGCGGCCGTGCGCTCAGGCCTCGCCGCCGGCGTTGCCGGAGGTGCCGGCGCTGACGTCGTCGAGGCGGTACTGCTCGAACGCCTTGGCCGGCAGGCCGCGGTCGACCTCGCCGCGGCGCGCGAGCACCTGCAGCGCCCGGTAGGCGACCGAGGGCCCGTCGACGTGGAAGTGCCGGCGGGTGGCGGCGCGGGTGTCGGAGACGCCGAACCCGTCCGTGCCCAGCGAGACGTACTCGTTGGGCACCCACTGGCGGACCATGTCGGGGACGGCGCGCATCCAGTCGGACACGGCGATGACCGGACCCTCGGAGCCCTCGAGCTGCCGGGCCACGAACGGCACCGGCGGCTCGGCGGAGGGGTTCATGAACGCCTCCTCGTCGCAGGCGAGGCCGTCGCGGCGCAGCTCGTTCCAGCTGGTGACCGACCAGACGTCGGCGAGGACGCCGAAGTCCTGCGCCAGCAGCTCCTGGGCCTCGAGCGCCCACGGCACCCCGACGCCCGACGCCATGAGCTGCACGCGCGGTGCGCCGTCCTCGCCCGCGGGCGCGGCGGCGATCTTGTGCATGCCCTTGACGATGCCCTCGACGTCGACGCCCTCGGGCTCGGCCGGCTGGACCATCGGCTCGTTGTAGACCGTCAGGTAGTAGAAGACGTTCGGGTCGCGCAGCCCGACCTGGCCGAGGTTCTTGCGGTCGGACTCGCTGTCCTGCACGTCCGTCGAGCCCGGGCCGTACATCCGCTCCAGGCCGTCGCGGACGATGTGCCCGATCTCGTAGGCGTACGCCGGGTCGTAGGCGACGACGGCCGGGTTGGTCGACGCCAGCAGCAGCGAGTGCCCATCGGCGTGCTGCAGGCCCTCACCCGTCAGCGTCGTGCGGCCCGCCGTGGCGCCCAGGAGGAAGCCGCGGCCCATCTGGTCGGCGGTGGCCCAGAAGGCGTCGCCGGTCCGCTGGAAGCCGAACATCGAGTAGAAGATGTAGACGGGCAGCATCGGCTCGCCGTGGGTGGCGTACGACGTCGCCGCCGCCTGGAACGCCGCCGCGGAGCCGGCCTCGTTGATGCCCAGGTGGAGGATCTGCCCGGAGGTCGACTCCTTGTACGCGAGCATCAGCTCGCGGTCGACGGAGGTGTACTGCTGGCCCTCCGGGTTGTAGATCTTGGCCGTCGGGAAGAACGAGTCCATCCCGAAGGTGCGGGCCTCGTCGGGGATGATCGGGACCACGCGCGGCCCGAACTCCTTGTCGCGCATGAGGTCCTTGAGCAGGCGGACGAACGCCATCGTCGTGGCGATCTGCTGCTTGCCGGAGCCGCGCTTCATGACCGTGTAGGCCGAGTCGCCCGGCAGGGACATCGCCTTCGAGGAGGTCCGGCGCGAGGGGACGTACCCGCCGAGCTCGCGGCGGCGCTCCTGCAGGTACTGGATCTCCGGCGCGTCGGCCCCGGGGTGGTAGTACGGCGGGCGGTACGGGTCGGCCTCGAGCTGGGCGTCCGTGACCGGGATCTTCAGGCCGTCGCGGAACGCCTTCAGGTCGTCCAGCGTCATCTTCTTCATCTGGTGGGTGGCGTTGCGGCCCGCGAAGTGCTTGCCCAGCCCGTAGCCCTTGATGGTCTTGGCCAGGACGACGGTCGGCTTGCCGTTCTTCGCCGTCGCGGCCGCGTACGCCGCGTAGACCTTGCGGTAGTCGTGCCCGCCGCGCTTGAGCGACCAGATCTGGTCGTCGGACATGCCCTCGACGATCTTCGCCGTGCGCGGGTCGCGCCCGAAGAAGTGCTCGCGGATGAAGGCGCCGTCCTCGGCGCGGTAGGTCTGGTAGTCGCCGTCGAGGGTGGTGTTCATCAGCCCGACGAGCGCGCCCTCGGTGTCCTTGGCGAGCAGCGGGTCCCACTCGCGGCCCCAGACGGCCTTGACCACGTTCCAGCCGGCGCCCAGGAAGAAGGACTCCAGCTCCTGGATGATCTTGTGGTTGCCGCGGACCGGCCCGTCGAGGCGCTGCAGGTTGCAGTTGACGACGAAGGTCAGGTTGTCGAGCCCCTCGTACCCGGCCAGCTGGAGCAGGCCGCGGCTCTCGGGCTCGTCCATCTCGCCGTCGCCCAGGAACGCCCAGGTGTGCTGGTCGGAGGTGTCCTTGATCCCGCGGTTGTGCAGGTACCTGTCGAACTGCGCCTGGTAGATCGCGTTGGCCGGGCCCAGGCCCATGGAGACCGTCGGGAACTCCCAGAAGCCCTTCATCAGGCGCGGGTGCGGGTAGCTGGGGATGCCGCGGCCGGGGGCCGTCAGCTCCTGGCGGAAGCCGTCGAGGTCGGCCTCGGACAGGCGCCCCTCGAGGAACGCGCGGGCGTAGGTGCCGGGGGAGGCGTGGCCCTGGATGAAGACGTGGTCACCGCCGCCGGGGTGGTCGGGGCCGCGCCAGAAGTGGTTGAAGCCGACCTCGTACAGCGTCGCCGAGGAGGCGTAGGTGGAGATGTGACCGCCGACGCCGATGCCGGGGCGCTGGGCGCGGTGCACCATCACGGCCGCGTTCCAGCGGTTCCACGCGCGGTAGCGGCGCTCGACGTCCTCGTCGCCGGGGAACTCGGGCTCCTCCTGCGGCGGGATGGTGTTGACGTAGTCGGTCGAGATCAGGCCCGGGACGGGCGAGCCGAGCTCGCGCGCGCGCACCAGGGCGCTGCGCAGGACGAAGGAGGCGCGGTCACCGCCGCGGGCGTCGACCAGGCCGTCGACGGACCCCAGCCACTCGCCGGTCTCCTCGGGGTCGGCGTCGGTCTGGTGCAGCGGGCCCGTCAGGGCTCCCAGCTCCGTGACCTCGTCGCGTGGTGCCACGTTGGTCTCCGCATCGCTCGTCGTCACCCGCGGCGGGTGGCGCCGCGGGCCCTCGTCGTCCGCCGGCAGCGAGGTGGCGCGCCGGCGGTGCCGCGTGGGGCAGCCCCATCCTGCCTGGCCGCCCGCACGACTTCACCTCCCGGTCATCCCGGCAGCGGTCCGGCCCCCGCCGGGGAGGTCTCCACCGGAGCCGCCGCCACCGGTGCCGCCAGGCGCACCCGGTGATCTCCCGCGTAGACGTTGAGCCGCGGAGCACGCACGAAGCCCGCCAGCGTCATCCCCGCCGTCCGCGCCAGCTCGACCGCCAGCGACGACGGCGCCGAGACCGCGGACAGCACCGGCACCCCCGCGCACCAGGCCTTCTGCGCCAGCTCGAAGGAGGCCCGGCCGCTGACCTGCAGCACCGCGCCGCGCAGCGGCCAGCCCCCGCCCAGGCGCTCCCGTGCGGCCCGCCCCAGCACCTTGTCGACGGCGTTGTGGCGCCCGACGTCCTCGGCGACGGCCAGCAGCTCCCCGCCCGCGGTGAACAGGCCCGCCGCGTGCAGCCCGCCGGTCCTGTCGAAGATGCGCTGGGCGGACCGGAGGCGGTCGGGCAGGGAGGCGAGCACCGCGGCGTCGACCACCACGGCGTCCTCGGTGAGGTCGTAGCGGCTGCGCCGCGAGACGGCGTCGATGCTCGCCGAGCCGCACACCCCGCACGCCGAGGTCATGCCGAAGGTGCGCCGCCCCTCCAGGTCCGGCGCCGGGACGCCGGGCGCGAGGGTGACCTGCAGCACGTTCATCGACGACAGCCCGTCGGGGTCGGCCGGGTCGGGGTCGCCGCAGTGGACCACGGCGGCCACGTCGTCGGCGCTCGCGAGGAGCCCCTCGGTGAGCAGGAAGCCCAGCGCGAGGTCGACGTCCTCGCCGGGGGTGCGCATCGTCACGACCACCGGCGCGGCCTCCGGCTCCGACAGCGCGCGGACCCGGACCTCGAGCGGCTCCTCGGCCGCCAGCGAGTCGGGCCGCCGCACCGCGGTGCCGGTGGCGGTGTCGAGCCGCAGGACGGGTGAGCGCGGGCTGGAGCGGCGCATCCGGCCACGCTACGCCCGCTCGGCGCGGCCCGACCGGCGGCCCGGTGGGCGTCGAAGCGGTAGCGTTCGGGCCGCCGAGGCCCGGAGACGGGCGGTCACGACGAGTGGCGGGACTGGCGAGGACGCACGACACGGACGCACGAGGAGGACCACGGTGAGCCAGACGGCGGGGGCGGAGGCTCCTGGAGGGGCGGCGCGGCTCGGGCTGCAGCCCGGACAGGCGGTCCAGGAGCGGGGGTACGACGACGACGTCGACCACGACCTGCGCGACGACGTCGCCGACCTCACGGGGGCCGAGCTCCTGGACGAGCACGACGTCGAGGTCGTCGACGCCGTGCTGCTGTGGTGGCGCGAGGGCGACGGCGACCTGGTCGACGCCCTGGTCGACTCCCTGGTCAGCCTCGCCGACGACGGCGTGGTCTGGCTCCTCACCCCGAAGTCCGGCAGCGCCGGGCATGTGCGGCCCTCCGACGTCGAGGACGCGGCGCCGACCGCCGGCCTGTTCACCACCTCCACGGTGAAGCCCTCGCCCGACTGGACGGCCGTCCGCCTGGTCAGCGGCCGCGGCCGCCGCTGACCCCCGAGCCCGACGGGTCGCAGCGCGACCCGCGGCACCAGGGCCTGTAGCTCAGCTGGTAGAGCACCGCGCTTACACCGCGGACGTCGTCGGTTCGAACCCGGCCGGGCCCACGAGGCACCCCGACCCCCCGTCGCGCGCCGCTACCCTCGGCCCGGTGAGCACCCCCTCGCTGGCCCAGGTCGTGGCGGTCCTGGAGCACCTCTACCCGAGCGGCACCGCCGAGGGCTGGGACCGGCCCGGCCTCGTCTGCGGAGACCCCGACGCCCCCGTCGAGAGGGTGCTCCTGGCGGTCGACCCCACCGACGAGGTGGTCACCGAGGCCCTCGGCGGCTCCTACGACCTCGTCGTCGCCCACCACCCGCTGCTGCTGCGCGGGGTCTCCTCCGTGGCCGCCACCACCCCCAAGGGCCGCGCGGTGCACCGGCTGGTCCGCGGCGGCGCCGCCCTGCTCACCGCCCACACCAACGCCGACTCCGCCCGCCCCGGGGTCTCCGACGCTCTCGCCCGCGTCATCGGCCTGGTCGACCTCGAGCCCCTCGTCCCCTCTCCGGCGGACCCCGCCCTCGGCCTGGGGCGCACCGGCCGCCTCGAGCGGCCCCTGCCGCTGCGCGCCTTCGCCGAGCAGGTCGCCGCCGCGCTGCCCGGCACCGCCGGCGGCGTCCGCGTGGCCGGCGACCCCGAGGCCCGCGTCGAGCGCGTCGCCGTGTGCGGCGGCGCCGGCGACTCCCTGTTCGAGCACGTCCGCGCCGCCGGCGTCGACGCCTACGTCACCGCAGACCTGCGCCACCACCCCGCCCAGGAGGCGCGCGAGCTCGACCCCGGCGCCGCCCTCGTCGAGGTCTCGCACTGGGCCAGTGAGTGGCCGTGGCTGCACGGCGCCGCCGAGCGCCTCGTCGCCGCCCTCGCCGAGCAGGGCCACGCGGTCACCACCTCCGTCAGCACCCTCCGCAGCGACCCCTGGAGCTTCCACGTGCCGTCCCCGACCCCCACCACCACCCGATGAGCGCCACCAGCGCCCCGGCGTCCCACCAGCGCCGGCTGCTCGACGTCCAGGCCCTCGACACCCGCCTGGCCCAGATCGCCCACCGCGCCCGCAGCCTGCCCGAGCACGCCGCCATCACCGAGCTCGACCGCACCGAGCGCACCCTGCGCGACGAGCTCACCGCCGCCCGCACGGTCGCCTCCGACGTCGAGCGCGAGGCGGTGCGCGCCGACACCGAGGTCGAGCAGGTCCGCGCCCGCGCCGAGCGCACCTCGGCGCGGCTGGCCGCCGGCGGCGCCGCCGCGAAGGAGCTCCAGCAGCTGCTCGCCGAGGCCGAGGCGCTCACGCGGCGCCTGCGCTCCCTGGAGGACGCCCAGCTCGAGGTCATGGAGCGCCAGGAGTCCGCGGCCGAGGCCGTCGAGCGCGCCGAGGAGCGCGCCGGCGCCGTCGCCGCCGACCGCGCGCGGCTCGTCGCCGCCCGCGACACCGCGCTGCAGGCGGCGCGCCAGGAGCACGAGCAGGTCGGCGCCCAGCGCGCCGGCGCCGTCAGCAGCCTCGACGCCGGGCTCGTCGAGCTCTACGAGCGGGTCCGCGCCCGCCAGGACGGCCTCGGCGCCGCAGCGCTCGCGGGCGACGCCTGCGGCGGCTGCCGGTTGCCCCTGACGGGCACGTTCCGCTCGCGCGTGGCCTCCGCCGGACCCGACGACGTGGTCCAGTGCGAGGAGTGCGACCGCATCATCGTGCGGGGCGCGTCCGAGCCCGAGCTGCGCCGGTGACGGCGGCCCCCTCGGACCTGACCCCCCGCCAGGCGTGGGAGCTGCTGGTCGCAGACCCCGCGGCGGTGCTGGTCGACGTCCGCACCCGCGCCGAGTGGGTCTTCGTCGGCCTGCCCGACCTGTCCTCGCTCGGGCGCCGGGTGGTGCCCGTGGAGTGGACGAGCTTCCCCGGCGGTGCGCACAACCACGGCTTCCTGGCCGAGCTGGAGGCCGCCGCCCCGCGCGACGTCCCCGTGCTCTTCACGTGCCGCTCGGGCCACCGCTCCCTGGCCGCCGCCGAGGCGGCGGCCGGTGCGGGGTGGGAGCGCACCCACAACGTCCTCGACGGCTTCGAGGGCGACCTCGACGACCACGGCCACCGGGGCGCCCGCGGCTGGCGGGCCGAGGGCCTGCCCTGGCGGCAGTCCTAGCTGACGTCGGCCGCGGCGCTCAGAGGGCGAGCGCCGCGACCGCGGCCACCAGCACGACCGGCACGAGCACGAGCCCCTTCAGGGCGAAGCGGCCCCACTGCACCGGCACGCCCTCGGCGCGGCACGCGCGCGCCCACAGGAGCACGGCCAGCGACCCCCACGGGGTGATGAGGGGCCCGGCGTTCACCCCGACGAGCACCGCGGCGGTGCGCAGCGGGTCGGCCGGGTCGAGCAGGGGCTGCAGCGCGAGGTAGGCGGGGAGGTTGTCGACGGCGTTCGCCGCGGCCGCCGAGGTGGCGGCCAGGCGGAGGAGGTCGCCGAAGGAGTCCCCGGTGCCCGCCACGGCGGCCAGCGCCGGGGTCAGGCCGTGCTGGTTGAGCGCCTCGACCACCACGAACAGCCCCAGCACGGAGACGGCCAGCGGCAGCGGGACCAGGTCCCACCGGAGGGCGTCGCGGCGCCTCCACGCGGTGGCCGCCGCGAGCACGAGAGCTGCGGCGCTCGCCACGGCCCAGGGCTCGAGCCCCACCGCGAGGGCCGGGAGCACCAGCACGACGACGACGGCCGCGACCCGCAGCAGCACCGGGTCGGCCACCTCGGCTGGGCCGGGCTGGTCGTAGCGGGTGCGCAGCGCCGGCAGGTGCAGGAGCGCCAGGACGACGGCGGTCGCGACCACCGCCGCCAGCGCCGGGCGCCAGGTGAGGGCCGCGAAGGCGAGCACCCCGCCGCCCGCGGGTCCGCCCTCCAGCGCGTCGAGCGCGAGCAGGTTGGTGAGGTTGGAGACGGGCAGCAGCAGCGAGGCCGTGTTGGCGAGCCAGGCGCAGGTGAGGGCCAGCAGCGCGGCGGCGCCGGCGTGCATCCGCGCGCGACGGGCGAGCGCCAGCACGACCGGTGTCAGCAGCACGGCGGTGGTGTCCAGGCTGAGCGCGACCGTCGCAGCCGTGGCGATGCCCACGACGAGCAGCCACAGCCGCCAGGTGCGGCCACCGCCGTGGCGCGCGGCCCAGACGGCGGCCACCTCGAAGACGCCGGCCACACCCGCGAGCGAGGCGAGGACCGCCGCGGCGAGGAGGAAGACCAGCACCGACCACGTGCGGCCCAGCAGCTCACCGGCCGCGTCCAGCGAGAGGGCGCCGGTGGCGAGCACCACCGCGGAGGCCACCACGGCCAGCAGGGGGACGAGCGCCTCCTCGGGCAGCCACCGCCACGGCAGCGCCCACGAGCGCGACGGCCGGGTCGAGGGGCTCACGCGGCACCCCCGGCGGCGTCGTGGCGCAGCACGACGTCGAGGTGGCGCACCCTCCCGGGGGCCTCGGGGGCGAGCTCCACCTCGAAGGCCTCGGCCGCGGCGGACGCGAGCGCCTCGGGGGAGTCGGGCTCGCGGCGCCGTCGCAGCAGCAGGTGGCGGGCCAGCTCGCCGCGGGTGCGCTTGGCGTCGTGGCTGACGACGCTGCGCACCGGACCCGTGGGCCCGTCGACCTCGCGGAAGACCCGCACGGCCACGACGCGCCCCGCCGTCGCGCGCGACGGGCGCCAGGCCGCGGCGTAGGCCGCGGAGCGGCAGTCGAGGACCACCTGGCCCGGCTCGGCGGCGCGGCGCTCGAGCAGCGGCGTCAGGTGCTCGCGCCAGTGGGTGGCCAGGGGGCCGACGCCCGGCAGGTCGGTGCTCATGGAGAGCCGGTGGGCGGGGACCGCGTCGTCCGGGGCCAGCGCCCCGTAGGCCGCCGACACCACCAGCACCCGCTCGGCGGCGCGGCGGGCGGCCGCCGGGGGGAGCGAGGCCAGGCCCAGCGCCTCGAACAGGACGCCGGTGAAGACGCGCGACGCGGGGTGGGCGGGCTCGCTGCGCCACCTGCCGTTGCGGGCCACCTCCCCGGCCAGCGACGGGCCCGCGCCGACCGCGGCCGGGTCGTCCGCGAGGGCCGCCGCGGCGTCGAGCACGCGCTCGCGCGCCGACGCCAGCTCCGGCCAGGTCAGGGAGCCGAGGTCGACCGGGGAGCTCCCCCTCCGCGCGGGGGCGGGGAGCTTGCGCTCGGAGGGCGGCAGCAGCACGAGCACGGGCGCGAACACTAGGTCATCCCCCTGCACCCCGCCCGGCTGGAGCCGTGCGAGTCCCTCGCTAGGATCGCCGTGCGGACGAGCTGGCCGGGCGGCCGCGTCGGGGACCCTCGCGAGGGGGTGCCCGCCGAGGAACGTCCGGGCTCCACAGGGCGGGGTGGTGGGCAACACCCACCCGGGGCGACCCGCGGGAAAGTGCCACAGAGAACAGACCGCCGCGCACCACCGGCTCCGGCCGGGGGAGCGGGGCAAGGGTGAAACGGTGGTGCAAGAGACCACCAGCACCCCCGGTGACGGGGGTGGCTCGGCAAACCCCACCCGGAGCAAGGCCAGACAGGGAGCGTTCGAGGGCTGCCCGCCCGAGCTCCCGGGTAGGCCGCGACTGCGACCGGCCCCACGCGGGACGGGAGCGACGAGGACGGCGGTGACGCCGTCCCGAGATGGATGGCCGCACACCGCCACCGGTCCGCCGGTGGCGGGGACAGGACCCGGCGTACAGGCCAGCTCGCCCGTCTGCCAGGTCGCGCGGCCCGCGGGAGCGATCCCGAGGGCCGCGCGACCGCCGTCGCCGACCGGTGCCGCCCTCAGAGCGCCTTGTGCGGGTTGAGGATCCCGGCCGGGTCGAGCACCGCCTTGATCTGGTGCTGCAGCGCGAGCACGTCGGGCCCGAGCTCGCGGGCGGCGTGGTCCCGCTTGAGGACGCCGACACCGTGCTCCCCGGTGACGGTGCCGCCCAGGCGCAGGGCCACGTCGAAGACCCTGTCGGCGGCGGCGAGCACCTCCGGCGGCAGGGGCGCCTCGTCCTCGCTCGCCCCCTCGCCGCCTCCGGAGCGGGGCACGGCGATGATCGGGTGCAGGTTGCCGTCGGCGGCGTGGGCGATGACGTAGATGTCGGTCCCCGTCTGCGCCGCCACGGCCCGGACCCCCTCGACCGCCTCGGCCAGGCGCGACAGCGGCACGGCGATGTCCTCGATGAGCACGCGCCCGCGCTTCTCGATCGCCGGCAGCGCCGCCCGCCGCGCGGTGAGCAGCTCGTGGGCGCGGGCCGTGTCCTCTCGGGTCTCCACCGACACCGCCAGCGGCGCCACCACCTGCGCCAGGCGCTCCAGGTCGCTGCGGGCGGCCTCCGGCGAGGAGCCGTCGGTCTGCGCCACCAGCACGGCGCCGTCGGGTCCGCCGGCCACCTGCAGCGAGGTGCCCTCCAGCTCGTCGACGGCGCCGAGGGTGGCGCCGTCGACCAGCTCGAGGATGAGCGGCCGCACCCCCGAGGACACGACGGCGCTCGCGGCCGCGGCCGCGGCGCGCACGCCCGGGAAGACGGCCAGCAGGGTGGCCACCGCGACCGGCCGGGGCAGCAGGCGCAGCGTCGCGCCGACCACGATGCCGAGGGTGCCCTCGGAGCCGGTGAACAGCGCCGTGAGGTCGTAGCCGGTGACGCCCTTGAAGGTGCGGCTGCCGACGCGCACGAGCCGGCCGTCGGCGAGCACGACGTCGAGCGCGAGCACGGCGTCGCGGGTGACCCCGTGCTTGGCGCCGCGCAGACCGCCGGCGTTGGTCGCGATGTTGCCGCCGATCGTGCTGATGCCCACGCTGCCCGGGTCGGGCGCGAACATCAGCCCGTGCTCCGCGGCCGCTGCGTCGAGCACCGCCGTGACCACGCCGGGCTCCACCACGGCCACCTGGTCGACGGGGTCGACCTCGACGATCCGGTCCATCGCCGACAGGTCCAGGACGACGGCGCCCGCGCCCCCGGTGGCGGCTCCGGCCAGGCCGCTGCCGGCTCCCCGGACCACGAGCGGGGTGCCCGTGGAGGTGCACCAGCGGGCGGTGTGCTGCACCTCGGCCGTGGTGCGGGCCCTGACGACGGCGATGGGTGCGCCGTGGGCGGCCACGCCCGACCTGTCGCGGCGCGCCGCCTCGAGGTGCGAGGCCTCGGCCGACCAGTCGGCCAGCCCGGCGGCGAGGTCCTGCAGGTCGGCGCTCACCGGGAGGCCTCCTCGTCGGCCGTGCCACCGGGAGCGCCACCGGGAGCACCACCGGGTTCGGCGCCGGTGGCGACCGGACGGCCCGGGGTGTTGGACCACTGGCTCCACGACCCCGGGTACAGCGCCCCGCGCACGCCGGCCAGCTCCAGGGCGAGCACGGTGTGCGAGGCGGTCACGCCGGAGCCGCAGTAGGCGCCCACCGGCGCCCCGTCCTGGGCCCCGGCGGCGGCGAAGGACTCCCGGAGCTCCTCCGGCGAGCGGAAGCGGCCGCCGTCGTCCAGGTGATGCGTGGTCGGGACGCTGCGCGCACCGGGGACGTGCCCGCCGACGGGGTCGACGGGCTCGACGTCACCGCGGTACCGCTCCACGGCACGGGCGTCGAGCAGCACCCCGTGCGCGGGCAGGGCGGCGGCCTGGTCGGCGGTCAGGACGGGCTGCTGGTCCCAGCCCAGGGTGGCCGCGCCCGGCTCCGGGACGACCGTGCCGGTCTCCAGCGGGTGCCCGGCGTCGCGCCAGGCCGGCAGCGCGCCGTCGAGCACGCGCACGTCAGCGACCCCGGCGTGGCGCAGCAGCCACCAGGCGCGGGCGGCCGCCAGGGAGCTCCAGTCGTCGTAGACGACGACGGCGTCGCCGTCGTCCAGGCCCCAGCGGCGCGCTGCGGCCTGCAGGGCCCCGCGGGCGGGCAGCGGGTGCCGGCCCTGCTCGGGCCCGTGCTGGTCGGCGGGCAGCGCCAGCTCGGTGTCGAGGTCCACGAAGACGGCGCCGGGGACGTGCCCGGCGGCGTGCTGCTCGCGGCCGTCGGCGGCACCGAGGCGCCACCGGACGTCCAGGACGCGGACGGGCGTGCCGTCGGCGGTGCGCCAGCCCCGGGCGGCGTGCTGCGACAGCTCGTCGGCGGTGATGAGCGGGTGGGGCCGCACGGGCTCGGCGGCGTCGGGGGCGGGCACGGTCGCGGCTCCTGGAGGGCGGGTGGGTGGCGGGTGGTGGGGGAGGGGGCGGGCGGCCTGCTCGTCGGTCCAGCGCTGGTGGCCCTCCCAGGCCGCCTGCCGGCTCGTGCCGAGCGCCAGCCCGATCTGGGCCCAGCTCGCCCCGGCGGCGCGAGCCGCCCGGACGGTCAGCTGGCGTCCGCAGCCGGCCTTGCGGACGATCACCTCGCTGAGCGCCAGCAGCTCCAGCGCGCGGGACGGGTCGCCGGGCGCCCCGTCGACGCCGGCGTCGTCGAGCTCCAGGCGGCGCAGCGCGTCGTACCGCGCGGCCGCCGTCAGGAGGGTGTGCTCGCGCTCCAGTGCGGCCGGTGAGGACACGCGCCCAGCCTGCGGTCGCCCACCCCCTGCGTCAAGGCCACCTGACAGGCGGGGCCGGGGAGGCGGTGGGAGGCTGGCGGTCCCGTCACCGCGCCCCGGGGGGTCCGCCCTGCACAGCCGCTCCACCGGGTTCGCCGTCGCCTCGGCGGCCATGGTGCTCATCTTCGTCTCCGCAGGCACGCCCATCCCGCTGTACAACCTCTACCGCGCGGAGGACGGGCTGAGCACCGCCGACCTCACGGTGGTCACAGCCGCCTACCTGGCGGCGGCGGCGCTGTCCCTGCTCGTGCTCGGCCGCCTGTCCGACCACCTGGGGCGGCGGGCGGTCGGAGTCGCGGCCCTGGTCAGCTCTGCGCTAGGCCTGGTGGTGCTGCTGGGGGTCGACGGCCTCGCGCCCCTCGCCGTCGGCCGGCTGCTGCAGGGCCTGGCCACGGGGGCCGCGTCGAGCGCGCTGGGGGCGCTGGTGGTCGACACCGCCCCGGAGCGCCGCCGCTGGCTGCCCGCGGTGGTGACGAGCGCAGCGCCCACGCTGGGCATCCCCCTGGGGGCGCTGCTGTCCGGGGTGCTGGTCGACCACGCCCCCGCGCCGCACCTGCTGTCGTACGGCGTGGTGCTGGTGCTCCTCGCCGCGGCGGCCGTCGGTGTCGCGCGCGGCCCCGAGACCTCCGCGAGGACCTCGTGGCGCGCCGCGGTGGGCTCCCTGCGGCCCAACGTCACCGTCCCGGCGGGAGCGGGGCGCCAGCTGGGGGCGCTGGCGGGGCTCATCCTCGCCACCTGGTCCCTCGGCGGCTTCTACCAGGCGTTCGGCCCCACGATCGCCGAGCAGCAGCTGGGGTCGGACACGGCGCTGCTCGCCGCCGCCGTGTTCGCGAGCTTCACGGTCCTGGCGGTCGTCGGCGGACCGCTCTCCGCGCGCGTCCGCCCCGACCTCGCGCTGCGCTGGGGAGCGGTCGTCTACGCGTTGTGCGTGGTGGGCCTGCTCACCGCGCTCGCGGCGGCCGCGACGGCGCCCTTCCTGGTGGCCAGCCTCGCCGCCGGCGTGGCCCAGGGCGCGGCGCAGACGGGTGGCATGCGGGCCCTGCTCGCCCGCACCGGCCCGGGCGACCGCGCCGGCGTGCTCTCCACGGTGTTCCTCGTCAGCTACAGCTGCGCCGCCGTCCCGAGCCTGGTGGCGGGCCGCCTCACCGAGTCGCTCTCGCTGGTGCAGATCAGCACCGGCTACGGCGTGCTGGTGCTGGTGGGCGTCGTCGTCGTGCTGCTGGTCGCCCGCCCGGCCCCTCGGTGAGCGCCTGGCGGTGATGATGCAGAAGACCCGCGCCCGATGCGTCCGGGTGCGGGCCTCCTGCAGGATCACGAACGAGGGATCAGGCCCCGGAGTCGCTGTAGGCGTCCAGCGGCGGGCACGAGCAGACGAGGTTGCGGTCCCCGAAGGTGCCGTCGATCCGGCCCACCGGCGGCCAGTACTTGTCGGGGTCAGGACCGGTCGGGAACGCGGCCAGCTGGGCGCTGTAGGGCAGCT
>JAKONK010000135.1 GCA_022701985.1 Actinomycetales bacterium
GCCGCGGCCTCGAGCCCGCCGACCAGGCCGACGCCGGGGGCGTCCGGGCCCACCAGGCCCACGGCCGCGTACTGCTCCAGCTTGGAGCGGGAGTCGGCGATGTCGAGGTTGCGCATCGTCAGCTGGCCGATGCGGTCGACGGGGCCGAAGGCGGCGTCCTGCGTGCGCTCCATCGACAGCTTGTCGGGGTGGTAGCTGAGGTTGGGGCCGGTGGTGTCGATGAGGGAGTAGTCCTCGCCGCGGCGCAGCCGCAGGGTGACCGTGCCCGTCACCGCCGTCCCGACCCAGCGCTGCAGCGACTCGCGGATCATCAGCGCCTGCGGGTCGAGCCAGCGGCCCTCGTAGAGCAGGCGGCCCAGGCGGCGGCCCTCGGAGTGGTACGCCGCGACGGTGTCCTCGTTGTGCACCGCGTTGACCAGGCGCTCGTACGCGGCGAACAGCAGGGCCATGCCCGGCGCCTCGTAGATGCCGCGGCTCTTGGCCTCGATGATGCGGTTCTCGATCTGGTCGGACATGCCGAGCCCGTGGCGCCCGCCGACGGCGTTGGCCTCCAGCACCAGCTCGACCGCGGAGGCGAAGGTGCGCCCGTTGATGGAGACCGGGCGCCCCTGCTCGAAGCCGACGGTGACGTCCTCGGCCTCGATCTCCACGGACGGGTCCCAGAAGCGCACGCCCATGATCGGCTGCACGATCTCGATCCCGGTGTCGAGCTGCTCGAGCGACTTGGCCTCGTGCGTCGCGCCCCAGATGTTGGCGTCGGTGGAGTACGCCTTCTCGGTCGAGTCGCGGTAGGGCAGGTCGTGCGCCACCAGCCACTCCGACATCTCCTTGCGCCCGCCGAGCTCGGAGACGAACTGCGCGTCGAGCCACGGCTTGTAGATGCGCAGGGAGGGGTTGGCCATGAGGCCGTAGCGGTAGAACCGCTCGATGTCGTTGCCCTTGTAGGTGGAGCCGTCGCCCCAGATCTGGACGTCGTCCTCCAGCATCGCGCGGACCAGCTTGGTGCCGGTGACGGCGCGGCCCAGCGGCGTGGTGTTGAAGTACGCCCGCCCACCGGAGCGGATGTGGAAGGCGCCGCAGGTCAGGGCCGCCAGGCCCTCCTCGACGAGGGCGTCGCGGCAGTCGACCAGGCGGGCGACCTCCGCGCCGTACGCCCCGGCGCGGCCCGGGACCGCGTCGATGTCGGGCTCGTCGTACTGCCCGATGTTGGCGGTGTACGTGCACGGCACGGCGCCCTTGTCGCGCATCCACGCGACGGCCACGGAGGTGTCGAGACCCCCGGAGAAGGCGATGCCGACGCGCTCGCCGACGGGCAGGGAGGTCAGGACCTTGGACACGGCCCCTGATCCTGCCAGCACCGGGGGAGGGGGCGCTCACTACGCTGCGCCGATGGCGACGAAGAAGCCGGGCCAGCAGCGCAAGTTCGTGCTCGACGAGTCCGAGATGCCCACCCGCTGGTACAACATCATCCCCGACCTGCCCGAGCCCCCGCCGCCGCCGCTGCACCCCGGCACCCACGAGCCGATCGGCCCCGACGACCTCGCCGGCCTCTTCCCCGCGGACCTCATCGCGCAGGAGGTCACCACCGAGCGGTACGTGGACATCCCCGAGGAGGTCCAGGACGTCTACCGCCTCTGGAGGCCCTCGCCGCTGCACCGCGCGGTGAACCTCGAGAAGGCCCTCGGCACCCCGGCGCGCATCTACTACAAGTACGAGGGCGTCAGCCCCGCCGGCTCGCACAAGCCCAACACCGCGGTGCCGCAGGCGTTCTACAACGCCAAGGCCGGCATCACGAAGCTCACCACCGAGACCGGCGCCGGCCAGTGGGGCACCGCGCTGGCCTTCGCCTCGTCCCTGTTCGGCCTCGAGTGCGAGGTGTGGCAGGTCGGCGGCTCCTACGACGCCAAGCCCGGTCGCCGCACCCTCATCGAGACCTTCGGCGGCACCGTCCACCGCTCGCCGTCGCGCCTGACCGAGGCCGGCCGGGCCTACCCCGAGGACCACACCGGCTCCCTCGGCATCGCCATCTCCGAGGCCGTCGAGGTGGCCGCGCAGCGCGAGGACACCAACTACGCCCTCGGCTCGGTGCTCAACCACGTCCTGCTGCACCAGACGGTCATCGGCGAGGAGGCGCTCCTCCAGCTGGCCAAGGCGGGGGAGGACGACGTCGACCTCGTCATCGGCTGCACCGGCGGCGGCTCGAACTTCGGCGGGCTGTGCTTCCCGTTCCTGCGCGAGAAGCTCGCCGGCCGCATCAGCCCCGAGATCCGGGCCGTCGAGCCCGCCTCGGCGCCGTCCCTGACCCGCGGGGAGTACCGCTACGACTTCGGCGACACCGCCGGGCTCACCCCGCTGATGAAGATGCACACCCTCGGCCACGACTTCGTGCCCGACCCGATCCACGCCGGCGGCCTGCGCTACCACGGCATGGCGCCCCTGATCAGCCACGTCTACGAGCTCGGCCTGATGACGGCGACCAGCGTCGACCAGACCGCCTGCTTCGAGGCGGCGGTGCAGTTCGCGCGCACCGAGGGCATCGTCCCGGCGCCCGAGCCGACGCACGCCCTCGCCGTCGCGATCCAGGAGGCCCTCGCCTGCAAGGAGACGGGGGAGGAGAAGGTCATCGTCACCGCGCTGTGCGGCCACGGCCTGCTCGACCTCGCCGCCTACGAGGCGTTCCTCTCGGGCCGCATGACCGACTCGGGCCTGTCCGACGAGGCGCTGCGCTCCGCGCTCGCGGCGGTCCCGCAGATCGGCTGACCCCGGGGGCCGTCCGGCAGCCGGCAGCGTCAGCGTCAGCCGAGCTGCCGGACGACCTCGTCGAGGTAGCGCTGCAGCACCGCGGCGTGGCGGCCGAGGTCGTCACCCCGGGTGAGCAGCACGCCGCTGCGCGCCAGCTGCTCCGCCTCCACGACCGCGTCGCGGTACCGGCGCGCGTGCTCGCCGTCGTCGGGCCCGAGCACCAGCTCCAGGGTCACCACCGGCCACCCGGCCCGCGCGGCGCGCACCACCTGCGCCCTGACCTGGACGCGCGCCGCGTCGAAGGCCCTGGTGGCGGCGTCGAGGCGACGCGCCAGGTGCACCTCGCAGGGCGCCTCGGCCTCCCGGCGCTCCAGGAGCGCCGGGTCGAGCACGACGAGCTGGAGCTCGCGCACGAGGTCGTCCACGTGCTCCTTGGCCGCCAGCAGCTCCGCGACCGGCACGTCGCGCACCACCACCGTCGGCGAGGTGTCCAGGTCCGCCCACATCGCGAGCAGGTCCTCGGCGCTCGCCTCTGCCGGGGCGTCGCCCTCGGCGCGAGCGCCCCCGACCTCGAACCACACCGCCTTGCCGCCGTCGAGGGGCTCCACGCCCCAGCGCGTGGCGAGCGCGTCGACCAGCACCATGCCCCGGCCCGTCGTCGACGTCCCGGCCACGGCTCCGATCACGGGGCCGGCGGTGCTCCCGTCGAGCACCTCGACGCGGACCTCGTCGGCGCCGACGGCGGCGACGACCACCTCGAACGGCGTGCGGGCGTGCAGGACGGCGTTGGCCGCCAGCTCGCTGAGCACCAGGCCCGCGTCGTCCGCGAGGGCGGCGCGCTCCAGCGCGACCAGCTGCTCCTCCACGAAGCGGCGCGCGGCCCGCACCGAGGCTGCGTCGGGCTCGTAGCGGGCGGCGCGCCGGCCCTGCGCGGGGCTGCGCGGCACGTCGACGGCCACACCCACCCCCTGCGCTCCGGCCGCCGGCGACCCGGTGGGGAGAGCGACCCCTGGGTGAGCAGCAGAGTCACTGTAGGTGACGGCACCCCTCTGCGGTGCCCGCCGCACGAGTGATCATCACCGCGCGCCCCCGGGTGCCGCGAGGGGGGCCAGGACCTCCGGGCGTGACACCCTCGCCGGTGTGCCAGACCCGCAGCCCGTGACCGTCGACCGCCGCGCCGACCTCCCCGGGCGCCTCCCCGTCGTCGAGGCGGGGACCGACCCGGACCCCGACGAGGTGTTCGCGGCCTTCGAGGGCTGGGCGTCGGGGCGGGGCACCACGCTCTACCCCGCCCAGGAGGAGGCCCTCATCGAGCTGGTCTCGGGCTCGAACGTCGTGCTCGCGACCCCGACCGGCTCGGGCAAGTCGCTCGTGGCGCTCGGCGCCCACGCCGCGGCCATGGCCTCCGGGCGCCGCTCGGTCTACACCGCCCCCATCAAGGCCCTGGTCAGCGAGAAGTTCTTCGCGCTGGTGGAGGTGCTGGGAGCCCAGAACGTGGGCATGGTCACCGGTGACGGCGCGGTCAACGCCGACGCCCCCGTCGTCTGCTGCACCGCGGAGGTGCTCGCCAACCGCGCGCTGCGCGAGGGGGCGGACCTCGACGTCGGCCTCGTGGTCATGGACGAGTTCCACTACTACGCCGACCGCGACCGCGGCTGGGCCTGGCAGGTGCCGCTGCTGGAGCTCACCCGCGCGCAGTTCCTGCTCATGAGCGCCACCCTCGGCGACACCTCCCGCTTCGAGGAGGACCTGCGCCGCCGCACGGGCCGCGAGACGGTGCTCGTGGCGCACGCCGACCGGCCCGTGCCGCTGCACCACCGCTGGGCCCTCACCCCGGTGCACGAGACGCTCGAGGAGCTGCTGGAGTCCAGGGAGGCGCCGGTCTACGTCGTCCACCCGACGCAGGCCGCGGCGCTGGAGCGCGCCCAGGCGCTGCTCTCGGTCACCGTCGCCGACAAGGGGGCCCGCGAGCGGATCGCCGAGGCCCTCGGCGGGTTCCGCTTCACCGCCGGGTTCGGGCAGGTGCTGTCCAAGCTGGTGCGCCACGGCGTGGGCGTCCACCACGCCGGGATGCTGCCCAAGTACCGCCGCCTGGTGGAGACCCTGGCCCAGGAGGGGCTGCTCCCGGTCATCTGCGGCACGGACACCCTCGGCGTGGGCATCAACGTGCCGATCCGCACCGTGCTCGTGACGTCGCTGACCAAGTACGACGGGCGCCGCACCCGGCTGCTCAGCGCCCGCGAGTTCCACCAGATCGCCGGGCGCGCCGGGCGCGCCGGGTTCGACACGTCGGGCACCTGCGTGGTTCAGGCGCCCGACCACCTCGTCGAGAACGCCCGCCTGCTGGCCAAGGCCGGCGACGACGTCAAGAAGCAGCGCCGCATCGTCAAGAAGAAGCCGCCGGAGGGCGAGGTCAGCTGGGCCGAGCCGACCTTCGAGCGCCTGGTGGCCGCGGCGCCGGAGCCGCTGACGAGCCAGATGAAGGTCACGCACGCGATGGTGCTCAACACCATCGCCAGGCCGGGGAACGCCGCGCACCACCTGCGGAAGCTGCTGCTGGAGAACCACTCCGACAGGGGGACCCAGGTCCGCCTGGTGCGCCGCGCCGTCGCCATCGCCCACGAGCTGCTCGCGGCGGGCGTCATCGAGCGGCTGCAGGAGCCCGACGAGACCGGACGGCGCTTCCGCCTCACCGTCGACCTCCAGGCCGACTTCGCCCTCAACCAGCCCCTGTCGACGTTCGCCGTCGCCGCCCTCGACGTGCTCGACCCGGAGTCGCCCACCCCGGCGCTCGACGTCGTCAGCGTCGTCGAGGCGACCCTCGACGACCCCCGCCCGATCCTCCTGGCCCAGCAGTTCGCCGCCCGCGGCGAGGCCGTGGCCGCCATGAAGGCGGAGGGGATCGAGTACGAGGAGCGGATGGAGCTGCTCGAGGAGGTCACCTGGCCCAAGCCGCTGGAGGAGCTGCTCGAGGCGGCGTTCACCCAGTACCGGCTCACGGCGCCGTGGCTCCCCGAGGACGCGCTCTCACCCAAGTCGGTGGTGCGCACGATGCTCGAGGAGGCGATGACCTTCGGCGACCTCGTGCGGCGGTACAACCTCACCCGCTCCGAGGGAGCGGTGCTGCGCTACCTGTCCGACGCCTACCGCGCCCTGCGCCAGACCGTGCCGGAGGCCCAGCGCGGGGAGGGCCTCGACGACGTCCTCGAGTGGCTCGGCGAGGTGGTCCGCCAGACCGACTCCAGCCTGCTCGACGAGTGGGAGGCCCTGACCCACCCCGAGGCGCTCGTGGAGGGCGGGGCTCCTCCGCCGCCCCCGGTGCTGCGCGGCATCACGGCCAACACCCGCGCCTTCACCGTGCAGGTGCGCAACGCCCTGTGGCGCCGCGTCGAGCTGCTGGCGCGCCGCCGCGCGTGGGACCTGTCGGTGCTCGACCCCGAGCTCGACCTCGACGCCTGGCAGGAGGCGGTCGCGGCCTACTACGAGGACCACGACGACGTCGGGCTGTCCGCGGCGTCGCGGGCCCCGGCGATGCTGCAGGTCCAGCACGACAGGGAGGCGCGCCTGTGGCAGGTGCGGCAGGTGGTCGACGACCCGGCCGGTGACCGCGACTGGGCGTTCCTGGCCACCGTCGACCTGGAGGCCTCCGACCTGGAGGGCACCGCGGTCATCACCGGTCACGGGCTGCAGCGCATGTGACGCAGCGCATGATCGGCCCGAGTGGTCGGCGGACGCCCGCCGGGTGAGGCTGGTCGGGCCGGCCCGCGACCAGCGCTGGGCCGGGACCCGACCCAGGAGGACCGCTGTGAGCGTCAAGCTCGCGATCGTCTACTACTCGGCCACCGGCACCGTGCGGGCCATGGCGGAGCGCGCCGCGCAGGCCGGCGAGGCCGCCGGCGCCGAGGTGCGCCTGCGCGAGGTGGCCCGCCAGCCCACCGAGGGGGAGCGCGAGGCCACCCCGGACCAGGCCACCAGCGCCGGTGCCGACCACGCGCCCGCGGTCACCGCCGACGACGTCGTCTGGGCCGACGCGGTGCTGTTCGGCTCGCCCACCCGCTACGGCAACGTCGCCGGGCAGCTGAAGGTGTTCATCGACTCCCTCGGCCCGCAGTGGGGCCAGGGCCTGCTCGCCGACAAGGTCTACGCCGGCTTCACCGCCAGCCAGACCGCCCACGGCGGCCAGGAGTCGACCCTGCTGGCGCTCTACAACACCATCCACCACTTCGGCGGCATCATCGTCTCGCCGGGGTACACCGACCCGCTGAAGTTCGTCGACGGCAACCCCTACGGGGTCAGCCACGTCACCGGCGCGAACAACGACGAGCCGCTGGGCCAGCCGCAGCTCGACGCGCTCGACCACCTCGCCCGCCGCGTGGTCACCACCGCCGGCAGGCTCACCGGCCGCTGAGCCCCGGCCCCGACGGCGCTGAGAACGTTCTCAGCGCCGTCGGGGCATGATGGGCCCATGAGCGCTGCGACGGAGCAGAAGAGGGCGGGGGGCGCCCCCGGCGTCCCCGACCGCCTCCCCGAGACGATGCGGGCCAGCGTGCTGCTGGCCGAGAACCAGGTCGAGGTGCAGGAGCGCCCCGTCCCCGAGGCCGGACCGGGCGAGGTCCTCGTGCGCGTCGGGTCGGTGGGCGTGTGCGGCTCCGACGTCCACTACTTCCGCCACATGCGGGCGGGCGAGTTCGTGGTCGAGTCCCCGATGGTGCTGGGCCACGAGATGGGCGGCACCGTGGTGGCCGTCGGCGCCGGCGTCGACGCCTCCCGCGTCGGCGAGCGCGTCGCGGTCGACCCGCAGCGCCCGTGCCACCACTGCTCGCAGTGCCTGGCCGGCCGCTACAACCTCTGCCCGCACATGCGCTTCTACGCGACGCCCCCGGTCGACGGCGCGTTCGCCGAGTACGTCACCGCACCGGCGGAGTTCGCCTTCGCCGTGGCCGACGGCCTCTCCGACGACGCCGCCGCCCTGCTCGAGCCGCTCAGCGTGGGCATCGCCGCGATGCGCAAGGCCCGCGTGGTGCCCGGGCAGCGCGTCCTCATCGCCGGCGCCGGCCCGATCGGCATCATCACCGCGCAGGTCGCCCGCGCGTTCGGCGCCCGCGAGGTCATCATCACCGACCTGGTCGCGCCCCGCCGCGAGCGCGCGCTGGGCTTCGGCGCCACCCACGCCGTCGACCCCCGCGAGACCGACGTGACCCAGCTGCAGGTCGACTCCTTCATCGACGCCTCCGGCGCCCCGCCGGCCATCACCTCCGGCATCCGCTCGGTGCGCGGCGGCGGCACCGCGGTGCTGGTGGGCCTGGGCAACCCCGAGCTCACGCTCCCGGTGAGCTACATCCAGGACAACGAGGTGCTGCTCACGGGCATCTTCCGCTACACCGACACCTGGCCGCTGGCGGCGCACCTGGTCGCCTCCGGGCAGGTCGACGTCGACTCCCTCGTCACGGGCCGCTACGACCTCGACCACGCCGCCGAGGCGCTCGACTCCGACAAGGACCCCGAGAGCCTGAAGTCCGTCGTGGAGCCGTGGCGGTGACCGCCTCGAGCGAGGCGGGCGGCACGACCGCCGACGCGTCGGTCGCGTCGACCCGCCAGGACCCGTTCCGCCTGGACGGGCGCACCGCCGTCGTCACCGGTGGCAACCAGGGCCTGGGCCGCGCGTTCGCGCTCGGCCTGGCGGCCGCGGGTGCCAGGGTGGCGATCGTCGCCCGTGACGGCGCCCGCTCCCAGGCCTTCGTCGACGAGGCGGCCGAGCAGGGCGTCGAGCTGCTGCGCGTGGACGCCGACCTCACCGTCGACGCCGACGTCGAGCGCGCGACGGCCGAGGCCCTCGAGGGCCTCGGCGGGCGCATCGACGTGCTGGTCAACAACGCCGGCACGTGCTTCCACCGCTCCAGCTGGGAGGTGCCCGACGACGAGTGGTCGGCGGTGTTCGACCTCAACGTCCGGGCCCTGTGGAAGACGTCGCTCGCCGTGGGCCGCCACATGCGCGAGGCCGGGGGCGGGTCCATCGTCAACATCGGCTCGATCTCGGCGATCATCGTCAACCGCCCGCAGGAGCAGGCCGCGTACAACGCGTCCAAGGCCGCGGTGCACCAGCTGACGAAGTCGCTCGCCGCCGAGTGGGCGCCGCACGGCATCCGTGTGAACGCCCTCGCCCCCGGGTACGTGCGCACGGCGATGGCCCCGGTCGACGAGCCCCGCTTCCGCCGCCAGTGGATCGAGGACGCGCCGCAGCAGCGCGCCGCCTCCCCGGAGGAGATCGCCCCCAGCGTGGTCTTCCTCGCCAGCGACGCCGCCAGCTTCATCACGGGCACCGTGCTCGTGGCCGACGGCGGATACACCGTCTACTGAGACCCAGAGGGAGACCCGTGCGCGTCGTCGTCATCGGAGCCACCGGCCACGTCGGCACCTACCTCGTGCCCCGCCTCGTCGCGGCGGGGCACGAGGTGGTGGCCCTCTCCCGGGGCACCCGGGAGCCCTACCGGCCCCACGAGGCGTGGGACCGCGTCCAGCGCGTGGTCGTCGACCGCGAGGCCGAGGACGCCGCGGGGACCTTCGGGGGCCGCGTCGCCGACCTGGGCGCCGACGCCGTCGTCGACATGGTCTGCTTCACGCCGGAGTCGGCCGCGCAGCTGGTCGAGGCGCTGCGCGGGCGCGTCGGCCACCTGCTGCACGCGGGCACCATCTGGACGCACGGGCGCGCTGCCGCGGCCCCGCTGCGCGAGGAGGACCCGCGCGAGCCCTTCGGCGACTACGGCGTGCAGAAGGTCGCCTGCGAGGACCTGCTGCTGGCCGAGTCGCGCCGCGGCGGGGTGCCCACCACGGTCGTCCACCCGGGCCACATCAGCGGGCCGGGGTGGCGGGTCGTCAACCCCCTCGGCAACACCGACGGCCGCGTCTGGGAGGCCCTGGCCGCCGGTGAGGAGCTCGCGGTGCCCGACGGGGGGCACCAGCTCATGCACCACGTGCACGCCGACGACGTCGCGCAGGTGTTCCAGCGGGCGCTGGAGCGCCGCTCGGCGGCCGTGGGGGAGAGCTTCTTCGCCGTCTCCGACCGCGGCTGGACCGCCCGCGGGCTCGCCCAGCAGGTCGCCTCGTGGTTCGGGCAGGAGGCCCGCCTGCGCGACGTCGGCTGGGACGAGTTCCGCGCCGGGTACGCGGCCCGGCTGGGCGAGGCCGAGGGCGCCGAGCACGCGGGTGCGTCGTGGGAGCACCTGGTGCGCAACCACAGCGCGTCCGTCGAGAAGGGGCAGCGGCTGCTCGGGTACGCACCCCGCTGGACGAGCCCGGAGGTGCTCCGCGAGGCGCTGGTCTGGCTGAGTTCCCACGGGGAGGTCGACCTCGGTGGCAGGGTGCTGCCGTGCGCGTGAGGCTTCCCAAGGACACCAGGGCTCCCCTGCTGGCTCGCGCCTTCGTGCGCAAGGAGCTGGGTGAGCTGCACTCGGTCGAGGTGCGCGACAGGGTCGAGCTGCTCGCCTCGGAGCTGGTGACCAACGCCGTCGTCCACGCCGGCTCGCTGGTGACCATGGACGTGGTCTGCGAGGCGTCCGGCGCGGTGCTCGTGGAGGTCGCCGACGGCAGCCCGGTGCACCCGGTGCTGCGCGAGACCGCCCTCCTGGACGAGAACGGCCGCGGCCTGGAGCTCGTCGACAAGCTCTCGGTGGAGTGGGGAGTCCGCGAGGGCGGCCTGCGCGAGCTGGAGCCCGCGGGCCCCGCCGGCGGCGCCGACGCCGAGCGGGGCTCCACCCCGGCGCTGCCCGCCGGGCTCGCCGCCGTCCTGGGCGGCCGCGTGCCGCGCCAGGCCACCGGCAAGGTGGTCTGGTTCCGCGTCAGCGACTGACGGGGGCGCCGTCCGTGTAGCGTCGCGCGTCGTGCGGATCCTGGTGACGGGCGGAGCGGGCTACATCGGCAGCCACACGGTGGTGGAGCTGCTGGCGCAGGGGCACGAGGTGGTCGTCCTCGACGACCTCTCCAACGCCAGCGCCGAGGCGCTGCGCCGCGTGGGCGAGATCGCCGGCCGCGACGTCGAGCTGCTCGAGGTCGACGTCACCGACGAGGCCGCCGTCCTCGCGGCGCTGGAGCGGGCGCGCCCGGAGGCGGTCGTCCACTTCGCCGCGCTCAAGGCGGTGGGCGAGTCCGTGGAGCAGCCCGAGCGCTACTACCGCACCAACGTGGGCGGCACCCTCAACCTCGTCAGGGCGATGGACGCCGTCGGCTGCCGCACGCTCGTCTTCTCCTCCTCGGCCACCGTCTACGGCGCCGCCACGCAGATGCCCCTCACGGAGGACTCGCCCCTGGGGGCCACCAACCCCTACGGGTGGACCAAGTTCGTGGTCGAGCAGGTGCTGCGCGACGTCGCCGCCAGCGACGAGCGCTGGGGCGTGGCGCTGCTGCGCTACTTCAACCCCGTCGGCGCGCACCCCTCGGGTCGCATCGGCGAGGACCCGCGCGGCGTGCCGAACAACCTCGTGCCGTTCATCGCGCAGGTCGCCGTCGGGCGCCGCGAGCAGCTGACGATCTTCGGTGACGACTTCGACACCCCCGACGGCACCGGCGTGCGCGACTACATCCACGTGGTCGACCTCGCCGAGGGCCACGTGGCCGCCCTGGCGAAGCTCGCCGGCGGCGGCGCAGACGGCGACGGCGGCGTGCGCGGCGCGCACGCCTGGAACCTCGGCACCGGCACGGGCTCCTCGGTGCGCCAGGTGGTGGCGGCCTTCGAGCGCGCCAGCGGCCGCGAGGTGCCGGTGCGCGTGGCGCCGCGCCGCGCCGGAGACGTCGCCACCTCCTACGCCAATCCGGCACGCGCCCGCGACGAGCTCGGCTGGGTCGCGCGGCGGAGCCTGGACGAGATGTGCGAGGACACCTGGCGCTGGCAGAGCGGGAACCCGCAGGGCTACGCCGCCTCCTGACCGCCCGACGCGCCGACCCAGGGTGCTCGGACGGTCACAGCGAGTCACATGCAGGGGGTCGTCATGGGCGGGCCCGGCGTGTCTCGGGGTGAACGAGCCCCATCGGTGACGCGCGGTGACACCGTAGGCCCATGCCCCCTCCGCCGTGGTCACCCAGCGCCTCCCCGGCGCTCGCGGTGGCGCACCCGGCGGAGCCCGCCCCGGGAGCGGTGCCGACCTCGTCGGTGGCCGCCGCGGTGTGGGAGCTCGACCTCGTCACCGGCGCGCTGCACTGGTCCGGCGGCATGCACCGGATCGCCGGCAGCGACCCGGCCACCACGCGGCCCTCGATGCAGTGGTGGACCTCGCTCGTGGTCCCCGCAGACCGCGCCCGGGTCCGCGCCTGGCTGCTCGTGGTGCGCGAGGGCCGCCGCGGCAGCGAGGAGCAGTTCGACCTGGTCGGCGCCGACGGCGTGCTGCGCCGCGTCCACGCCTGGACCGAGGTCGAGGTCGACGCGACCGGCGAGGCCACCCGCCTGTTCGGCTCGGCCGTCGACATCAGCGCGGCCTCGGCGGTGGGCCACCGCGACCCGCTGACCGACCTCGGCACGCGCCACGCCGTCGTCGCCCACCTGCGGTCGGAGGCCGACGACGCCCGGCGCCAGCGCGTGCCCGGGGGGGCGGTGCTCGCCGTCCTCGACCTCGACAGGTTCTCCGTCCTCGACGACGCGCTCGGCCGCGACACCGGGGACGCGCTGCTCGTGGCCACCGCCGACCGGCTGCGCACCGCGGCCCCGCAGGGCGCCACCGTCGCGCGGCTGGACGGCGACAGCTTCGCGGTCGTGGTCGGCCGCGACACCGCCCTGGCGGCCCTGGCCTCCGGCGCCCACCACCGCCCCGGCGCCGGGCCCGACGCCGACGGGCTGGCCGAGCGCCTCCTCGCCGCGCTGCGCCGCCCGACGCGGCTGCCGGGCCGCACCGAGCACGTGACCCTGACGGCCTCCGTCGGCCTGGTGACCACCGACGGCACCGAGGTCGACCCGGAGGACCTCCTGCGCCGCGCGGGGCTGGCGCTGCGCCGCGCCAAGCGCGACGGCGGCGACCGCGTCGTCCACTACGCCCCGGGGCTCGGCGAGGCCGCGCTCCACCGCGTCGCCACCGAGACGATGCTGCGCTCCGCGCTCGATGCCGAGCGGCTGCGCGTCCTCTACCAGCCCGTCATCGACATGCGCAGCGGCGAGGTCGTGGGCGTCGAGGCCCTCGCCCGGGTCATCGACCCGGAGCGCGGCCCGATCTCCCCGGCCCTCTTCGTCGACGTGGCCGAGGAGACGGGCCTCGTCGTCCGCCTGGACGAGTGGGTCCTCGGCCGCGCCAGCACGATGGCCCAGCAGTGGTCGCCCCCGACCTCGGGCGCACCGACCACCATCGCGCTGCCCGACACGCCCCCGCACCCGGGCCTGCCCACCGTCGCGGTGAACATGTCGTCGAAGACCCTGCAGCGGCCCGACCTGGCCGGTCTGGTGCGCGGCGCCCTCCAGCGCTCGGGCAGCGACCCCTCGCGGCTGCTGGTCGAGATCACCGAGCACTCCCTGCTGGACCAGGGCGAGGGGGCTCGCGACACCCTCGACGGCCTCACCGACCTCGGCGTCTCCGTGGGCATCGACGACTTCGGCACCGGGTGGTCGGCGCTGAGCTACCTCTCCGCGCTCGACCTGGCGTTCATGAAGGTCGACCGCGCCTTCGTCTCGCGCCTGGGCATCGACGCCTCCGCGTCGGCGGTGGTGCAGGCCGTCATCGACCTCGCCCACGCCCACCACCTCACGGTGATCGCCGAGGGCATCGAGACCGAGGAGCAGGCCCGCATGCTCATCGCGATGGGCTGCGACCACGGCCAGGGCTACTGGTTCGGGCGCCCCACGCCCGAGGAGGAGCTCGACGACGCCATCCGCGCCTGGCACTCCCGCGCCCGCGCGGCCCGGTTCGGGGCGTGGGCCCTGGAGCCCGCCGCGCCGCCGCCGAGGGCCGCCGGTTCGCCGGCTGCGGCGCTCGTCGCGCCGAGGGCCCTCAGCCTGCGTCCCTGAGCCACCCGAGCAGGCGCTCGACGGGCCACGTGGTCACCACGCGCTCGGCCGGCGCACCGGCCTCGGCCGCCCGGGCCGCGCCCAGCCCGCGCCAGTCGAGCTGCCCGGGTGCGTGGGCGTCGGTGTCGATGCTCAGCAGGCACCCGGCCTCCAGCGCCTGCCGCAGCAGGCGCATCGGCGGGTCGAGCCGCTCCGGCCGCGAGTTGACCTCCACCGCGACCCCGCGCTCCGCGCAGCGGGCGAAGACGGCGGCCGCGTCGAACGGGGCCTCGGGGCGCTGCGAGGGCCGCCGCGAGCCGTCGGCCCCGGCCGCCACCACGCGCCCCGTGCAGTGCCCGAGCACCCGCACGCGGTCGTGCTCCAGGGCGCCCAGCATCCTGTCGGTCATCGCCTCGGCGCTGGTGCGCCCGCCGAGCCCGCTGTGCACCGAGGCGACGACGACGTCGAGGCGCTCCAGCAGCTCGTCGGGGCAGTCCAGGCCCCCCTCGGGGGTGATGTCGACCTCGATGCCGCTCAGCAGCCGGAACGGCGCCAGCGAGGGTCCCAGTGCGGCGAGCAGGTCGAGCTGGCGCTCCAGGCGCTGCGGGGACAGCCCCCCGGCCACCCGCAGGCCCCCGGAGTGGTCGGTGAGCGCCAGGTACTCGTGCCCCAGCTCGACGGCGGTGACGGCCATCTCCTCCGGCGGCGAGCCCCCGTCGCTCCAGTCGCTGTGCGCGTGCAGGTCGCCGCGCAGCCGGGAGAGCAGCTCCGCACCGGCCCCGTCGAGGGCGGCGAGGGGGCCGGCGCCGTCGCGGCGGGCCTCGAGCTCGGCCAGGTAGGCGGGGACCTCGCCGTCGGCGGCGCGGGCGGCCACCTCCGCGGTGCGCGGTCCCACGCCCTTGAGCTCGGTCAGGGTGCCGGCGGCGAGCCGCTGGGCCAGCTCCGCCTCCGGCAGGGCCGCCAGCACCGTCGCCGCGGTGCGGAACGCCTTCACCCGGGGGGTCGCGGCCTGCTCCCGCTCCAGGAGGAACGCGGTGCGGCGCAGCGCGTCGACGGGGTGCACCCCGCCATCCCAGCAGGCCGCCGCCGCCTCCGCAGCCCGCGGGCCGTCGGCGGGTCGTCAGCGGGTCTCCGGCGGGTCGACGTCCAGGTGGGTGACGCCCCCCGGTAGGGGGACGTACGATCTTGGGGACGCCTCGCGCGCGGGGTGCCCCCCGCTCCAGCGCAGCGAGACGTCCTCGGACCCGCCGTCCGGGCGGAGGGACCCCCCCTCTCGCCGCCCGGGCGGCGGCTCCTCCGCCCCCGCAGCCCCTCGCGCACCACGGCGGAGACCCGCGCGGACCTGCGGGGACGGGTTCCCGAGCCGCGCCGAGCGCCTCCCGCTACCGTGCAGGGATGGAGCGGAGCCGTCGTCTCGACGACGACGTCCTCGCCGAGGAGATCGAGCTGTACGGCGACCTGGTGGTCGCCGCCACGGCGGCTGACGGTGCGCTGCCGCAGGCCGCCATCGACCGGCTCCTCGGCCTGGACGTCGACGCCGACGACGGCACTGACGACGGCGCAGACGGCGGCGCCCCCGGCACGGCCGGAGCAGCGGGAAGCGGGGCCTGAGCGGGCCCTGTCCTAGCCTTGGCCCTCCCGGCGCGGCCGGATCCGAACGTCCTGGGGAGTCCTCGATGCGCCTGCTGCCGCGCGACAGCGCCGTCTTCGACGACCTGGAGACGCTCGCGCAGCACCTCGTCGACGCCGCGGAGCTCCTCGCACGCCACCTGGGCACCGACCCGCTCGAGCGGGTGGACCTGGCCCAGCGCCTCGTCGACCTGGAGCGCCGCGCCGACGCCGACACCCGCGCCGTCGTCCGCCGCGTCACCTCGAGCTTCGTGACCCCCTACGACCGGCGCGACCTCGTCGCCCTGGCCGTCGGCCTGGACGACTGCGTGGACGCCCTCGAGGAGGCCGCCGCGGTGGTGGTGGCCACCGGGGTCGCGGAGCTGCCCCGGGGCGTGGTGGAGCAGGTGGCCCTGGTGCAGCGCCAGGCGGAGGTGACCGCCGCCGCGATGGCGCGCATGCGCGCCGTGCGCGACCTCGCCGACTACTGGGCCGAGGTCGGCCGTCTGGAGCACGAGGCGGGGCGGGTGCACCGGGGCCTGCTCGCCGAGCTGTTCGCCACCGAGCGCAACGCCGTCGCGCTGCTGGCGGTCAAGGAGGTCTCCGACCGCCTCGAGGCCGTCGCCGACGCCTTCGAGCGGGTCGCCCGCACCGTCGAGCTCATCGCGGCGCAGGAGGCGTGAGCCCGGACCCGGCGCTCGGCGCCCTGCTGGTCGTGGTGGTCGCCGTCGCGCTCCTCTTCGCCGTCGTCAACGGCCTGCACGACGCGAGCGTCGTCATCGCCACCCCCGTCGCCTCCGGGGCGATGGCCCCGGGAGCGGCGGTGCTGCTGGCGGCGGCGCTGAACCTGTTCGGGGGGCTGCTCGGCAGCCGGCTCGCCGAGGCCATCGGCTACGTGCTGGTCAGCCCGGTGCTCGGCTCGGCGGGGCTGGTGCTCGTGCTGGCGGCCCTCGTGGGGGCCCTGACCTGGAACCTGCTCACCTGGTGGCGGGGCGTGCCCAGCAGCTCCACCCACGCCCTCCTGGGGGGCCTGGCCGGTGCGGGCCTGGTGGTCGGCGCCGCG
>JAKONK010000144.1 GCA_022701985.1 Actinomycetales bacterium
GACGTCGACGAGGCCAATGCGCAGATCGGCCTGGCACTGTCGTTCGGGACGCTCGACGACGACGTCGCGTCCGTGCTGACGCACGTGCAGAACGACCTGTTCGACGTCGGCGCCGATCTGTCGTGCCCCGTGGTCGAGGATCCCGAGTACCCGCCGCTGCGCGTCGAGCAGGACTACATCGACCGGCTCGAGTCGTGGTGCGACCACTACAACGAGCAGGTGCCCAAGCTGCGCTCGTTCATCCTGCGGGGGGGCACGCCCGCCGCTGCGACCGTGCACGTCGCGTGCACCGTGACCCGCCGGGCCGAGCGATCCGCGTGGGCCGCACTGGAGCAGCACGGCGAGACCATGAACGTGCTGACGGCCAAGTACCTCAACCGCCTCAGCGACCTGCTGTTCATCCTCGCCCGCTACGCCAACCTCGCCGACGGCGACATTCTCTGGGTCCCCGGCGGCGACCGGTGACGCCCCCGTCCGCGATCTGAAGCCTTGTGGTGCTCACAACCGCCCGATGAGCACCCGAAGGCATCAGATCGCGGACGGGAGGGATGCTCGGTGGTCCTCAGATGACGCGGCTGGAGTCTCGGCCGGGGGGCGCGGACTCGAGCCAGGCCAGCAGGCCGGTGAGGGCGCTGGGGCTGAGGGCGAACTGCACGGGTCCCTCGACGGTCGTGCACTCGATGATGACCGCACCCGCGTGCAGCGAGTAGGCCTCGTTCTGGTCGGGGTCACGACGGCGCACCACCTCGACGCGTCCGCGCTCGAAGCGTCGGCGCGGGCGGGGCGAGAGCGAGAACACCCTGAACCACTCCAGGTGGGTGTCGTTGAAGCGACCCACGCCGAGCATCCACCCGCGCAGGCCGCCGCCCTCGCGCTCGTTGACGCTGAGGTCGAACGTGGGGTGGTGGCGCGACACCACGCGGCGTCGCACCACCAGCCCGAGGAGGAGCAGCAGGACCACTCCGACGATCACGCCGAACGAGTCGAGCAACCACAGCCAGAACGGCACCGCGCCTCCTCCTCGTCAGGGTCGGCCCCGCGGGTGCGGGGCCACGGCGGCCGGCCGTCGGTCTGAGCTAGCCGGCCATCTCCACGGCCCGGACCTTGGCCTCGGCGCGGGCGAGACGCTCCTGCGCCTCGGCCTCGTCCAGACCGTCGGCCTTGGCCTTCTCGACGTCGGCCTTGGCCTGCTCGACGTCGATCTCGTGCGACATCTGCGCGTCCTCGGACAGGATCGAGACCCGGTCGTCGGCGATGGAGAGGAAGCCCCCCTCCACCGCCGCGAACCACGTCTCGCCGTCCTCGGTGTCGATCTCCACGACGCCGTCGACGAGCAGCGACAGCACGGGCGCGTGCCCGGGCAGGACGCCGATGTCGCCCTCGACGGTGCGCGCGACGATCGTCTTGGCCTCGCCGGACCACACGGTCCGGTCGGCCGCGACGAGCTCGACGTGCAGGGTGCTGTCAGCCATGGCGGTGCCTCAGGAGTTCTTCTGGATGTCGGCCCACTTCGCGTCGACGTCCTCGAGACCGCCGCACATGAAGAAGGCCTGCTCGGCCACGTGGTCGTAGTCGCCGTCGCAGATCTTGGTGAAGGCGTCGATGGTCTCGTCGAGCGGGACCGTGGAGCCCTCGATGCCGGTGAACTGCTTGGCCACGTACGTGTTCTGCGACAGGAAGCGCTGGATGCGGCGCGCCCGGTTGACGACGACCTTGTCCTCCTCGGACAGCTCGTCGACACCGAGGATCGCGATGATGTCCTGCAGCTCCTTGTTGCGCTGGAGGATCTGCTTGACGCGCGTCGCGGTCTGGTAGTGGTCCTGGCCGAGGAAGCGCGGGTCCAGGATGCGGCTCGTGGAGCTCAGCGGGTCCACGGCCGGGTACAGGCCGCGGCTCGCGATCTCGCGGGAGAGCTCCGTCGTCGCGTCGAGGTGCGCGAAGGTCGTCGCCGGAGCCGGGTCGGTGTAGTCGTCCGCGGGGACGTAGATCGCCTGCAGCGAGGTGATCGAGTGACCGCGCGTGGAGGTGATGCGCTCCTGGAGCACACCCATCTCGTCCGCCAGGTTGGGCTGGTAGCCCACGGCCGAGGGCATGCGGCCCAGCAGGGTCGACACCTCCGAGCCGGCCTGGGTGAACCGGAAGATGTTGTCGATGAAGAGCAGCACGTCCTGGTTCTGGACGTCGCGGAAGTACTCGGCCATCGTCAGCGCGCTCAGGGCGACGCGCAGGCGCGTGCCCGGCGGCTCGTCCATCTGGCCGAAGACCAGCGCGGTCTTGTCGAAGACGCCGGCCTCCTCCATCTCCGCGATGAGGTCGTTGCCCTCACGGGTGCGCTCCCCCACGCCGGCGAAGACCGACACACCGCCGTGGTTCTGGGCGACGCGCTGGATCATCTCCTGGATCAGCACCGTCTTGCCCACGCCGGCGCCGCCGAACAGGCCGATCTTGCCGCCCTGGACGTACGGGGTCAGCAGGTCGATGACCTTGATGCCGGTCTCGAACATCGTGGTCTTCGACTCGAGCTGGTCGAAGGCCGGGGCCTTGCGGTGGATCGGCCAGCGGTCGGTGATCTCGAGGGTCTCGCCCTCGGCGAGGTCCAGCGGCACGCCGTTCACGTTGAAGACGTGGCCGAGGGTCACGTCGCCGACGGGCACCGAGATCGGGCTGCCGGTGTCCTTGACCTCCATGCCGCGCACGAGGCCGTCGGTCGGCTTCAGGGCGATGGCGCGCGCCTGGTTGTCACCGATGTGCAGCGCCACCTCGAGCGTGAGCGTGAGCTTCTCGCCCAGGAGCTCGTAGTCGATGGTGAGCGCGTTGTACATGTCGGGGACGGCGTCGCCGGGGAACTCGACGTCGACGACCGGCCCGGTGACCCGGACGATGCGGCCGGTGGCACCAGCGGGGTCGGTCTGAGCGGGGCGCTCGGCGGTCGCGGTCATGGCGGGTCCTTCCGGAGTGTCAGTCAGGTGGGTCAGCGGGCCGAGGTCAGCGCGTCAGCACCGCTGACGATCTCGGTGATCTCCTGCGTGATCTCGGCCTGGCGCGCCTGGTTCGCCAGCCGGGTGAAGTTCTTGATGAGGTCGTCGGCGTTGTCGCCGGCCGACTTCATCGCGCGCTGCCGGGCAGCGTGCTCGCTGGCGGCGGCCTGCAGGAGCAGGTTGAAGATGCGGGCGCTGACGTACCGCGGGAGCAGCGCGTCGAGCACCGTCTCGGCGTCGGGCTCGAACTCGTAGAGCGGGAGCACCTCGTCCGAGGCGGGCTCCTCGACGCCCTCGACGACCTCCAGCGGCAGCAGGCGCAGCGCCTGCGGCTCCTGGGTGACCATCGACAGGAACCGCGTGGAGACCACGTGGATCTCGTCGACCCCGCCCTCGGCGCCCGTCTTCTGGAAGGCCTCGACGAGCGTCTCGCCGACCTCGTCGGCCAGCTCGTACGTCGGAGACTCCGACGAGCCGACCCACTCCGCCTCGATCGCCCGGCGGCGGAAGCGGTAGTAGGTCACGCCCTTGCGGCCGAGCACGTAGAGCACCGGCTCGACGCCGCGCTCGCGCAGGGTCGCCATGAGGCGCTCCCCCTCCTTGATGGCGCTGGAGGAGTAGGCCCCGGCCATGCCGCGGTCGCTGGTGACCACCAGCACCGCCGCACGGCTCGGGTTCGCGCGCTCGGTGAGCAGCGGGTGCTCGGCGTCCGTGAAGGTCGCCACCGCCGACACCGCGCGCGTCAGCGCACGGGCGTACGGGGAGGAGGCGGCCACCGCCTGGCGCGCCTTGGTGATGCGCGAGGTCGCGATCAGCTCCATCGCCCGGAAGATCTTCTGCATGTTCCGGGTGGAGCGGATGCGGCTCCGGTACTCACGCAGCTGGCCTGCCACGGGTGCCTCCTCTCGGGGTGCTCGTCGCTCGCGGGTCGGTGGTCGTCATCAGGACTTCTGGCGAACGATCTGCTCGTTCTGCACGTCGTCGAGCGCGTCCTCGGCCGGGCCCGCGTCCGCGCCGCCCTGCTCGCTGGTGCGGAAGCCGGCGTTGAAGTCGTCGATGGCCTTGGACATCGCCTGGACGGTGTCGTCACCCAGCTGGCCGGTCTCGCGGATCGTCGCCAGGGCCACGTCGTTGCGACGCAGGTGGTCGAGCATCTCCGACTCCCAGCGGCGCACGTCGGCGACCGGGATCTTGTCCATCTTGCCGTTCGTGCCGGCCCAGACGGAGACGACCTGCTCCTCGACCGGGAACGGGGAGTACTGGGGCTGCTTCAGGAGCTCGGTCAGCCGCTCACCGCGCGACAGCTGGTTGCGGCTGGCCGCGTCCAGGTCGGAGGCGAACATCGCGAAGGCCTGCAGCGAGCGGTACTGCGCCAGCTCCAGCTTCAGCGTGCCCGAGACCTTCTTCATCGCCTTGATCTGCGCGTCACCACCCACGCGCGACACCGAGATGCCGACGTCGACGGCCGGGCGCTGGTTGGCGTTGAACAGGTCGGACTGGAGGAAGATCTGCCCGTCCGTGATGGAGATGACGTTGGTCGGGATGTACGCCGAGACGTCGTTCGCCTTGGTCTCGATGACCGGCAGGCCCGTCATGGAGCCGGCGCCGAGGTCGTCGGACAGCTTCGCGCAGCGCTCCAGCAGCCGGGAGTGCAGGTAGAAGACGTCACCCGGGTAGGCCTCGCGGCCCGGCGGGCGGCGCAGCAGCAGCGACACGGCGCGGTACGCCTCGGCCTGCTTCGACAGGTCGTCGAAGATGATCAGGACGTGCTTGCCGCCGTACATCCAGTGCTGGCCGATGGCCGAGCCGGTGTAGGGCGCCAGGTACTTGAAGCCGGCCGGGTCGGACGCGGGGGACGCGACGATCGTCGTGTACTCCATCGCGCCGGCGTCCTGGAGCGCGCCGCGCACCGAGGCGATCGTCGAGCCCTTCTGGCCGATCCCGACGTAGATGCAGCGGACCTGCTTCTTCGGGTCGCCGGTCTCCCAGTTGGCCTTCTGGTTGATGATCGTGTCGAGCGCGATCGCCGTCTTGCCGGTCTGGCGGTCACCGATGATGAGCTCGCGCTGGCCGCGGCCGATCGGGATCATCGCGTCGATGGCCTTGATGCCGGTCTGCAGCGGCTCGTGCACCGACTTGCGCTGCACCACCGAGGGCGCCTGCAGCTCCAGGGCACGGGTCCCCTCGGCCTTGATGTCGCCGAGGCCGTCGATCGGGTTGCCCAGCGGGTCGACCACGCGGCCCAGGAAGGCGTCGCCGACGGGGGCGGAGAGCACCTCACCGGTGCGGTGCACCGGCTGTCCCGCCTCGATGCCGGCGAACTCGCCCAGGACGATGGCGCCGATCTCGCGCTCGTCGAGGTTCAGCGCGAGCCCGAGGGTGCCGTCCTCGAAGCGGAGCAGCTCGTTCGCCATCGCACCGGGCAGGCCCTCGATGCGGGCGATGCCGTCGCCCGCCTCGGTGACCGTGCCGATCTCCTCGCGGGAGCTGCCGCTGGGCGTGAAGGAGGAGACGAAGTCCTCGAGCGCGCCGCGGATCTCCTCAGGCCGGATCGTGAGCTCCGCCATCGTGTGTTCCTGCTCCCTGGTCGTGGTGGTTCGTCAGTGGTTCCAGTGTCCCCGCGGTCGCGGGGTCAGCCGACCACTCGGCGCCGGGCGGCGGCGAGGCGGCTGGCGGTGGTCGCGTCCAGGAGCTCGTCGCCGACCTGCACGCGCAGGCCGCCGAGCACCTCGGGGTCGACGTCGACCTGCACCTGGACGTGCTTGCCGTAGACGCGCGCCAGCGCTGCGGCCAGGCGGTCCTGCTGGATCGCGGTCATGGGCACCGCCGCGGTGACGACCGCCAGGAGGCGGGACCGCCGCGCGGAGGCGCTGGCCAGGAGGTCGTCCAGGGCACCGGCGACCCGGCGGCCGCGGGGAGCGGTCACCACCTGGCGCACGAGCGCCGTCGTCGTCGGCTCGGCCCGGGAGGCCAGCAGCGCGTCGACCAGCGCGCCCCGCTGGGCCGGGGTGGAGCGGCCGTCGTCGAGGCCCGAGGCGAGGGCGCGGTCACCCGCGACCAGGCGCGAGAACCTGAACAGCTCGTCCTCGACGGTGTCGAGGACGCCGTCGGACTCGGCTCCCGCCAGCAGCGCCTGGGTGCCGAGGGCCTCCAGGGCGTCGCCGAGGTCGCGCAGCTCCGACCAGCGGCTGCGCACCAGACCGGTGACGACGTCGAGCGCCGGCCCCGAGACCTGGCGACTCAGCAGCCGCTCTGCCAGGGCCGCGCGGTCGGCGTCCGACCGGGTGCTGTCGGTCAGCGCCCGGCGGAGCCCGACGGAGGTGTCGAGCAGGCCGGCCACGGAGTACAGCTCCAGGCCGAGGGCCGAGGCCCCGCCCCGTGCGAGGAGCGGCTCGAGCCGGTCCTGCGCGGCGGCCAGGGAGGCTCGCGAGGCGCCGCGCATCAGGGGACCCGGTGCGCGCCGCCCGACGACGGGCCCGCGGAGGTCGCGGACGTCGTGGGCTCTGCGGTGGTGGCGCTCGCGCGGACGTCCTCGGGGGACGACTGCTCGAGCTCGGTGAGGAAGCGCTCGACGATGCGCGACTGGCGCGCGGAGTCGGTCAGCGCCTCGCCGACGATGCGACCCGCCAGCTGGGTGGCCAGGCCGCCCAGCTCGGTGCGCAGCGACGTGACGGCCGCCTGGCGCTCGGCCTCGACCTGGCGCGAGGCCGACTCCGTGATGCGCTCGGCCTCAGCGGAGGCCCGGTCGCGCATCTCGGCGATGATCTTGGCGCCCTCCGAGCGCGCCTCCTCGCGGATGCGCGCCGCCTCGGCCCGCGCGTCCGCGAGCTGGGTGCGGTACTCCTCCAGCGCCGCCTGGGCCTCGGCCTGGGCGCGCTCGGCACGCTCGATGCCGCCCTGGATGGCGTCCTTGCGCTGGGCGTAGGCCGCCTCGAACAGCGGCACCACCTTCTTGGCGATCACCCAGTAGAGGACGCCGAAGGCGACCAGACCGACGATGACCTCGCCGGGGTGCGGCAGGATCGGGTAGGTCCAGTCGAGACCGCCGCCCTCGCCGCCCTCGGCGGCTGCCAGCACGGGCGCCGCTGCCTGCAACACGCTCACTGCAGCTCCTGTCGGGTCGTTCGCGTCGGGTGCCAGCTGGTGGGCCGGCTCAGAGGATGAAGGCGAGCACGAAGCCCAGGATGGCGAGCGCCTCGGCGAGGGCGAAGCCGAGGATGGCGATCGGCTGCAGGAGGCCGCGGGCCTCCGGCTGGCGGGCGACGCCGTTGATGTAGGCCGCGAAGATCAGACCCACGCCGATCGCGGGGCCGATCGCCGCCAGGCCGTAACCGATGACGTTGAGAGAGCCGTCCATGTGCTGCTTCCTTTCGTGGCGGTGCTCGTCGGCACCGGTGGGTCGGTGGGTGAGGGTCGGGGGGACCGGGCGGCGTGAGGCGCCGTTCAGTGCTCCTCGGCCATCGCGTCAGCGATGTAGTACGCGGTGAGCAGCACGAAGATGTAGGCCTGCAGGAACTGGATCAGCAGCTCGAAGAAGGTCATCGCGATGAACATCGCGAAGCTCGCCACGCTGGTGGCCTGCAGGAAGATGTTGCCGCTGTGCAGCAGCAGGTACTCGCCGCCGAGCGCGAACACCAGCAGCAGCGTGTGACCCGCGAACATGTTCGCGAAGAGTCGCAGCGACAGCGTCAGGGGGCGCGTGACGAAGTACGTCAGCAGCTCGAGCGGGTAGACCACCGGGACCAGCCAGATCGGCACGCCGGGGGGCAGGAAGCCGCGGAAGTACCCGCCGAAGCCCTTCTTCTTCAGTCCGACGTAGTGGTAGACGACGTAGACGATCAGCGTCAGCACCACGACGTACCCGAAGCGGCTCATGCTCGGGAACTGGACGAAGGGGATGATGCCCGCGAGGTTGTTCAGCAGGATGAAGAGGAACAGGGAGACCAGGAGCGGCAGGAAGGGCCGCAGGCGCGCCTCGCCGATGAAGTCGACGCCGATCTGGTTGCGGGCGATGTTGTAGAGCGACTCGACCGCGAACTGCCCCTTCGTCGGGACGAGCTGCAGCCGCTTGGCCGTCATCGTCATCACGAGCCCGATGATGATCACCGTGGCCACGACCACGAACATCGACCGGGTGACGGCGAAGGCGCCGTCTCCGATGAGCGGGTGCCAGAAGCTGGACGGCCCCGGCGGGGTGAAGCCGGCACTGGCCAGGACGTACGGCATCAGGCGCTCTCCTCGTCGCTGCGGGCGGGGCGGGCGCCACCGTGGGTGTCATCCGCTGCCGCGGTGGCGGGACCAACGTAGCGGACCCAGATCACGTAGAACGCCAGGGCGAACCCGGCCAGGACCCCGACCGCCACGAAGGCACGGGTCCCCAGCCACTGGTCGAGCGCCCATCCCGGCACCCCGAGCAGGGCGGCGCCTGCCAGGAAGTACGCCGGCACGCTCGACATGCCGTGCGTGCCCGAGTGCGCGACCTGCTCACCCGTCGCCGAGGACGCATCGGTAGGTCGGTGACCTCCGGCGGCGTCGTTCGTCGGCGCGGTTCTCATTGCGTCGGGAACTGTAGCAGCGCTCCTCACCGGCCTCGGAGCCCGTCCGCGCCGCCCGGCGACCCCGCGGGCTCGTCGTAGACCAGCTGGCGGGCCCTCGCCGTGCCGACGAGGAGACCGGTGGTCCACGCCAGGACCGCCGCGGCGACGCCCAGCGCGCCCCACCGCTGCACCCCGCCGTCGGCGGACGCGGCCAGGGGCAGGGCGACCAGCAGCAGTCCCGCCTTGGTGGCGTAGACCGTGAGGGCCACCCCCATCTGCAGCGCGGGGTCCGCACGGCGCACGAGGTGCATGAGCAGGAGGGTCGAGCCGCCGAAGGCCACCACGAGCGCGACCCCGGCCACCGCCCCGAGCAGGCCGCGGCCACCGCCCAGGAGCAGGGCCAGGGGCAGCAGGGGCACCAGCACCAGGGCCGCCGCGACCAGCGCACCGCGCGTCATCGACGCCTGCAGGCCCCGGCCCCTCACGTGCGGCTCCTCGGGGTGGCGCCGGGTCTGCGCGGCGCTCCGGGACCTCTCACCCGTTCGGCCGAGGCCGGCGGGGGCTGGGGGCTCGCCGGGCCGGGGGCGCCGGCACCCCTCGCCCCTCCCCCGGGAGGCGTCCGCTCGGCCGCCCGCCGCTCGCGCAGCATCACGGGGCCGTGGCGCCTGGCCCGGGCGCGCCGGGGGCCGAGGGTCACCAGGACGGCCAGGAGCAGCACCGCGGCCCAGGTGGGCAGGACGAGGTGCAGGGGCACGAAGGCCAGGGCGATGGCCCCGAAGGACACGACCGCGGTCCACAGCCACAGCACCCCGACGGCGCGCGCGTGGGTGTGGCCCAGCGAGAGGAGCCGGTGGTGGAGGTGGAGCTTGTCGGCGGCGAAGGGCGACTGGCCCGCCAGCACGCGCCGCACCACCGCGAGCACCAGGTCGGTCAGCGGCAGCATCAGCACCGCGACCGGGAGCAGCACCGGGAGGAAGACCGGGAGGATCTGGGCGCCGGAGTCGACCGCCTGGGGGTCGAAGCGGCCGGTCACCGAGACCGCGGACGCAGCCAGCAGCAGGCCGATCAGCATGGAGCCGGAGTCGCCCATGAAGATCCGGGCGGGGTGGGCGTTGTGCGGGAGGAAGCCCAGGCAGACCCCGATGAGCACCGCCACGACCATCGAGCCGAGGTTGGCGTAGTTGTCGGGGCTGGCACCGCGCGTCAGCAGGTAGGAGTAGGTGAAGAAGGCCACCGACCCGATGCCGACGACGCCCGCCGCGAGGCCGTCGAGCCCGTCGACGAAGTTCACGGCGTTGACCGCGACGACGACCGCCAGCACGGTGACGCCCAGCTGCAGACCCGAGGAGCCCACCCACAGGCCCCCCGCGACCGGGAGCGCCAGCAGCATCACGCCCTGCCACGCCATCAGCCCCGCGGCCAGCACCTGACCCGCCAGCTTGGTGAGGGGGTCGAGCCCCCACACGTCGTCGGCCACCCCGAGCAGGCACACGATCGCCGCCGCGCCGAGGACCGCCCAGGCCTGTCGCGACTCGGTGAACAGGTCGGACAGGAAGGGCATCCGGCTCGCCGCGGCGAAGGCCACCGCGACCCCGGCGAGCATGGCGAGACCGCCCAGGCGCGGGGTCGGGACGCTGTGCACGTCGCGGTCGCGGACGGGCGTCATCGCGGTGAAGCGCTCGGCCACCCGCCGGGCCAGCGGCGTCGCGAGGTAGGTCGTCCCCGCCGCCACCAGCAGCAGGAGCAGGTAGGCCCTCACCCGGCTGGCTCTGCGGAGCCGCCCCCGGTGGCCCCGGCGTCCCCTCCGGTCGCTCCGGCGCCACCGCCGGGGGCAGCCGGCGCGGGCTCGTCGTCGTCGTCGACCGGGGCCACCAGGCGCAGCGCCGCCGTCGGCACGGCCCCCCGGCGCAGGACCCGCAGCCGCTCCCCCGTCGCGTCGACGATGGTCGAGGGCGGGGCGTCGGTGCGGGCGGGCTGCCCGTCGTCGAGGTAGGCGGCCACCGCGGCTCCGAGCTGGGCCTCCGCCTCGGCGGCCGTCGTCGCCGCCGGGTGGCCGGTGAGGTTGGCGCTGCTGACCGCGAGGGGCCCGGTGGCGCGCAGCAGCTCGCGGGCGAGCTCGTGGTCGGGCACGCGGACCGCGACGGTGCCGCCGGTGTCGCCGAGGTCCCAGCGCAGCGACGGCTGCGCCCGGCACACCAGGGTGAGGCCCCCGGGCCAGAAGGCCTCGGCCAGGGCGCGGGCCGTGGGCGGCACACCGGTGGCCAGGCCGTCGAGCACCCGGGCGTCGGAGACGAGCACGGGGGGCGGCATGGCGCGCCCGCGGCCCTTGGCCGCCAGGAGCCGCGCCACGGCGTCGGCGTCGAAGGCGTCGGCGGCGATGCCGTGCACGGTGTCGGTGGGGAGCACCACGAGCTCGCCGCGGGCGAGGGCGTCGCGCGCGTGGCGCAGTCCCGCCTCCCGCTGCACGGCGTCGGTGCAGTCGTACCGGCTGCTCACCCCGGCAGTCTCTCACCGCCCGCCGCACCGCGAGGGCAGGTGCGCGCTCAGGCCCGCCGGGCGCTGGTGGCGCGGGGGCGACCGGTGGCGTCGTCCGCGGTGGCGGCGTCCGACCACGCCGGCGGCGCGAGCAGGGCCCGCAGCGCGGCGCCCTGCACCTCGGCGTGCTCCACGACGAGCAGGCCGCCCGGGGCGAGCAGCGCCGCTGCCCGGACGACGACGCCGCGCGGCACCTCGAGGCCGTCGTCACCGCCTCCCCACAGGGCGAGGGCCGGGTCGTGGTCGCGCACCTCCGGCTCGCGCGGCACGGCACCGGGAGGGACGTAGGGCGGGTTCGACGCGACGACGTCGACCGTCCCGTCGAGCTCCGCCAGCACCTCCGGGGCGGTGGCGTCGCCCTGCACCAGGCGGACCCGCTCCCCCGCGGGGTGGGCGTCGAGGTTGCGCTGCGCCCACGCGTGCGCCGCGGGGTCGAGCTCGACGGCGACGACGCGGGCGCCGGGCACCTCGGAGGCCACGGCCAGCGCGATCGCCCCCGACCCGGTGCACAGGTCGACCACCAGCGGGGAGCGCCCGGCGGCCGCGACCGCCAGCGCGGCGTCCACCGCGGCACCGGCCGTGGTCTCGGTCTCGGGGCGGGGCACGAAGACACCCGGCCCGACGGCGAGCTCCAGCCCGCGGAAGGGCGCCCGCCCGAGCAGGTGCTGCAGGGGCTCGCGGCGCTCGCGGCGCGCCACCAGCCGCGCGAGCCCGCCGGCCTGCTCCGCGGTGAGGTGGCTGCCCCGCAGCGACGCGGCGGCCAGCTCGCCGCGGCTCGCGCCGAGCACGGACGCGGCGAGGAGCTCGGCGTCGACCCGCGGCGAGGGGACCCCGGCCGCGGCCAGCCTCGCGGTGGCGGCGCGCAGGGCCCCGGCGAGGTCTCCCCCGCGGACGCCGCCAGCCCCGTCGTGGCTGTCGGTGCCGTCAGCCAACGGGCGCCTCCAGGCGTGCGGCCAGGTCGGCGTCGACGCACGACTGGACGACCGGGTCGAGGTCGCCGGCCAGCACCTGGTCGAGGTTGTACGACTTGTAGCCGGTGCGGTGGTCGCTGATGCGGTTCTCGGGGTAGTTGTACGTGCGGATCCGCTCGGACCTGTCCACGGTGCGCACCTGCGAGCGGCGCGTGGCCGATGCCGACGCCTCCGCGGCCTCCTGCGCGGCGGCGCGCAGCCGGGCCCGCAGGATGCGCATGGCCTGCTCGCGGTTCTGCAGCTGGCTCTTCTCGTTCTGGCAGCTCACCACGGTGCCGGTGGGCAGGTGCGTGATCCGCACCGCGGAGTCGGTGGTGTTGACCGACTGCCCGCCCGGCCCGGACGACCTGAAGACGTCGACCCGCAGGTCGTTCTGCGAGATCTCGACCTCCCCGGCGTCCTCGACCTCGGGGACCACCAGCACGCCGACGGCGGAGGTGTGGATGCGCCCCTGCGACTCCGTGACGGGCACCCGCTGCACGCGGTGCACCCCGCCCTCGAACTTCAGCCGCGCCCAGGGCCCGTCGACCGCGTCGTCGCCGCCGCGGCGCTTCACGGCGACCGAGACGTCCTTGTAGCCGCCGAGGTCGGACTCGGTGGCCGACAGCACCTCGGTGCGCCAGCCGGTGCGCTCGGCCCACCGCAGGTACATCCGCAGGACGTCGCCCGCGAACAGGGCGGACTCGTCGCCGCCCTCCCCGGCCTTGACCTCCAGGATCACGTCGGAGCCGTCCTCGGGGTCGCGCGGGGCGAGCACCTCGCGCAGGCGGTCCGCGGCGGTCCGGGCCGCGGCCTCGAGGGCGGGGAGCTCCTCGGCGAAGGCGGCGTCCTCCGCGGCGAGCTGCCGCCCCGCGAGGAGGTCGTCCTCGGCGGCGTCGCGGGCGGCGGACGCCGCGGCCACGCGGCCGAGCTCGGCGTAGCGCCGGCCGAGGGCGCGGGCGCGGGGCGCGTCGGCGTGGACGGCCGGGTCGGCCAGCTGGCGCTCGACGTCGGCGTGCTCGGCCAGCAGCCCTGAGAGGCGGTCGGTCCGGTCAGCGGCGGGATCGCCGCCGGGGCTGCTCACGAGGGACTCCTACGACGGACCGGTGGTCGGGCTGGCGGGTGGGCTGGCTGCTGGTGGGACGACGACGCCGGCCCGCCCCTTCTCGGGACGGGCCGGCGTCGAGTGGACCGGTGTCAGCTCTTCTTGCCGTAGCGGGCGTTGAAGCGCGCGACGCGGCCGCCGGTGTCGAGGATCTTCTGCTTGCCCGTGTAGAAGGGGTGGCAGGCGCTGCACACGTCGGCGCGGATCTCGTCGCCCGGCGCGGAGCTGCGGGTCGTGAAGGTGCTCCCGCAGGTGCACGTCACGGTGGTCTCGTGGTAGTCGGGGTGGATGTCGGTCTTCACGTCTGCTCCTCGGTGTCGGTGGCCGCCGGGTCGTGCTGCCCTCCTGGTGGGGGCGCACGTGAGCCGGAGCCGGCGAGCATTCTGCCAGCAGTCGGAACGGCTGCTGACCTCCCGTGCAACGCAGCGGGCCCCGCCGTGCTTCCCGGCGGGGCCCGATGCGCGGTGCGGAGCTGCTCCGCGGTGCCTCAGTCCTTGGCGGCCGGGCGGCTGCCCGTCACCGGGGTCGACGTCTGCACCTGCTTGAGGAACTCCGTGTTGCTCTTGGTGTCGCGCAGCTTGCCCAGCAGCAGCTCGAGCGCCTGCTGGCTGTCGAGCGCCGTGAGCACGCGGCGGAGCTTCCACATCACGGTGAGCTCGTCGCGGCCGAGGAGGATCTCCTCGCGGCGGGTGCCCGAGGGGTTCACGTCGACGGCGGGGAAGACCCGCTTGTCGGCGAGGCGCCGGTCGAGGCGCAGCTCCATGTTCCCGGTGCCCTTGAACTCCTCGAAGATGACCTCGTCGGCCTTCGAGCCGGTCTCGACCAGCGCCGAGGCGATGATCGTCAGCGAGCCGCCGTTCTCGATGTTGCGCGCAGCGCCGAAGAACTTCTTCGGGTGGTACAGCGCGGCGGCGTCGACACCGCCGGACAGGATGCGCCCGCTCGCCGGGGCGGCGAGGTTGTAGGCGCGGCCCAGGCGGGTCAGGGAGTCGAGCAGCACGACGACGTCGTGGCCCAGCTCCACCAGGCGCTTGGCCCGCTCGATGGCGAGCTCGGCGGCGGCGGTGTGGTCGGACGCGGGCCGGTCGAAGGTCGAGGCGATGACCTCACCCTTCACGGTCCGCTGCATGTCCGTGACCTCCTCGGGGCGCTCGTCGACGAGCACGACCATGAGGTGGACCTCGGGGTTGTTGATGCTGATCGCGTTCGCGATCGCCTGCATCATCAGCGTCTTGCCCGCCTTGGGCGGGGAGACGATGAGACCGCGCTGGCCCTTGCCGATCGGGGCGACCAGGTCGACGATGCGCGTCGCCGTGATGCCCGGGTCCGTCTCCAGGCGCAGGCGCTCGTTCGGGTACAGCGGGGTGAGCTTGCTGAACTCCGGACGGCGCCGGGCCTCGTCGGGGGTCATCCCGTTGACGGTGTCCAGGCGCACCAGGGCGTTGAACTTCTGGCTGCCGCGGGCTCCGCCAGCGGCCTGCTGGGCCTGGTCGCCGTCGCGGGGGGCGCGGACGGCGCCCGTCACGGCGTCGCCGGCCCGCAGGCCGGCCTTGCGGACCTGGCTCAGCGGGACGTAGACGTCACCCGGCCCGGGCAGGTAGCCCGAGGTGCGGATGAAGCCGTAGCTGTCCGAGACGTCGAGGATGCCCGCGACGGGGAGCAGCACGTCGTCCGGCGAGACCTCCACCGGCACGTCGGCGTCCGCGCCGGGCTCGGTGCGGCCGCGGCGGCCCTTCCGGTCGCGGTCGCGGTCGCGGTAGCGGCCACGGCGCCCGCGACGACCCCCGAGGGCGTCGTCGTCGTCGAGGGAGGAGTCGGAGGAGCCGTCGACGTCGAGGCCCTGATGCGGTGCGGCCTGCTGGCGCTCGGGGCGGACCTCGGAGCGGTCGACGACGCCATCGGGACGGTCCTCGGACCTGCCCTCCCCGGTGCGCTCGCGGCGCGCGCGGTCGTTCCGCTCGCTGCGCTCGGCGAGGGCGCGGTCGAGGTCGAGGCGCACCTCCTCGGCGCGGTCGCGCGCCTCGCGCTGGCTCGGGCTCAGCCGCTCACCGCGGTCGAACCGCTCGACGCGGTCCTGGCGCTCGGTGCGCTCCTGACGCTCGACGCGGTCGGTGCGCTCCTGACGCTCGACGCGGTCGGTGCGCTCCTGGCGCTCGACGCGGTCGGTGCGCTCCTGGCGCTCAGGACGCTCGGTGCGCTCCTGGCGCTCGACGCGGTCGGTGCGCTCCTGGCGCTCAGGACGCTCGGTGCGCTCCTGGCGCTCAGGACGCTCGGTGCGGTCCTGGCGCTCGACGCGGTCCGCGCGCACCGCGGGCTCGGCGGCCGCGTCCGAGCGGAGCTCGCCCGCAGCGGCGGACCGCTCCGGGGTCTCGACACCGCGCCGGGCGATGCGGGCACGACGGGGGGCCCGCTCCTCGCCCGAGGCGTCCGCAGCGGCGGGGACCGGCTGCTCCACGGTCTCGGAGGAGCGCTGGGGCTGCTCAGCGGCCGGCGCGGAGCGCTCGACGCGAGCGGGCTCGGGGTCCGCGGAGGGGACGGTCTCGGCGGCGGGTGCCTCCGGGGCCCGGTCCGCAGTCCGGTCCGACGTCTGCTCCGGGGTCCGCTCGGAGGCCTGGTCCGGGGCCTGCGGGGACGCCTGCTCGGGAGCCTGCTCGGGCGAGCGGCGCTGGCGGCGCACGGTGGTGCGCGCTGCCGGCTCGGCCGCGGGGGCGGAGGCCGCGCCGCTGCGGCCCTGCCCCTGGCCCGAGCCCTGTGCGGCGCGGATCACGTCGAGCAGCTCGCTCTTGCGCATGCGGGCCGTGCCCGCGACGCCCAGCTCGACCGCCAGGGCCTGCAGCTGGGGCAGGCGGAGCGCGGTCAGCCCGGCGCGGCGCGCGCCCGGCTCGGTCGCCGCGCGGGCGTCAGCGTCGGGCGCGGCGATCTCGGTGGTGTCGGTCACGAAGGTCCTTCCCCCTCGTCAGCGCCCCGGCGTGCGCCAGGGGCGGGTCACCGGACTGCGCGTGGGGCGTCCCGGTGCGGGTGTTCGCCGTGCGGAGCCCTGGTGGTGTGCCGAGCGGACGTCGCCTCGGGCGACGTCAGCAGAGCGGAAGGGGTCCGTGGTGCTCCACGGCAGGTGGTGTGACCCGTGAGCCAGCGGATGGCGGCGACATCGGTGCCGCGGCGCGGACCAGCAGGGCTGGCCACACAGTAGCACCCGGACGGAGCAGGGGCTCCGAGACGGAGAGCGGGGCTCCCGGCGTCACCCGGACAGCCGCGGAGGGCTGCACCCCATCCATCGGCGGGCGACCGGCGGACCTGAGGGGTTCTCCCCGGCGGGTCAGCCGGTGACGCTGACGACGGCTCCGGCTCGAGCGACGCCGGGCAGCGCGGTGCGCCACCCGGCGTGCCGGTGCACGACGTCCCGGGCGCGCGCGGCGTGCTCGGCGGAGGGGCACAGGACGAGCACCGACGGGCCGGCGCCCGACACCACGGCGGCATGCCCGGAGGCGCGGAGGGCCTCGAGCAGGGCGGCGCTGGCGGGCATCGCCCCCGCGCGCTGGGCCTGGTGGAGGCGGTCCTCGGTACCGGCGTGCAGCAGCTGGGGGCTGCGCGTCAGCGCCTCCACCAGCAGCGCGGCGCGGCCGGCGGAGTGCGCGGCGTCGCCGTGCGGCACCTGCAGCGGCAGCATGGCGCGGGCCCGCGCCGTGGACAGCTCGACGTCGGGCAGGCACAGCAGCGGGACGACGTCGGGGTGCGGCTCGACCCGCACCGAGCGCCACGGCCCGTGGGCGCCGTCGCGCCACCCCAGCGTGAGACCGCCGAGCAGCGACGCCGCGGCGTTGTCGGGGTGGCCCTCCAGGCCGCAGACCAGGTCGAGCAGGGCCTCGGGAGGCAGCGGCTCGGCGAGCAGCGCCGAGCCGGCAGCCGCCCCGGCGACCACCGCTGCCGCGGACGACCCGACACCGCGGCCGTGCGGGACCCCGTTGCGGCTGGTCACGCGCAGGGCGGGCTGGTCGGCCGCCGGCACCCCCGCCGCGTGCAGCGCGGCGCGCACCGAGCGGACCACGAGGTTCCCCTCACCGCCGCCGATGCTCTCCGCGCCCTCGCCGCTGACCGCGACCTCCGCGGTCTCGGCGTGCGCCGCCGACGGCGCCCCGGACCGCGGTGCGGGGCCGACCGCCTCGACCTCCACCTCGTCGGTGAGGCCGAGGGCCAGCCCGAGGGCGTCGAAGCCAGGGCCCAGGTTGGCGCTCGAACCGGGCACGACGACGCCGACCCGCCGCCCCAGGACGACGCGGGGGGTGCTCACCGGCGGGTCACTCCAGGCCGAGGGCGGTCGCCGCCGAGACGGCGTCGACACCCACGCGCACCGGCAGCACCTCGGTGCCGTCGGCCTCCTTCAGGGCCCACTGCGGGTCCTTCAGGCCGTGCCCGGTGACGGTGATGACGATCCGCAGGCCGCTCTGGACCTGCCCCGCCGCGTGCCGCTTCAGCAGCCCGGCGACGCCCGCGGCCGACGCCGGCTCGACGAACACGCCGTCCTGGCGCGAGAGGAGGCGGTGCGCGGCGAGGATCTCCTCGTCGGTCACGGCCTCGATGACGCCGCCCGACTCCTCGCGCGCCGCGACCGCCTGCTGCCAGGAGGCCGGGTTGCCGATGCGGATCGCGGTGGCGAGCGTGTCGGGGGCGTCGACGGGGTGGCCGAGCACGATCGGCGCGGCGCCGGCGGCCTGGAAGCCCCACATCTGCGGACGGCGCGTGGCCGGCCCGCCGGTCGAGGCGTCGGCGTACTCGGTGTAGCCGCGCCAGTAGGCGGTGATGTTGCCGGCGTTGCCGACGGGCAGGCAGTGGACGTCGGGCGCGTCGCCCAGGGCGTCGACCACCTCGAAGGCGGCGGTCTTCTGGCCCTCGATGCGGGCGGGGTTGACCGAGTTCACCAGCTCGACGGGGTAGGCCTCGGAGATCTTGCGGGCCACGGTGAGGCAGTCGTCGAAGTTGCCGTCGACCTGCAGCAGCGTGGCGCCGTGCGCCACGGCCTGGCTGAGCTTGCCCATGGCGATGCGGCCCTCGGGCACGAGCACGCCGCAGCTGAGGCCGGCGGCCGTCGCGTACGCCGCGGCGGCGGCTGACGTGTTGCCGGTGGAGGCGCAGATCACGGCGCGGGCGCCGTCGGCCGCGGCCCGCGTCATCGCGACGGTCATGCCGCGGTCCTTGAAGGACCCCGTGGGGTTGCAGCCCTCCACCTTCAGCCGGACGTCGCACCCGGTGATCTCCGACAGGGTGCGCGCGCGCACGAGCGGCGTGCCGCCCTCCCCCAGCGTGACCGCCGGGGCGTCCGCCACGACGGGCAGCCGGTCCCGGTACTCCTCGACGACCCCGCGCCACTGACTCGCCATCAACGATCCCCTTCCACGCGCAGCACCGAGGCCACCGAGGCCACGGCGTCGAGCTCCGTCAGTCCTGCCACGCACGCGGCGAGCGCCGCGTCGGTGGCGGTGTGCGTCACGACCACGAGCGAGGCCGACCCGGGGGCGCCGCCGCTGGTGTCGCCGTCGGGGCGCTGGCGCACGGTCTCGATCGAGACGCCGTGCTCGGCGAAGACCTGGGCCACCGAGGCCAGCACGCCCGGGCGGTCGACCACCACCAGGCGCACCTGGTAGCGGGTGCGCACGGCGTCGATGGGCAGCACCGGCAGGTCGGCGTGCCCCAGCACGCGGGGACCGACGCTCCCGTCGACGCGGTGCCGCACCGTGGTGACCAGGTCTCCCAGGACGGCGCTGGCCGTGGGCCGGCCGCCAGCGCCCTGGCCGTAGAACATCAGCTCACCGGCGCCCTCGGCCTCCACGAAGACGGCGTTGAAGGCGCCCCGGGTGCTGGCCAGCGGGTGGTCGCGGCTCAGCAGCACCGGGTGGACCCGGGCCTGAACGCCCTCGGTGCGGCGGCCGGCGTCGTCCACGGCGGTGCTGCGCTCGGCCACGGCGAGCAGCTTCACCACGGCGCCGGCCTCGCGGGCCGAGGCGACGTCGTCCGCGCTGACGCCGCGGATGCCCTCGCGGTGCACGTCGTCGATGGTCACCGGGGTGTGGAAGGCCAGCGTGGCGAGGATCGCGGCCTTGGCGGCGGCGTCCCAGCCGTCGACGTCGGCGGTCGGGTCGGCCTCGGCGAAGCCGAGCTCCTGGGCCCGGGCCACGGCGCTGTCGAAGGAGGCGCCCCGGGTGTCCATCTCGTCGAGGACGAAGTTGGTGGTGCCGTTGACGATGCCCAGCACGCGCTGGACCCGGTCACCGGCCAGCGACTCTCGCAGGGGCCGGATGATCGGGATCGCTCCGGCGACGGCGGCCTCGAAGTAGAGGTCGGTGCCGGCGGCGTCCGCGGCGGCGTGCAGCTCGCGGCCGTGGGCCGCGAGCAGCGCCTTGTTGCCGGTCACGACGCTCGCACCGGCGGCGAACGCGTCGAGCAGGAGGGTCCGGGCCGGCTCGAGGCCCCCGACGAGCTCGACGACGACGTCGGCCCGGCGCACCAGCGCCGCCGCGTCGGTGGTGAGCAGCGCGGGGTCGAGGCCCTCGCGGACGCGGCCGGCGTCGCGCACGGCCACCCCCACCAGCTCGATCTCGGCGCCCGCCCGCGCGGACAGCTCGGCGCGCGCGGCCGAGCCCTCCGCGAGCGCCGCCGCCACCTGGCTGCCCACCGAGCCGCAGCCCAGCAGAGCCACCCGCACCCGTCCCACGCCTGCTCCTGCTCTCGACGACCCGTCGCGGGCCCGGCCCGCACGCGGCAGCCAGTCTCCCAGGCCCGCCCGGGCGGCGTGACCAGTCCGCCCGGTCTGCGGGCTGCGTACCCTGCTCGACGTGGACGGAGTGCCGGTCTGGCTGGCTGCGCTGCTGGGCGGGCTCCTGCTCGCGGGCGGCGCCCTGGTGCCCTACGTGATCGGCAGGGCGGCCAGCGGACAGCTGCGGCGCAACCACTGGGTGGGCATCCGCACGCCGTCCACGATGGCGAGCGACGCGACCTGGCGCGAGGCGCACGCCGCGGCCCGCGGGTGGGCCCTGGCCGCCGGCGCGGTGATCGCTCTGAGCGGCCTGGGCGTGCTGCTGGTCGCGGCCCTCGGGAGCGCCGGCCTGCTGGCCGCCGTGGCCGTCGCCGGGGCGGTGCTGGGGGCGGTGCTGCTGGTGCTGGGCGCGGTGCGCGCCGACGCGGCGACCCGCCCGCCGCGCGGCTGAGCAGGGTCAGCCGGTGCGGACGCGCCGGCCGATCTCGGCGTTGCGGTCGCGCAGGAGGCCGGCGAGCGTTCGGCGCACGACGACGGCGTCCGCCACCCGGCCCAGCGGTCCGAGGGGGCTGACCCAGGTCATCCTGTCGGTCGAGCGCGAGCGCGGGCTCCCGCCCGGCCCCGGGGGCAGCGGGTCGAAGAGGTGCTCGTGGTGGAAGCTGGCGAAGGCGCCGGACACCATGGCGTCGACGAACCGCGCTCGGCCGCCGGGGAGCTCGGGCTGCAGCTCGAGGATCTCGGTGGTGTGGCGCAGCGGGACGACGCCGTACAGGCGCAGCGCCCACCGGACCCGCTCCCCCGCCGCGATGCGGCCCGTCGTCCGGCTGCCCTCTCCGGCGGGCACGGGGCGGACCCGGTGGCGGCGGCCGGCGACGCGCTCGACGTCGAGGTCGAGCGAGACCGCGAGCGCCGTCGCGACGTCGGTGGGCAGGTCGGTCGAGACCTCGATCGTCGGCACGCGACCACTCTCGGCGGCAGCGGGCTGCGCCGCACCCCCGCGCCCCGGGCGGCTCAGAGCTGGGCGAGCAGGAAGTCCCGGCGCTTCTCGAGCACCTCGACGGACGCCGACGCCGACGCCGGCCCGGGCACCGCCCGGCGCAGCGACACGTGCACCCTCGAGTGGGGCTCCCCGGAGCGCGAGGCGACCCTGGCCACCAGCTGGTTGACCTCCCGGCGCAGGTCGGCGGCGGCCCGCCAGCCCGCCTGGCCCTCGTCGGGCTCGAAGCGCCCCGCGCCCGCCCCCGCCGGTGACCCGGGGCCGCCGGACGCGCCGGAGCCGAGGCCGCCGAAGAGGTCGTCCTGGACGGCGGCGGCCGCGGCGGTGCGCCGGTGGTCCTCGTCGCGCTGGGACAGCAGGTGCGCGGTCTGCTCGGGCGTGAGCATCCCCGCGAGCAGGCCAAGGTGCTCGCCGTCCTCCGCCGACAGCTCCGGGCCGCCGGCGAGCACCGCGCGACCGCCGTGGAGCACGTGGGCGAACTGCGCGTCGGCGTCGATCGCGCGCCACTCCCGCGCCTCCCCCGCGGCGCGCTCGCGCGGCGGCAGGGGGTCGAGGTCGTCGCTGACCTGGGCGGGCGGGGGGATGACGTGGTTGCGCTCCTCCTCCATGGCCGCGGCCAGGGTGAGCAGCGGGCGCACCGCCGGGAGGAAGACCGTCGCCGCCTCGTGGGGCCCGCGCGAGCGCACCACGCGCCCGACGGCCTGGGCGAAGAACAGCGGCGTGCGGTAGCTGGTCATCCAGGCGAGCACCGCAGCGCGCGGCACGTCGACGCCCTCCGAGACCATCCGGACGCAGACGGCGATGCGCGCCGTCCCCGTGCCGAACTTCTCGATCTTCTTCGAGGCGGTCGGGTCGTCGGAGAGGATCAGCTCGGGCTTGTGGCCGGTGACCTTCTTGACGATCGCCGCGTAGGCCCGCGCGTCGTCCTGGTCGCTGGCCAGCACCAGGCCGGCGGCGTCAGGCACGCCGTGGGCCCGCAGGTGGGTGATCCGCTCGTCGACGGCGGCGATGACGTGCGGCACCCACTGGCCCTTGGGGTCCAGCACGGTCTTCCAGGCGTTGGCCTCGACGCTCTTGGTGCTCGGCTCGGACAGCGACGCCGCCACCACCTCGCCGGCGCTGTTGCGCCAGCGCGCCGTGCCCGTGTACGCGGCGAAGACCACGGGGCGGACCACGCCGTCGCGCAGGGCCTCGCGGTAGCCGTAGGTGTAGTCCGCCGACGAGCGCAGCTCCCCCGGCTCTCCGTCAGGCACCTCGGCGTA
>JAKONK010000193.1 GCA_022701985.1 Actinomycetales bacterium
ACCGCCGGCGACGAGCGGTTCACCGTCGCCGACGTGCCCGGTCTGATCCCGGGCGCGAGCCAGGGCAGGGGCCTGGGCCTGGAGTTCCTGCGCCACGTCGAGCGCTGCTCCGCGCTGGTGCACGTGCTCGACTGCGCGACGCTCGACCCCGGGCGCGACCCGCTCACCGACTTCGACGTCATCGAGGCCGAGCTCGCGGCCTACCCGCTGGCGCCCGACGCGACGGGCGCCGCGTCCGTCCCGCTGCCCGACCGCCCCCGCATCGTCGTCCTGCACAAGGTCGACGTGCCCGAGGCCAAGGACCTCGCCGAGCTGGTCCGCCCCGACCTCGAGGCCCGCGGCCTGCAGGTGCTGGAGGTGTCCTCGGCCAGCCACGAGGGCCTGCGGCAGCTGTCCTTCGCGATGGCCGCGCTGGTCCGGCGCGCCCGCGAGGAGGCGCCCGAGGTGCTCGCGCCCCGCGTGGTGCTGCGCCCGAAGGCCGTCGACGACGCCGGGTTCACGATCACCCGCGAGGGCGTCCCGGGCGACGGCGCCGCGCACGACAGCCTCGACGGCGTGGTGTTCCGCATCCTCGGCGCCAAGCCCCAGCGGTGGGTGCGCCAGACCGACTTCGCCAACGACGAGGCCGTCGGCTACCTGGCCGACCGCCTCGCCCGCCTGGGCGTCGAGGAGCAGCTCTTCAAGGCCGGAGCGGTGGCCGGCTCGACGGTCGTCATCGGCCCCGGTGACGACGCCGTCGTCTTCGACTGGGAGCCCACCCTGGTGGGCACCGACATGGCCGTGGGCCCCCGCGGCACGGACCTGCGCCTGGAGCACACCGGCCGCGCCACCCGCGACGAGAAGCGCGAGATCTACGACGACCGCCGCGCCGCCAAGCGGGAGGCGCGCGAGGAGCTGGCCGACGAGCGCCGCGCGGGCCTGTGGACCGACTCCGACGACGCGGCCGACGCGGCCGACGCCGGGTCCGCCACGTCCCGAGGGTGAGCACCGGGGGGGAGGAGCGCCGCCTCGCGGGGCGCTCCGACCTGCCCGGAGCAGGGCGGGTCGTGGTCAAGGTCGGCTCGTCCTCGCTGACCACCCCCGAGGGGGGCATCGACGAGGAGCGCCTGGTCGCGCTCGTCGACGCCCTCCTCGAGCGGGTGGCGGGCGGCACCCAGGTGGTGCTGGTGTCGTCGGGGGCCATCGCCGCCGGCCTCGGTCCGCTGGGCCTGGCCCGCCGGCCCCGCGACCTCGCCACCCAGCAGGCCGCCGCCAGCGTCGGCCAGGGGCTCCTGGTGGCCCGCTACACCGCGGCAGCGGCCGCTCACGGCGTGACGGTGGGCCAGGTGCTCCTGACCGCCGAGGACGTCATCCGGCGGACCCAGTACCGCAACGCCCAGCGCGCCCTGGAGCGGCTCCTCGGCATGGGGGTGCTGCCCGTGGTCAACGAGAACGACACGGTGGCCACCGCCGAGATCCGCTTCGGCGACAACGACCGCCTCGCGGCGCTGGTGGCCCACCTGGTGCAGGCCGACGCCCTCGTGCTCCTGTCCGACGTCGACGCCCTCTACGACGGGCCCCCCAGCCGCCCGGGCTCGGCCCGCGTGCCGCTGGTCTCCGGGCCCGACGACCTCGAGCACGTGGTCGTCGGCGGCAGCAGCAGCGGGGTCGGCACCGGGGGCATGACGACCAAGCTCGACGCCGCGGCCATCGCCACCGGCGCCGGCGTCGCGACGCTGCTGACCTCCGCCGCCCTCGCCGCGCAGGCGCTGCGCGGCGAGGACGTCGGGACGTGGTTCTCCCCGGCCCGCACCCGCCCGCGCACCCGCTCCCTCTGGCTCGCGCACGCGGCCAGCCCCCTGGGGCGCCTCGTCCTCGACGCCGGCGCCGTGGCGGCGCTCACGGGCCGGGGCGCGTCGCTGCTGGCCGCGGGCGTGGTCGGGGTCGAGGGCGCCTTCGAGGCGGGAGACCCGGTCGACCTCTGCGACGAAACGGGCTGCGCGGTGGCCCGCGGGCTGGTCAACTACTCCTCGACGGAGGTCCCGGAGCTGCTGGGGCGGTCGACGGGAGACCTCGTCGACGCGCTGGGACCCGGCTACGGCGCGGAGCTGGTGCACCGCGACGACCTCGTCCTCCTGCCGCGGCGGCGCGGCGGCGGGGGCGCACCGGCGCCGAGCGCCGAGACCGCCCGCTGAGCGCCCCGCCCCGACAGACCCGCTGACCCGCTGACCCACTGCTCGACGACGAACGGAGACAGGCCCGTGGACGACGCCCCGCGCCGGCCCGAGCGGGCGACCCCCCGCCTGGTGGTGGCCCCGAGCCCCGACGGGGCCCAGGACGCCGACCGCGGCCCCGGGACGGCCCCCGGGGGCGGCGAGCTCCACCTGCCGGGCCTCGAGGTCGTCGTACCGCTCCCCGGGGCCGACGACGTCGTGCTGTGGCACGTGAGCGTGACCTTCTCCGGCCCCCCGGTGCCCCCGGAGGAGCTGCACGCCGCGCTCGTGCGCCTCGTCGACGCGCAGCCCTTCCCCGCGACCGTCCGCTACAACGACGAGCGGGCCGAGATCAGCTACTGGGACGAGGCCGAGGACGTCGACGACGCCGCCGCCCTCGGCCTGCGCATGTGGGCGGAGCACCGCCGCGCTGCCGACCTGCCCGGGTGGCGCGCCGTCGGCATCGAGGTCGTGGACCGGGAGACCCTGCGGGCCCGCGGAGACCGCCAGCCCCCGCCCGCCGCGCTGGGCGACGTGCGGCCGTGGTGAGCGCCGGGCGACCTGGCATGCTGTCCTCCAACACCCCGCCCGCCGGACCGCCGGCGGGCTCCCTCGGACACGTCGTGGAGGCGCTGTGCTCGTCGCCCTGGTCATGAGCGCCACCGGCGCCAACGAGCCGGCGTCGTCGGCGCCGTTCTCGCCGCTGGTCTTCGGCCTCATCGCCTTCGCGGTGTTCCTGCTGCTGCTGGCCATCACGTGGGCCTTCCGCAGCGTCGGCCAGCGCCACTGACACGGCGCTGAGCGCGCACGACGCGCCGGTGCCCCCGGAGGTCCCCTCCGCCGCAGCGGTGGGGCGGCACCGGCTGGGGGTGATGGGCGGGACCTTCGACCCCGTCCACAACGGCCACCTCGTGGCGGCCAGCGAGGTCGCCGCCCGCTTCCACCTGGACGAGGTCGTCTTCGTCCCCACGGGGGAGCCGTGGCAGAAGAGCGCGCGCGCCGTCTCGCCGGCGGAGCACCGGTACCTCATGACCGTCATCGCGACGGCTTCGAACCCCGGCTTCACGGTCAGCCGGGTCGACGTCGACAGGCCCGGCCCCACCTACACCGTGGACACCCTGCGCGACCTGCGCGCGCAGCGGCCGGGGTCGGACCTGTTCTTCATCACGGGCGCTGACGCCCTCGCCCAGATGCTGTCGTGGAAGGACGCCGAGGAGCTCGCCGGGCTGGCGAGCCTCGTCGGCGTGACGCGACCCGGCCACGAGCTCGCCGTCCCGGCGTCGGGGTCCCTGCCCGCGGCCTCGGTGCACCTCCTGGAGGTGCCGGCGCTGGCGATCTCCTCCACCGACTGCCGCGACCGCGTGGCCGCGGGTCTGCCCGTCTGGTACCTGGTGCCCGACGGCGTGGTCCAGCACATCAGCAAGCACGGCCTCTACCGCGGCTGACCCTCCCGCAGCTCCGGCGGGGCAGCGACGGCGTGCACGCGGCCGTGCACCGCGAGGTGGCACCTGTCGCCCGCGGTCGGCGCGTCGACGACGCTGCTGAGCCGCACCGCGACGAGGGGACCCGCGGGGCCGTCGAGGCGCACCTGCGCCACCGCGGTGTGGCCGAGGTAGCGGACGCCGACCACCTCGCCGGCTGGAGCCCCGGCGGTGCCCGTGGCCGGTGCCGCCTCCAGGCCCACCTGCTCGGCGCGGAGCACCACCTCGACCCGGGCGCCCCGCGGCAGGGCCGCCGCTGCGACGGGGCGCAGGGGGTGCGCACCGAGCGCCGTCCTGACCGCTGCGCCGTCCTCGACGACGCCGGCCACCAGCGCGGCACCCCCGAGGAAGCGGGCGGTCCAGGCGTCGGCCGGCTCCTCCCACAGCTCCCGGGGCGGGCTCAGCTGCGCGACCCGCCCCCGGTGCAGCACGGCGACGCGATCGGCGCACTGCAGCGCCTCGTCCTGGTCGTGGGTGACGAGCAGCGCCCCCACGCCCTGGGCGCGCAGGGCGGCGACGACGTCGTCGCGCACGCGGTTCCTCAGGCCGGCGTCGAGGGCGGAGAACGGCTCGTCGAGCAGCACCAGACGGGGGCGGGGCGCGAGGGCCCGGGCGAGGGCGACGCGCTGCTGTTGCCCCCCGGACAGCTCGTGCGGCATCCGGCGGGCGAGGTCTGCCAGGCCCAGCAGGTCGAGCAGCTCGGCGACGCGGGGGTGGCGCTCGGGACGCCGCCCGAGGCGGAGCCGGTCGCGCCGGGGCAGCCCGAAGGCCGTGTTGGCCGCGACGTCGAGGTGGGTGAAGAGCGCACCGTCCTGCGGCACCAGCCCGACGCCGCGGCGCTCGGGCGGCTCGGCGGTGACGTCGCGGCCGCCCAGCTCGACAGCTCCGGCCGTGGGCCGGTGCAGCCCGGCGACCACGCGCAGCAGGGTGGACTTGCCGCTCCCCGACGGACCGAGCACGGCGAGGACCTCGCCCTCGCGGGCGACGAGGTCGACGCCGTCGAGGACGTCGGCACCACCGTGCCCGGCCCGCAGGCCCGTGGTGCGCAGGCTCACCGCGCGACCCCGGTCACGCCCGCCGCGACCGGTGCCGGTGCCGGTGCCCGTCGCAGGTGGCCCGGCAGCTGCTGGCGCAGGCTGCGGGCCAGCAGGAGGGCGGGCACCAGGCCCACCAGCACCAGCACGACCCCGACCGGCGCGGCGGCCCCGTAGGCGCCCAGGGACGTGCGGCTCCACAGCTCCGTGGCCAGGGTGTCCATCCCCGCGGGGCGCAGCACGAGGGTGGCGGGCAGCTCCTTGGACACCGCTGCGGCCACGAGCACCCACCCCGCAGCCAGGCCCGGCAGCGCGCGCGGCAGCACCGCCCGGAGCCAGGCCGACACCGGTCCGCAGCCCAGCGCCCGCGCTGCGTCCTGCGCGGCCACGGGCACCTGCTCGACGGCCGTGCGCGTGGTCCCGAGCGCCTTGGGCAGGAAGAGCACCGCGTACGCCGACAGGAGGGCGACCGCGGTCTGGTAGGCCGCCGGGGCGACGGCCAGCCACAGGCCGGCCAGCGCCAGCGCCACCACCACACCGGGCAGCGCGTGACCGGTGGTCGCCGCCGTCTCCAGCGCTGCGGTGAGGCGGCCCGGGCGGCGGGCGGCGAGGTGGCCCACCGGCACGGCGGCCACGACGACGGCGGTCGCCGCCACCGCGGCCAGGGCCAGCGTCGTGGTGCCCGCCCCCACCAGGTCGGCGGCGCTGGCGGAGTACCGCTCGCTGGTGAGCATCCGCCGCCCGAGGGCCGCGAGGGGCCCCAGCACGCTGGCAGCTGCCACCGCCGCGAGCGCGAACGCCACCAGCAGGGCCGTCGTGCGGTGCACGGGAACCGGGGGAGCGGCACGGGCGGCCGGGGAGCGGCGCCCGCTGCCGAGGCGCCGCGCCCACCGCTCACCGGCCACGCACAGCAGCGCCAGCGCGGTGAGGGCCAGGGCGAGCACGGCGGGGGCGGTCCGGTCGAGCCCACCGGTGAGCAGCCGGTGCACGCCCGTGGTGAGGGTCTCGTGGCGCAGGACGGCGGGGGCGCCGAAGTCCGACAGGGCGTAGAGGGCCACGAGCAGGGTGCCTGCGCCCGCGGCGGGCAGGACCTGGGGGAGGACCACCGCGCGGGCGGCCCGCCACCGCCCGCGCCCGAGGGTGCGGGCCACCTCGGCGAGGGAGTGGTCGGCCTGAGCGAGCGCCGCCACGACCGGCACCGTCACGTACGGGGTCGTGGTGAGCACCATGACGAGCACCAGGGGCCAGAAGCCGTGCACCTGGGGCCAGGTGGCCCGCCAGGCGAAGGCGGCGACGTAGCTGGGCACGGCCAGGGGCAGGCAGACCAGGACCGGCCACAGGCGCGGTGCGGGCAGCGGCAGCCGGACGACCGCCCACGCGGTGGCGGTCCCCAGGAGCAGCGCCCCGGCGCAGGTGGCGAGGACCAGCACGAGGCTGCCGGTGAGCAGGTCGACGGTGCGCGGGCGCAGCAGCAGCGCCGCCGCGCGCGCTGGGCCGGCACCGGCCGCCGCCAGCACCAGCTGCGCCAGCGGGACGGCGGCCAGCGCCGCCACCCCGCCGGCGGCGAGCACCAGGAGCGGCGAGGGCCGCGCTGCGCCCGCGCGGAGCGTCAGAGGAGCCCCGTCTGCGTCATGAGGTCGACCGTCTCCTGCAGCGAGGCCAGGTCGCTCAGGTCGACCTGCGGGGGCTGCAGCTCCTCCAGGGCGGGCACGCCCGCCGGGTCGGGGGCGCCGTCGGCCAGCGGGTACTCCGCGGTCTCCTCGGCGAAGTACGTCTGGCCCTGAGCGGAGAGCAGGAAGCGCGCCAGCTCCAGCCCCTCGGGCGAGACCTCTCCGGAGGTCCCGGGGAGCAGCGCGACGCCCGTGGCGTTCACCAGCGCGGAGGTGGTGCCCGGGTCGCCGAAGCGCAGCTGCGCGCGCAGGGTGGCGGGGTCCTGCTCGGACCGGGCCCAGTAGTAGTGGTTCAGGAGCCCGACGTCGACGGCCCCGGTCTCCACGGCCTCGAGGATGTCGCCGTTGCGCTCGAAGACCTGGGCCCCGTTGGCCTGGAGCCCCTCCAGCCAGGCTCGGGTGCGCTCCTCGCCCTCGGTCACCCGCAGCGCGGTGACGAAGGCCTGGAAGGACGCGTTCGACGGCGCGATGCCGACCTGGCCGCGCCAGCGCTCGTCGAGGAGGTCGAAGACGTCACCGGGCACCTGGTCGGCGGTGAGCTCGGCGCTGTCGTAGGCGATGACGCGAGCGCGTCCCGTCAACCCCACCCAGGAGCCGTCGGCGGCGCGGTACTCGGCGGGGACGGTCGCCAGCACGTCGTCGGGGAGCGGGGCCAGGAGGCCGGCGTCGGCCACCGCGCCGAGGGCTCCGGCGTCCTGGGAGAGGAACACCTGCGCGGGGCTGTCCCCGCCCTCGGTGAGCAGCTGGGCCGCGAGCTCGGTGGTGCCGGCGTAGCGCGCCTCGACGTCGATGCCGCTCGCCTGTTCGAACTGCTCGAGCAGCGGTGCGACGAGCTCCTCGTCGCGCCCCGAGTAGACGACCAGCGTCCGCTCCTGCGCGGTGGTGGCGCCGTCGCCGGAGGCGGGCGCGGGAGCCGCGGGGGAGCCGCAGGCGGCGAGCGAGCAGGTGCTGAGGACGGCGGCGGCGAGGGCGGTGAGCGGGCGGCGTCGGAGGTCCATCGGGGGTCCTTCGGGTCCGGACCACGGGCACCGCGAGGAGCGGCACCGGCGGAGATCATCGGTGAGCGAGGCGAGGCTACCCTTATTTTACGATCTCTTGACCATCGGGTGGCTGGTGCTCCGGTCGCGGCCGCCGTGCCATCCTTGGGCGGGTGACCGCCACCGACCGCGCCGTGGAGCTGGCCGTCGCGGCCGCCCGCGCCGCCTCCGAGAAGGGCGCGACCGAAGTGCTCGCGCTCGACGTCAGCGAGCAGCTCGTCATCACCGACGTCTTCGTGCTCGCCGCCGCCGCCAACGACCGCATGGCGCGAGCCGTCGTCGACGCCGTCGAGGAGGCCCTGCACGAGCTGGGCGCCGACGTCGTCCGCCGCGAGGGCATGAACGAGCTGCGCTGGGTGCTCCTCGACTTCGCCGAGATCGTCGTCCACGTCCAGCTCGCCGAGGACCGGCAGTACTACGCCCTCGAGCGCCTCTGGAAGGACGGGCCCACCATCGAGCTCCCCGAAGAGGTCACCCGCCCCCGGAGCGTGCTCGACGCGGCCGGCAGCGGGGCCGGGGAGCCCCTGCGGTGAGCTCCGCCCCGGAGGCGTCGGGCGGCGGTGCCGCGACCCTGGTGCTGTGGCGCCACGGACGCACCGGGTCCAACGCCGAGGGGCGCTTCCAGGGCCAGCTCGACACCGCCCTCGACGACGTCGGGCGCGAGCAGGCCCGCACGTCGGCCGCCGTGCTGGCCGGGCTGCCGCCCGACCGGCTCGTCACCTCCGACCTGCGCCGCGCGGCCGACACCGCCGGCGAGCTGGCCTCGCTCACCGGGCTCGAGGCGCACCGCGACCCCGACCTGCGCGAGCTCGACGCGGGGGCCTGGCAGGGGCTGCTGCACCGCCAGATCGAGGACGGCTGGCCGCAGATGCACGCCGCGTGGCGCAGCGGTGAGGACGTGCGCATCGGCGGCGGGGAGCGCCGCAGCGAGCTGGGGCGCCGCGTGGCCGGTGCGCTGCAGCGCCAGGCCGCCCTGACGCCCGACGGCGGCGTGCTCGTGGCCGCGTCGCACAGCGGCGCCCTGCGCGCGGGGGTGCTCGCACTGCTGGGCCTGCCGCCGGAGGCGTGGGCGGGGCTCGGCTCGCTCGGCAACGGCCGCTGGGCCGTGGTGGAGCGGCGGCACGGGCGCTGGGTGCTGCGCGGCTACGACCTCGGACCGCGGCGCCCCGGTGACGCCGCCGGCGGCCTGTCGAGCACGGCCGCGGAGCGCGCCGTCGTGTGACGGACACCCCACCGACACCCCACCGACGCTCGCCGGCACCCCCCGAGCACACCGGGGTCCAGGACCGGCTACAGTTGTCACCACACGCCGGGTGGTGAACACCGGGCGCGGGGCTGTGGCGCAGCTGGTAGCGCACCTCCATGGCATGGAGGGGGTCAGGGGTTCGAATCCCCTCAGCTCCACCGAGACGAGAGGGCGGCACCCACGGGGTGTCGCCCTCTCGGCGTCTCAGGCCTGCGCCGCTGCCCGGCGCGGCAGGGGGGCCTCGATGCGGCCGTCGCTCATCCTCACCACCCGCTCCAGGCCGGCGACGTCGTCCAGCCTGTCGAGGTCGTGGGTGACCAGCAGGGTCGCCGTCCGCCTCTCGCACGTGAGGTGCACCAGCAGCTCCACCACCTCGGCGGCGCGCTCGGAGTCCAGGGCGCTGGTCGGCTCGTCCACGAGCAGCACCGACGGCGCGTGCACGAGGGCCCTGGCGATGGCCACCCGCTGCCGCTGCCCGCCCGAGAGCTGGTGGGGACGGCGACGACCGGAGCCGTCCAGGCCCACCTCGGCGAGCAGGGCGTCGGCGCGCTCGCGCAGCTCCCGGCGGCGCCGCCCCCGCCCCTGCGCGACGACGCCCAGCTCACCCATGACCAGCAGCTGGTCGCGCACGCTCAGCGACGGCAGGAGGTTGGCCTGCTGGAACACCACCCCGATCCGTT
>JAKONK010000200.1 GCA_022701985.1 Actinomycetales bacterium
GGCGCGGGAGGGGCGTCAGTGGAGGGGGGCGGGGGCCGGTCCGGGGGCGCCGGTCCTCTCGGCGGGGGTGCGCAGGTGGAACGCGGGAACCGTCCGGTGCACGATCGGGCCGATCGCCAGGGCGTAGACGAGGGTCCCCCAGCCGACGGTGCCGCCGAGGGCGAAGCCGACGCCGAGGGCCAGCAGCTCGACGCCGGTGCGGACCACTCGCAGCGGCAGCCCCCTGGCGGCCAGGCCGAGGCTGAGCCCGTCGCGCGGGCCGGGCCCGAGACCGGCGCCCACGTAGACCCCGGTGACGACGCCGTTCAGGACGACGCCGGTGAGCAGGAGCGCCCACGCGCCCGCCGTGCTCTGCGCAGGAGGCACCAGCCCGAGGACGGCGTTGATGGAGAGCCCCACGAGCACGACGTTGGCGATCGTCCCCAGCCCGGGGCGCTGCCGCAGCGGGACCCACGCCACCAGGACGACGACGCCCACGACCATCGACCACGTGCCCACCTGGCCGCCGAAGGTGCGGGACAGCCCCTGGTCGAGCACGGACCACGGCATGACGCCGAGGTCCGAGCGCAGCATCAGCGCGATGCTGGCGCCGTAGCCGACGAGCCCGGCGACGAGCGCGACGAGGCGCAGCGGCAGGCGGTCGGTGGGCAGCGGCAGGAGCAGGCGGGTGGGACTCACCCGTCCACTGTCCGCGGCTTGGCCCTGTTGTGACAGGGCCAAAGCCACCACGATGGCTGGCGTGGACCCCGGCCGCCTGACCTCCCTGCTGCACCCCTGGCTGCGCAGCGGCCCCGGCTACGCCGCGGTGGCCGACGGCGTGCGCGGGCTCGCCCTCGACGGCCGCCTGCCGGCGGGCACGCGCCTGCCCAGCGAGCGGGCGCTCGCCGTCGCCCTCGGGGTCAGCCGCACCACGGTGAGCGCGGCCTACGACGTGCTGCGCACCGAGGGCTACCTGGTCAGCGCCCACGGGGCGGGGAGCCGGGTGGCGCTGCCGGCGGCGCTGCACGTGCGCCCGGACGCCGACCCCGGTGAGCCGGCCTCCGTGCTCGACCTCACGGTGGCCGCGCTGCCCGCTCCCCCGCAGGTCCTCGAGGCGGCGACCGCCGCCGCGGCCACCGACCTGGCGGCGCTCCTCGCCGACCACGGGATGCACCCCTACGGGCTGCCCGCCCTGCGCTCGGCGGTCGCGGCGCACCTCACCGGCCGCGGGGTGGCCACCGACGCCGAGCAGGTGCTCGTCACCGGGGGTGCGCTCCAGGGCTGGAACCTGCTGCTGCGCACGCTCACCACCCCCGGCCAGCGGGTGGTGGTCGAGCAGCCCACCTACCCGGCCGTCATCGACGCCGTGCGCGCCCACCACCTGCGGCCCGTGGCGCTCCCGGTCACCGCTGACGGGTGGGACCCGCCGTCGTCGTCCACCACGCGCGGCGCGGTGCTCGCGCACGTCACCGCCGACGGGCAGAACCCGACGGGTCTGCTGGCCAGCGCCGAGCAGCGCCGCGAGCTGCTCGCCGGGCTGAGGGGCGTGCCGGTGGTGGCCGTCGACGAGACCTTCGCCGACCTGGTGCCCCCGGAGGACGCACCGCCGCGCCTGGCGGCGGTCGCGCGGCGCCCCGGCGACCCGGCCGTGGTGACCCTGGGCTCGATGAGCAAGAGCTTCTGGGCGGGCCTGCGGGTCGGCTGGGTGCGGGGCGAGCCCGAGCTGCTGGCCCGGCTCGCCCAGGCGCGCGCCAGCCTGGACATCACCTCGCCGGTGCTCGACCAGCTGGTCGCCGTGCGGCTGCTCGCGCAGGCCGACGCCGTGCTCGCCGAGCGGCGGGCGCTGCTCGACGAGCGCCGCGACGCGCTCCTGGCGGCGCTGGCCCGGGGCGTGCCCGACTGGGTGGTCAGGCCGTCGCGGGGCGGGCTGGTGCTGTGGGTGCTGCTGCCGACGCCGGGCGCCACGCTGCTGGCGGCGCACGCCCTGGACCTGGGGGTGCGCCTGTCACCGGGTCCGCGGTTCACCGTCGACGGCACGGGCGACCGCTGGCTCCGGGTGCCGTTCACGACGCCGGTCGACGGCGTGGCGGCGCTCGTCGACGTGCTGCGCGAGGCCCGCGCCCGGGCCGTCTCGGCGACCCCCACCGACCGCACGCCCGCCCGGTGGACCGCATGAGCGCCCCCGTGACTCCGCCCCCCTCCGGAGCGCGGTCTCCGCGGAGGGTGCGGCGCGAGGCGGTGGGCGCTCCGGGGCTGCGGGGGCCGGTGGTCGCCGGCGTCGTCGGGGCCGTCACCGGGTTCGCCAGCTCGTTCACCGTCGTCCTCACGGGCCTGACCGCCGTGGGCGCCACCCCGGCGCAGGCCGCGTCGGGCCTGCTGGCGCTGTGCGCGCTGCAGGGGGCCCTGGCCATCGCGCTGTCGTGGCGCCACCGGGTGCCGCTGTCGTTCGCGTGGTCGACCCCGGGCGCCGCCGTCCTGGTGGCCGCCGGCGCGAACGGCGTGACCTTCCCCGAGGCCGTCGGCGCCTTCGTGCTGTGCGGCGCCCTCGTGGTGCTCACCGGCGCGTGGCCGGCGCTGGCGCGGCTGGTCACCCGCGTCCCCGCGCCGCTGTCGGGCGCGCTGCTCGCCGGGGTGCTGCTGCCGCTGTGCCTCGCGCCCGTGACCGCTGTGGCCGCCGAGCCCCTGGCGGGCGGGGCCGTCGTGCTCGTGTGGCTGGTGCTGCGCCGCCTCGCCGCGGCGTGGGCGGTGCCCGCGGCGCTGGTGGTGGCGCTGGTCCTGACGCTCACGGTCGAGCGCGCAGCCCCGGGTGCCGCGGGCGCCGCCGGCTCCGCACCGACCGGCCTCGGCTGGGCGCCCGTGCTCACGTGGACGACCCCGCAGGTCGACCCCCTCGTGCTGCTCAGCATCGGCCTGCCCCTGTACCTCGTGACGATGGCGAGCCAGAACGTCCCGGGGCTGGCGGTGCTGCGCGGCGCCGGCTACCCCGACCCGCCCGCACGGCCGGCGCTCGTCGCCTCCGGGGCTGCGACGGTGGTGGGCGCGCCGTTCGGCGCGCACGCGCTGAACCTCGCGGCACTGTCCGCTGCGATCATGGCCGGGCCCGACGCCCACCCCGACCCGCGCCGCCGCTGGCCCGCCGCCGTCACCGGCGGCGTGACCTACCTGGTGCTCGCGCTCCTCGCCGGGGCGGCGGCCGCGCTGGTGGCCGGTGCTCCCCCGCTGCTCGTGCAGGCCGTGGCCGGTCTGGCGCTGCTGGGCGCCTTCCTCGGCGGGCTGGCCTCCGCCGTCGACGCCGCGCAGCCCGTCGAGCACCGGACCGCTGCCGTCCTCACCTTCCTGGTGGTGGCCTCGGGGGTGGCCGTCGCGGGCGTCGGCAGCGCGGTGTGGGGACTGCTCGCCGGGGCGCTCTGCTGGGTGTGGCTGAGCCCTCGCGCGGACCGCGGCGCACCGGGTGCAGGATCGACGGCATGACCGCGACCGAGATCACCCCCGAGCAGGCGACCCGCGAGGAGGCGCTCGTCGCGAGCGTCCCCACCGACCTCCTCGTCGGGGGCCGCTGGGTCCCGTCCTCGAGCGGCGAGCGCTTCGCCGTGGAGGACCCCGCCACCGGCGCCGTCCTGACCACCGTCGCCGACGCCACCGCCGAGGACGGCGCGGCCGCGCTCGACGCCGCGGTCGCCGCGCAGGAGGCGTGGGGCCGCACCGCCCCCCGCGAGCGCGCGGAGCTGCTGCGCCGCGCGTTCGACGCCGTCATCGCCCGCACCGACGACCTCGCGCTGCTGATGACCCTGGAGATGGGCAAGTCCGTCGCCGAGGCGCGCGGGGAGGTCGCCT
>JAKONK010000011.1 GCA_022701985.1 Actinomycetales bacterium
GCGCAGCTCACCGGCGACGACGGCCGCGACCCCCGCGGCCGCGCGGGTCATGAGGCGGTCGCTGCCGGCGGCCAGCTCGGGGTCGGCGGCGTGCTCGGCGCGGCGCACGGCCGCGACGTCGTGGGCGTGGGTCACGAGCCGCCAGCCTGCCCCAGGGCCTCGGCGACCACGACCGCGGAGGCCACCCCCGCGTCGTGCGTGAGGGACACGTGCCAGGAGGTGACCCCCAGCGCGGCGGCGGCGGCCGCGACCGTGCCGGTGGCCCGCAGCACCGGGCGACCGCCCGGCCCGCGCAGGACCTCTGCGTCGTGCCAGGCCAGGCCCGCCGGGGCGCCCAGGGCCTTGGCGACGGCCTCCTTGGCCGCGAACCTGGCGGCCAGCGACTCCAGCGGCAGGTCGCGCTCGGCCGCGGTGAAGAGCCTCGCCCGCAGCGCCGGGGTGCGCTCCAGGGTGCGGCCGAACCTCTCGACGCCGACGACGTCGATGCCCAGGCCCACGATCACCGGCCGATCATCCCAGCCACGCCCGCGGCCTCACTCGACGGTGACGGACTTGGCCAGGTTGCGCGGCTGGTCGACGTCCAGGCCCTTGGCGCTGGCCACCTCCATCGCGAACACCTGCAGCGGCACCACGGTGACCAGGGGCGCCATCAGGGTCGGCACCCGCGGCACGCGGATCACGAGGTCGGCGGAGCCCAGGACCGCGTCGTCGCCGTCCTCGGCGATGACGATGGTGCGCGCACCGCGGGCGCGGACCTCCTGGGCGTTGGACACGACCTTCGCGTGCAGGGAGTCGCGGCTGTCGGGCGAGGGCACGATGACGAAGACCGGCTGCCCCTCCTCCACCAGCGCGATCGGGCCGTGCTTCAGCTCACCGGCGGCGAAGCCCTCGGCGTGCAGGTAGGCCAGTTCCTTGAGCTTGAGCGCCCCCTCGAGGGCCACCGGGAACCCCACGTGGCGGCCCAGGAAGAGCACCGACTTCGAGTCCACCAGCTCGCGGGCCAGCTCGCGGACCCCCGCGGTGCGGTCGAGCACGGTCTGCACCGCGTCCGGCATCTCGTGGAGCTGCGCCATGACGGTGCGGACCTCGTCGGCGAACATGTTGCCGCGCAGCTGCGCCAGGAAGAGGCCGAGCAGGTAGCAGGCGGTGATCTGCGCCAGGAAGGCCTTGGTGGAGGCGACGGCCACCTCGGGCCCGGCGTGCGTGTAGAGGGCGGCGTCGGCCTCGCGCGGGATCGTCGAGCCCTGGGTGTTGCAGATGGCGAGCACCTTGGCGCCCTGCTCGCGGGCGTGGCGCACGGCCATGACGACGTCCATCGACTCCCCCGACTGGGAGATGGCGACGACGAGCGTCCGCTCGGTCAGCACCGGGTCGCGGTAGCGGAACTCGCTGGCGAGCTCGACCTCGACCGGGATCCGGCACCAGTGCTCGACGGCGTACTTGGCGACGTGGCCGGCGTAGGCGGAGGTGCCGCAGGCGATGACGATGATCTTGTCGGTGCGGCGCAGGACGGCGGTGTCCATGCGCAGCTCGTCGAGGACGAGCGCGCCGCTGGCGTCGGTGCGCCCGAGCAGCGTGTCGGCCACGGCCTTGGGCTGCTCGTGGATCTCCTTGTCCATGTACCACTCGTAGCCGCCCTTCTCGGCGGCGTCGGCGTCCCAGTCGACGGAGAAGGCCCGCGGGGTCACGGGGGCGCCGTCGAAGGTGGTGACGGCGACCTCCTCGGCGGTGATCCGCACGACCTGGTCCTGGCCGAGCTCCAGGGCCGAGCGGGTGCGGCCGATGAAGGCGGCGACGTCGGACCCGAGGTAGTTGGCCCCCTGGCCCAGGCCCACCACGAGCGGGGAGTTGCGGCGGGCGCCGACGACGACGCCGGGGGCGTCGACGTGCACGGCCAGCAGCGTGAAGGCGCCCTCCAGCTCGCGGCACACCCGGCGCATGGCCTCGGCGAGCGCCTCTCCCGCGTCGGCGGGACCGCCGTCGGCGCCGACCTCCGCCAGGGCCGCGGCCGCAGCGCGCCCCAGCAGGTGGGCGGTGACCTCGGTGTCGGTCTGGGAGGTGAACTCGACGCCCTCGGCCTGGAGGTCGGCCTTGAGCGAGGCGTAGTTCTCGATGATCCCGTTGTGGATGACGGCCAGGCGGCCGTCGGCGCTGGTGTGCGGGTGGGCGTTGGCGTCCGTGGGACCGCCGTGCGTGGCCCAGCGGGTGTGCCCGATGGCGGTGGACGACGCCGGCAGCGGCTCGGCGTCCAGAGCCTCGACCAGGCGCGCCAGGCGCCCGGCGCGCTTGGTCACGCTCAGGGAGCGCTGCGAGCCGCCCTCGCCGCCGGTGACGAGCGCGACGCCCGCGCTGTCGTACCCGCGGTACTCCAGCCGGCGCAGGCCCTCCAGGACCGAGGCGAGCGCCTCACCGCCGAGGTCGGGGACGCCCCCGCCGCTGCTGGTCCCGGTGGACGCCGGACCCGCGTAGCCCACGATGCCGCACATGCCCCCGAGGCTACGGGGCGCCCGGACGGCATGATGACGCTCCGTGGATCCAGCGACGACGCGCACCGGCGCCCTGGCCGCCGTCGCGAGGACGGGCGGCTCCCCCTTCGTCGACCTGGACCGCAGCGCCTGGAGCCGGCTGCGCGCCTCCACCCCGATGGTGCTCGACGCGGCCGACCTCGAGCGGGTGCGCGGGCTGGGTGAGCGGATCGACCTGCGGGAGGTCGAGGAGGTCTACCTCCCGCTGTCGCGCCTGCTCAACCTGTACGCCGCGGGGGTCCAGCGCATGCACGCGGTGACCTCGACCTTCCTCGACGGGGGCCTGCAGGACGGCAGGGGCCCGGCGCCGCGCACCCCGTTCGTCATCGGGGTGGCCGGCTCCGTGGCGGTGGGCAAGTCCACGGCGGCGCGGCTGCTGCGCGAGCTGCTCTCCCACTGGCCCGACACCCCGCGCGTCGAGCTGGTGACCACCGACGGCTTCCTGCTGCCCAACGCCGAGCTGGAGCGCCGGGGGCTCCTCGGCCGCAAGGGCTTCCCCGAGTCCTACGACCGCCGGGCGCTGCTGCGCTTCGTCACCGCCGTCAAGTCCGGCGCTCCCGAGGTGCGGGCACCGCTGTACTCCCACCTCGTCTACGACATCGTCCCGGGCGCCGAGGTGGTGGTGCGCCAGCCCGACGTCCTCATCGTCGAGGGGCTGAACGTGCTGCAGCCGGCCCAGCCCCGCCGCGACGGGCGCACGGGCCTCGCCGTGAGCGACTTCTTCGACGTCTCCCTGTACGTCGACGCCCGCACCGAGGACGTCGCGGGCTGGTACGAGGAGCGCTTCCTCAGCCTGCGGGAGACGGCGTTCGCGCGGCCGGAGTCGTACTTCCGCCGCTACGCGGACCTGAGCGACGCCCAGGCGCGCTCACGCGCCCGCCAGATCTGGCAGGAGATCAACGAGCCGAACCTCCGGGAGAACGTCCTGCCCACCCGGGGCCGCGCCACGATCGTGCTGCGCAAGGCCGCTGACCACTCGGTGACCCGGGTCCGCCTGCGCAAGCTCTGAGGGGTCGCCAGCAGCCCGCGGCTCAGCCGGGGCGGCCGTGCCGCCCCGGCGGGTCTCAGAGGGCCAGGCGGGCGGAGACGACGGCGGCCAGGCGCGCCGCGACGGCCTCGGCCTGCGAGACCTCGCCGGCCTCGACCATGACCCGCACCAGGGGCTCGGTGCCGGAGGGCCGCAGCAGCACGCGGCCGGTGGTGCCCAGCTCCGCCTCGGCAGCGGCCACGGCCTCGGCGACGCCCGCGTCGGAGGTGGCACGCGCCCTGTCGACGCCCTTGACGTTGACGAGCACCTGCGGCAGCCGCTGGACCACGCCGACGACCTCGGCCAGCGGCCTCCCCAGCTCGGCGACGCGCGCCAGCAGGTGCAGCGCGGTGAGAACGCCGTCGCCGGTGGTCTGGTGGTCGAGCATCACGACGTGGCCGGACTGCTCGCCACCGAGGGAGTAGCCGCCCTCGCGCATGGCCTCGAGCACGTAGCGGTCACCGACCGCGGTCTGCAGGACCTCGACGCCGCGGGCCCTCATGGCGAGCAGCAGGCCTAGGTTGCTCATCACCGTGGCGACGAGGGTGGCCCCGCGGAGCTGGCCGCGGTCGGCGAGCGCCAGCGCCAGCGCGCCCATGACCTGGTCTCCGTCGACCACGGCGCCGGCGGCGTCGACGGCGAGGCAGCGGTCGGCGTCGCCGTCGAAGGCGATGCCGGCGTCAGCGCCCTCGGCGAGCACCGCGGCCTGCAGGGGCCCCAGGTGGGTCGACCCCACACCGTCGTTGGTGTTGAGCCCGTCGGGGCTGGCCCCGATGACGACGACCTCCGCACCCGCGCGGCGCAGCGCCTCCGGTCCGACCGCCCAGGCAGCGCCGTGGGCGCAGTCGACGACGACCTTCAGCCCGTCCAGGCGGTGCGGCAGGGTCGAGAGGAGGTGCTCGACGTAGCGGCCCCCGGCACCGGCGTCGGCGGTGACCCGCCCGACGCCGGCGCCCGTGGGGCGCGCCCACGTCTCGCGCAGGCGCCCCTCGATGGCGTCCTCCACCTCGTCGGGCAGCTTGTGGCCGCCCCGGGCGAAG
>JAKONK010000019.1 GCA_022701985.1 Actinomycetales bacterium
GCCCCCGCGGGGGCAGCCGATCGGGAGCGCGCCCGGTGGCCAGCGCCAGCCCCACGCCGGCGAGGACGGCGAACAGCGCGGAGGCCCGGCCGCTGAAGACCTCGTAGACCCAGCTGACGCCGCCGTCGGCAGCGGTGCTCGAGACGAGGTGGGTGCCCATCATCCCCAGCAGGGCGAGGCCGCGGGCGGCGTCGACGCCGAGCAGCCGGGTGCGGCCGGTGGTCGCTCGGGAGGGCGCCGGTGTCGTGCTCACCCGCCCCAGCATCGCCGACGAGGGCCGTCGGTGCTCTCGCCTAGGCTCCCGGGCGTGGAACTCGACCCCCTGCCCGTGCCCGAGGGGCTGCCCCTCGGCCTCGACGAGCTCGCCCGGCGGCGCTTCGACGCGGTCCTGTTCGACATGGACGGGACGCTGATCGACTCCGGTCCCGTCGTGGTGCGGTCCTGGTTCCGCTGGGCGCAGGACGAGGGCGTCGACCCGGCGCTGCTGGCCGGCATGCACGGCATCCCCTCGGCGGGCATCGTCGAGCGGCTGCTGCCGGCCGAGCGCCGCGCGTCGGCGCTGGCGCACATCGACGCCCTCGAGATCTCCGACACCGACGGCATCGTGGTGCTCCCCGGCGCCCGCGAGGCCCTGGGGGCGCTGCCCGCCGGCCGCGCGGCCATCGCGACGTCGTGCTCGCGCGACCTGGCCCGCGTCCGCATCGAGGCCACCGGGGTGCCCGCCCCGGCGGTGGTCGTCACCGCCAGCGACACCCCGCGCGGCAAGCCCGACCCCGCGCCGTACCTCCTGGCGGCGCAGCGCCTCGGCGTCGACCCGGCGCGCTGCCTGGTGGTCGAGGACGCCCCCGCCGGCATCGCCGCGGGCCGCGCCGCCGGGTGCGCGGTGCTCGCGATGGCCACCACCAACCGCGTGCCCGACCTGGTGGCGGCCCGGCCCGACGCGGTCGTGGCCGACCTCGGCGCGGTGGAGCTGTCCGTGGGCGACGACGGCGTGCGGGTGGCCCCCCGTGGCTGAGCCCGCGACCCCGCAGGGCGGCGCGGCGGTGGACACCCAGTACGAGGACCTGCTGCGCCGCGTCCTGGAGACCGGTGCGGTGAAGTCCGACCGCACGGGCACCGGCACCCGCAGCCTCTTCGGGGCCCAGCTGCGCTACGACCTGTCCGCCGGGTTCCCGCTGGTCACCACCAAGAGGGTGCACCTGCGCTCGATCGTGCTCGAGCTGCTGTGGTTCCTGCGCGGTGACGGCAACGCCCGGTGGCTCCAGGAGCGCGGCGTCACCATCTGGGACGAGTGGGCCGGGCCCGACGGCGACCTCGGCCCCGTCTACGGCGTGCAGTGGCGCTCCTGGCCCACCCCCGACGGCGGCACCGTCGACCAGCTCGCGCAGGTGGTCGAGACCCTGCGCCGCGACCCCGACTCCCGCCGGATGGTCGTCTCGGCCTGGAACGTCGCGGAGCTCCCCGAGATGGCCCTGGCCCCCTGCCACGCCCTGTTCCAGTTCTACGTGGCCGACGGCCGGCTCTCGTGCCAGCTGTACCAGCGCAGCGCCGACATGTTCCTGGGCGTGCCGTTCAACATCGCCAGCTACGCGCTGCTGACGCACCTGGTCGCCGCCGAGGTGGGCCTGGAGGTGGGCGACTTCGTCTGGACCGGGGGCGACTGCCACGTCTACGACAACCACGTCGACCAGGTCCGCGAGCAGCTCTCCCGCGAGCCGTTCCCCTTCCCGCAGCTGCGGCTCCGCCCGGCGCCGCTGCTCGAGCACGACCACGAGGACGTCGAGGTGGTCGGGTACCGGCACCACCCGGCGATCAAGGCGCCGGTGGCCGTGTGAGCGGGGTCGGGGCGGTCTGGGCGCAGGCCCGGGGCCGCGTCATCGGCGACGGCAGCACCGTGCCGTGGGACGTCCCCGAGGACCTCGCCCACTTCCAGCGCACCACCAGGGGCCACGGCGTGGTCATGGGCCGCGCCACCTGGGACTCCCTGCCCGAGCGGTGGCGCCCCCTGCCGGGGCGCCGCTGCGTCGTCCTGACGCGCGACGACGCGTGGTCGGCACCCGGCGCGGTGCGCGCCGCGACGCTCGCCGAGGCCGTCGCCCTGGCGGCCGAGCCGGGTGAGGGCGCCGACGGCGAGGTGTGGGTGGTCGGCGGGGCCCAGGTGTACGCGCAGGCGCTCGCCGAGGGGCTGCTCGACGTCGCCGTCGTCACCGACGTCGACCTCGAGGCCGGGGTGGACCCGGCCACCGCGTCCGTCGTCCCCCCGCTCGACCCGCAGCGGTGGCGCGCCGAGCGCCGCGAGCCCGAGGAGGGCTGGGCCACCTCGAGGACCGGCGCGCGGTACCGCATCACCTGGTACCGCCGGAGCTGAGCGGCGGTGGGGCTGCGCAGCCGTCCTGAGTCGCTGCTGGTCGCAGCCCTGCTCGCCGCGACCGGCGGCTTCCTCGACGCGCACACCTACCTCGCGCGCGGGGGCGTGCTCGCCGCGGCGCAGACCGGCAACGTGGTGCTGCTGGCCGTGGCCGCCGGGGGCGGCGACGTCGCGCGGGCGCTCAGCCACGTCCCGAGCCTGCTGGCCTTCCTCGCGGGGGTCCTGCTGACCGAGGTCCTGGGAGGGCCGCGCTGGCGGCGCCTGCTGCGCCGGCCGGTCCGCGCGGTGCTCGCCCTGCAGGTCGCGGTGCTCCTGGCCGTCGGCCTCGTGCCGAGCGCACCGCCGGGCACGACGACCACCTCGCTGGCCGCCGCCGGGGTGGCCTTCGCCGCCGCGATGCAGCTGAACGTCTTCCGCTCCGTGCGCGGCACGACGTACGCCACGACCTTCGCGTCCGGCAACCTGCGCTCGCTGGTCGAGAGCTCCTACGCCTGGCTGCGGCGGCGCGGTGACCGGGAGGTCGCCGGGCGGCAGGCGCGCGACATCGCGGCGGTGCTCGCGGCGTTCGCGGTCGGAGCGGTGGTCGGGGCGGTCAGCACGCAGGCGTGGGGCGTGCGGGCGGTGTGGCTCGCCGTCGTCCTGCTCCTGGTGGTGCTGGTGGTCGTGGCGGCGGAGACGCGCCGGCTGGAGCGCGGCTGACCCCGCGGCCCGTGGGTCTCGGTGCCCGGGGGCGTGTGGCTCGCGGGAGCGGGACGTGCTTGTCTGGCCGCCACGGCGAGCAGGGCCTCCAGCGCGGGGGACCGGTGCCGCGGCAGCCGCCGAACAGCGGTCAGGGGGTCCTGTGCGGGTCGACCGGCTGGCGGTGGGATGCGCCCTCGCCGCGGTGGTCGTGGTGCTCGCCGCCGCCGCGGAGGGCCTGACCACCCCCTCGGGTCGCCGCTCGGCCCCGCCCGGCGTCGTGATGCCCACACCGACCCCGACGCAGACGCCGCCTCCCCTGGAGGTGCTGCCCGAGGCGCCGCCCCAGGACCTCCCCGGGTGGCTCGGGCCGGCGCTCGCGGTGGCCGGGGCCCTCGCGGTGCTCGCGGTGGCGGTGCTCGTCGCGGTGCTGCTGCGACGCCTCTGGCAGCGCCGCACGAGCCGCGCCGAGGCGCTGGAGCCGGTCGACGAGGCCGCCGGGGACGCCGGCGGGGCCTTCGCCGCGCCCGTCGTCCGCCGGGGCCTCGCCAGGTCGCTCGAGCTCCTGGACGACCCCCGCGACCTGGACGACGCCGTCGTGCGCGCCTGGCTGGGGCTGGAGGAGACCGCCGAGGACGCCGGCGTGGCCCGCAGCAGGGCCGAGACGCCGACGGAGTTCACGACCCGCCTGCTGGCCCGGGTGCCTGCCGACCGCGCCGCGGTCGACGTGCTGCGCTCGCTGTACTCGCGCGCTCGCTTCGGCGGTGCCGGCGGTCGCCGCGACGACGACGCCGACCTGGCGCGTGCCGCCCTGCGCGCGCTGGCCGCCTCCTGGGACGCCGCGGCGGCTGCCCCTGTCCGAGCGACCGGGGGTGCGCATGAGCGCTGACGGACCCCACCGCCGGGGGACGACGGCGCGGGCCGCGCTGTCAGCGCTGTCAGTGCTGTCACCGCTGCTGCAGCGACCGCGCCGCGGACGCCTGCAGGTGGCGGTCGCCGTCGCGGCCGCGGTCGTGCTGGCCCTGGCCGTCGCGGGGTGGAGCGCCGCCGAGGTCGTGACGACCGCGCTGGCGCTGCTGTGCGTCGGTGCGCTGGCCGCGTCGGTCCCGGTGACGGCCGAGCACCGGTGGCGCTTCGAGCTGCCGCCGTCCGAGCCCGGGGGCCGCAGCGACCTGGTGGGGCTGTCGGTGGCGTTCACCGCCCGGCAGAGCGGCATGGGGCAGGCGGGCCTGGTGCGGGTGCAGGCGCTGGGGCGCTCGCGCCTGCGGCACCGGGGCGTCGACCTCGACGCCCCGGGCGGTCCCGCCGCCGCGGAGGAGCTGCTGGGCAGGGCCGCGGTCGCGGTCCTGCTGTCGCGCGCGTCGCCGACGCCGCGGGTGCGGGCGGTGGCGCACTGCCTGGCCCGCGTGGAGGCGCTGGGCGGTCCGGGGCCCTCCGGCCCCACGCCGTCACCACCGCTGACCGACCGAGCTGGGAGAGACGCGTGACCGAGGAGCAGGGGCTGCAGCAGCTGGGGGTCGACGACGTCGCCCGCCTGGCCCGCGAGGTGCTGGAGCGCGTCGGGCGGGTGGCCGTCGGCATGGACGGCGCCCTCGAGCTGGCGCTGGCGTCGCTGCTGGCCGGCGGGCACGTGCTCTTCGAGGACGTCCCCGGCCTGGGCAAGACGCTCGCCGCGCGCAGCCTCGCGGGGGCGCTGGGCCTGGACTTCCGGCGCCTGCAGTGCACGCCCGACCTGCTGCCCGCCGACATCACCGGCTCGTTCACCTACGACCCGGCCGGGCGGTCCTTCGAGTTCCAGCCCGGACCGGTCTTCACGAGCCTGCTGCTGGCCGACGAGATCAACCGCACCCCGCCCAAGACGCAGTCGGCGCTGCTCGAGGCCATGGCCGAGGGCCAGGTCACCGTCGAGGGCCGCAGCTTCCCCCTGCCGCAGCCGTTCCGGGTGGTCGCGACGTCCAACCCCGTCGAGCACGAGGGCACCTACGCCCTGCCCGAGGCCCAGCTCGACAGGTTCATGGTCCGCCTCGCCGTCGGCTACCCCGACCGCGCCCAGGAGCAGCGGATCCTGCTCAACCGGGTCGCCCGCAGGCAGGAGGCCGCGCACGTCGAGCCCGTCGTCGACGCCGCGCAGGTGCTCGCGATGCAGGCCGCCGTCGAGGCCGTGCACGTCGACCCCGACGTCGCCGGCTACTGCGTCGACCTCGCCGCAGCCACGCGCGACCACCCCTCGGTGCAGGTGGGGGCCAGCCCCCGCGGCTCGCAGGCGCTGCTGCTGGTGGCCCGTGCGCTCGCGGTGCTGGCGGGGAGGAGCTACGTGGAGCCGGAGGACGTCAAGCGCGCCGCGAGCCCCGTGCTGGCCCACCGCCTGGTGCTCACCACCGACGCGTGGGCCGCGGGCATCGAGACCGCGGAGGTGGTGCGCGCCGCGGTCGCCTCCGTGCCGGGGCCCGCCACCGCGAGCGTCCGGGCGTGAGGGGGGAGCCCGCCTGGACGTGGACGGCCTCGCCCGCGGTCGCCGTCGGCCTGGGCGTGGTGCTCGCGGCGGCCGGGCTGGTGCTGGGCCGCCCGGACGTCGCGCTGCTGGGTGCACCGCTGCTGGTGACGGCGGCCCTCGGCTGGCAGCACCCGGTGGCGGGGGAGGCGTCGGTCGACGTCCGGGTCGACGTCCCCGTCGAGGCAGCCGCCGGGAGCAGCGGCCGCCTCGTCGACTACCGCGTCACCGCGCAGGCACCCCCGGGCACCGAGCTGGTGCTCGTGCACCTGGCGCTGGTGGGCGGGCGCTCGCGGACCCTCGTGCTCGCCCCCACCACGACCGTCCTCGCCGGTCGCGTCGCGCCGCTGGGCGTCTCCGGACCGCAGGAGGTGGTGCGCGCCTCGCTGGGGCTCGTCGCCCCCGACGGTGGGCTCCTCGCGGGTCCGCTGGGCCCGGTGACCGCGGAGCGGGTGCTCGCCCCGGCGTCGAGCCCGGCGCGCGACCTGCCGCTCCCTCCCCGGCTGCGGGGCCTGAGCGGCGTGCACGACTCCTCCCGCCCCGGACAGGGCGGCGACTTCCGCGACGTCGGCCCCTTCACCGCCGGTGACCGGCTGCGGCGCATCGACTGGCGGGCCACGGCGCGGCGCTCGCGGGTGGCCGGTGAGGTCACCGACCTGTACGTGCGGCGGACGCTGGCGACGTCGGACGCCGTCGCCGTCGTCGTGGTCGACAGCCGCGACGACGTCGGCGAGGTCGTGGCGCAGTGGGCCAGCAACCGCGCCGGGCTGCGGGGGACGAGCTCGCTGCACCTGGCGCGGCAGGCAGCCAGCGCCATCGCCGCCGGGACCGTGCGCCGCGGTGACCGGGTGGCGTTCTGCGACCTGGGCGCGCACGGGCGCGCCACGACCGCCGGGTCCGGCGACCGGCACCTGCGCCGGGTGCTCGCCGCCGTGGCCGCCACCCGCGCTGCGGGGGCGTTGGCGGGGGTCCGGCGCCTGCCTCCGGTGCCGCCGTCGGCGCTGGTGTACGTGCTGTCGACCTTCCTCGACGACGTCGCGGGGAGCGCCGCGCGGACCTGGCGCAGCCGGGGGCACCGCGTGGTGGCCGTCGACGTCCTGCCTGCGCCCCGGCTCGGCGGCAGCACCCGCCAGCAGCGGCTGGCGCACCGCGTGGTCGCGGCCGAGCGCGAGGACCGCCTCGACGCCCTGCGCGCCGTGGGCGTGGAGGTCGTCAGCTGGGCGGGTGCTTCCGGTGCGTCAGGACGGCGGGCGCAGCTGCGGGCGCTGTCCCGACGGCGGCTGCGGTGAGGGCGTGGTGAGGTGGCTGGCGGGGGTGCTGGACTCCCTGACCGCGGGTGGGCGCGGCCTGCGGGCTCGCGCCGCTCCAGCGGGTCGGGGACCCGCCACCGCGGTTCCGGAGTGGCCGCGGGTCGGACCGGGGGTGCCGGTCGCGGTGCTCGCCGCAGCGGCGGGCCTCCTGGCCGCGGGTCTGGTCGCTGCGTCGCTCCCGGTGCCGTGGCTGCTCGCCGCGCTCGTGGCGGTGCTCGTGGCGCTGCGGCCGGCCCCGGCGCTCGTCGTCGGGCTGGTCCTCGTGGTGGCCGCGCTGCAGGCCCTGCAGCCGCTGGCGCCGCTCCACCCGCGCTCCTTCGCGCTGCTCGCCGGGGTGCACCTGCTGGTCGTGCTGACGGCCCTGGTGCGGGCGCTGCCGCGCCGGGGGTGGGTGCAGCTGACGGCGCTCGGGCGGCCCCTGGGGCGGTACGCGCTGGTCCAGGCGGGTGCCCAGCTGCTGGCGGTCGTGGTGCTGGTCCCGTCGTCGGGTCCTGGCGGTGGGCTCGGGGGCCTCGTCGTGCCGGGTGCCGGGGTGGCGGGAGCGGTGGTGCTGCTGGTCACCGCGCTGGCGCTGCTGCGCCCGCTCCTGAGGCGCCCGCCCCGCTGACCACCGGTCTCCGCTGCCGGTCGCCGTGGAGGAGCCCTGGCGCGGATGCGCACCTGCGGTGCGGTGGTGGCGACGTGCAGGTCGTGCTGCAGCTCTACCACCTGCAACGGGGTGTGGAGCACCGTCCGGTCTCGGTGGACGGGGCGGCGGTCGTTGTGGGGCCGTCGGCGACGCTGTCGACGGGCGACTGCGCCGGTCGGGTCCCCGCCCTCGTCACCGCCGTGCGCGGGCTGCCGCTGAGCTGAGCGCCCCCGGACCTGCGGACCGACGGGTGGCTGGACGCTGGCAGGCCCCGACCGCACGGCCGCCGACACCTCCGTGAGGGGCGCCGACGACCGGCTGGGTCACAGACCGAGCTTCCCCTTCAGCCCACCGGCTGCCCCGCCGCCCGAGGCCGCGCCGACCAGGTCCTTCGGGTCGACGCCGAACGTGCTCAGCAGCCCCGCGTCCCGGTCGGTGTCCACGCTGTCGGGCAGCTCCTGGTGGGCCTGGTCGGCCTGGGGACCACCGATCTTGGACCTGATGAACTGGATGACGACGTCCTTGGGGATCTGCACGATCTCTCCTGTGTCAGCGGGGTGGTGCTGTCCCCGTACCCGAGCCGGAGCTGCTGACCCTCCATCCGGAGCACGGGCGGTCCGGAGGCGCCTCGCTGCTCATCTGACGCCCGTGGCCGCTCCCGCACCGGTGCCCAGGCGCTGACCTCACCGAGGTGTGACGGGGAGCGGCACGACGTCCACCTCGTCGTCGAAGCGCCGGCGGGCGGCCTCGATCTCGCCCGCGTGGGCAGCGGCCCAGGCGAGCACCGCTTCCACCGGGGAGCGCAGCGTCTTGCCCAGCGCCGTGATCCGGTACTCCACCGCCACCGGCCGGGTGCTCACCACCACGCGCTGGACCACCCCGTTGCGCTCCAGGCGCCGCAGGGTCGCGGTCAGGGACTTCTGGGTCACCGCAGGTACGGCCCTGCGCAGCTCGCTGAACCGGGCTGGTCGTCGGCACAGCGCGTCCAGCACGTCCAGGGACCACCGGTCCAGGACCTGGTCGAGCAGCTCGCGGTGCGGAGCGGTGATCTGGAAGGCGTCGTGCGCCGACCCACCGCCGAGGGCGGGCTCGTGGCCGGTGGACCTGCTGGCGCTGGAGTCGGTATCCCTCACGACACCCAGTCTCCTTGAAGTGACTTCCAGCGACCAGGTATCCAAGGGCTACTGGCTCGTCGACCTCCAGGAGATGCCCGTGTCCGTGCAGCTGTCCTCCCCGCCGTCGCTGGTGGGCCCCACCCCCTACCACCACGTCGCGGTCGCGAGCGGCACCCGTCAGGTGCGCATCGCCGGGCAGACCGCTGCGCGCGCCGACGGCACCCTGGCCGCGCCCGGCGACCTCGCGGGCCAGGTGGCCCAGGTCCTGCGCAACACCCGCACCGCGCTGGCCAGCGCGGGCGCCGGCTTCGGTGACGTGGTGCGCCTGACCTTCTACGTCGCGGGCTGGTCCGCTGACCAGATGGAGGCCTTCATGAGCGGCGTGCACGCCGTGGCGGAGGAGGTCGGCCTGCCGGTGCCCATGCCGCCCGCGTCGCTGATCGGGGTGGCGGTGCTGTTCGAGCCGGGCGTCCTGGTGGAGCTGGAGGCCGACGCCGTCCTCCCGTGACCGGTCCCGCGAGGTCGGCCCGGCCGGGCTGCGGGGGAGGTGGCAGCGGACGCGGGCCGCGGGCAGGACGTCGGTGCAGAGCCAGTGGGACGCGCCGCAGGACCAGCGACGTGCGCACGGCGCGCGACCCGCAGCCGAGGTCGACACCCGCAGGTCGAGCCGGTTCGCAGGTCACTCGCCCGGGCCGTGTGCGGGCAGCCACCACCGCCGTCGAGCGCGCGCTGGACCCCTGCTGCAGCGCCCGCCCGACACCTGCGGTCCAGCGCGGAGGACCGGGCGCTGACCGCGTCAGCGGGGTCGGTGGACCTCCGCGCCAGCACGGCCCCGCGCGCCGAGGGCCCGGCGGGACGGCTGCGGACCAGCTCCGGACCAGCTGCGGACCGAGTCCCTCTGGCGAGACCCCGATCCGCAGCGGCACCGGTCAGCCGGACTTGCGGCGGAACAAGTTGTGCTCAGTTCTGAGCAGGGCTGATCCGGTTGAAAGTGTCCCTGAGCTGCACGTTTGCCGTTGGCAAGCGTTGGGTGGTGACGGCCGATTTCGAACCTCTTGCGGACTAGGTGCGGACCGAGCGGGGTTCGAAAGGACGGCCACGCCCCGGATGCCGGGAGTCGAGGTGTGCTGTGACTCGACCAGTTGCCCATTCGGTGACCACCGCTGGCGATTCGCTGCCCTGGGAACCGGATCATCTAGGTCGGCATGCAGCTCAGTCATGACCGGTCACCTCGGCCGCGGTACAACGCAGCCGCCAAACCAGCGAGCAACTCCACGTGACCGCGTACGCTCCAACCATCACCAACGTTGTGAGCAGCCCACTACAGGTGGACCGGCAACAACGCACCACCCTGCCCAGCAACGTCCTGGGCACCGCGGGCATCCCCGTCGGCTCGACCCTGGTGGCCCTCGTTGAGGGGCCAGGCCGGATCGTGCCGAAATCCCCTCAGCTTCTGCTGGCCCCGCTGCAGCGCCAGATCGCAGCCGGCAGAACTGCCATGGCGGATGGCGAGCTCGACGGTCATGGCGGCGCCAACGGCACAAGCGAGTCACCTGCACCACAGGTCCCGACGGCCGAGGAGGTGCTGGTGAGCGCGCCGCCGAGGCTGCTGCCAAAGAGGCGGGGAACGCTGACAGCCCGGTAGGCGAAACGCTCGCCGGCGTTGGCGACGCCACGGACGCTCAGCAGCAGACCGGTCACGGAAGCCGCGCATGAGCAGCCCCGGTGAGCTATCGAACGGACCGAAGTGGTTGACGGTGTCTGGGGCCGTCGTTTCCGAGGTCCCCGACGAGGAGATCAAGGTTGCTGAGGTCACTGTTCGCGGCGACGAATGCCCGCAGGCGCCACTGGTGCTGGACGCCTCCTTTGTGCTCGCCGTCCTGGACGGGGAGCCAGCCGCGATGCGCCTGGTCGACCTGCTGCGCGGCAGCGTGATGCCATCCCCAACAGCGGGGATGGTGTATCTCATGGTCGCCCAGCGCTCCGGGTTAGCGCCAGAACAAGTGGAAGCGATCCTGCTGCCTATTGCGTGCGCCTGGGTGACCTGCCGGTCCCTGCCGCCCACACTTTTGCTCACTTGAGCCGCATAGCTCTTTGCTTCGCACGGTGGCCGAGATTGCGGGGAGGCGCCGGTTCAGTCTGTCGCTGGGCGACTTATGCGTTCTGGGCCTGACGTTGCACCTCGGGTTGCCCGTGCTC
>JAKONK010000102.1 GCA_022701985.1 Actinomycetales bacterium
TGCTGCCCTGGTCGCCCCTGGGCGGCGGCTGGCTCACCGGCAAGTACCGCCGCGACCAGGCCCCCACCGGCGCCACCCGCCTCGGCGAGGACCCGGCCCGCGGCATGGAGGCCTACGGCCCCCGCTCAGCCCAGGAGCGCACCTGGGACGTCGTCGGGGCGGTCGAGGCCGTGGCCTCCGCCCGCGGCGCCTCCATGGCGCAGGTGGCCCTGGCGTGGCTCTCCCAGCAGCCGTCGGTCACCTCCGTGATCCTGGGCGCCCGGACCACCGAGCAGCTCACCGACAACCTCGGAGCCGCTGACCTCGTGCTCGACACCGCGGAGCTGGAGCGCCTCGACGCCGCCAGCCGCCCGCAGGTCGGTGACTACCCCTACGGCGCGGCGGCCGTCGTCCAGCGCACCCGGCCCATCGCCGGGGGCCGGGCCAGCTGAGGAGCCGGCTGGGGCGTCAGTCCTCGAGGAGCGCCTGCGCGACCGCGCGGGCCTCCTCGAGGCCGTCGTAGCGGAGCTTGTACGTGGCGGTGCGGCCCGAGCCGCTCACCGACAGCAGGTGGCGACGCCCCGCGAGGTGCTTGGTGTAGTTGCCGGTGTCGAGCAGCCCCAGGCGCTCCACCTCCGCGCGGACGACGGCGTCGGGCACGGGCTCCCCGCCGTCCTGCCCGCTCCAGCGCAGCGCGGCCAGCAGCAGGACCGCGGCGGTGCCCACCCGCTGGGCGCGGGTGCGACCCAGGCGCGAGGGGTCGCCGGCGAGCTGCAGGCGGCCCCCGCGCTCCTCCCAGACCCTGTCGAGCAGCTCGGGGCGCACCCCGAGGGCGTCAGCGATGTGGCCCCAGGGGTCGTCGCCGGCGGGGGCCGGGCCGCGCGTCGGGCCGACGCTGACGAGGCGGTCGCTGCGCCCCGACGGACGGGCGGTGAAGCCCTGGAAGGTCGGCCTGTCGGAGGGCCGGTCGGTGGTCCTGTCGAGGGGCCTGTCGAGGGGCCTGTGGCCCGGTCGGGCGCCGAGCCGGCTCACCGACGCCGCGGGCACCTCCTCGGCGGGCTCCTCCTCGAGGTCGAGGTCCTCGCCCCAGGCCGGCGAGGGCGCGGGAGAGGGAGCCGGGAGGGAGGGGGCGAGGGCCCGTGCGGCGGAGGAGAGGTCCTTCAGGAGCAGATCGACGGCGGTCGAGAACGCCACCGGACGCAGGTCGGCAGGGACCCCAGCGCGCTCCACGACGTCCGAAGCCCGGCGCAGCACCTCGACGACGTCCACGGCACGAGAGTAGCGGCGGACGGCGCGACGGTGCGCCCGTCTACGCGAGACGGCCCGTTCCGACGGGCGTTCGACGCGGTCGGCGAGTAGGCGCACGGGTCGACGCAGTCATCACGCGACTCGCAACTCGTCACTGCTTACTCGTCATGGGACATTGGCGTACTCGGCGGCGCGTCTCCAGGAAGCACCGCCGAGTACGAGAGTGCGCAGGTCACCAGCCGTGCAGTCGCGAGGCAGCGTCGGCGACGCGGGTGAAGACGCGCTCGTCCAGCGCCGACCCCTCGCGACGCACAGCCGAGGCGTCGAGGTGCAGAACGCGGTCGAGGCGCACCTCGCTCGGGCGCCCCTGGGAGTCCCACCCGCCGGTGCCCACGTCCATCCAGCGGCGCCCGTCGCGCTCGGCGTCGGCGTGCTCCTTGCTCGTGAGCATCAGGGCCACGACCTCGCGCCCGCGGCGCGAGGGGTCGACGGACAGGACGAGCACCGGGCGGTCCTTGCCGCGGGAGGCGTCCTCCTCGTAGGGCACCCAGGCCCACACGACCTCGCCGGGATCGGGCTCGCCGTCGCGCTCGGGGGCGTAGGCGGGCTCGACCCTCTCGGCGGGGGTGGGCTCGCGGCGCAGGCGCGGCGCGCGCTGGGCCGGCTCCCGGGCCGGCTCCCGGGCCGGCTCCCGGGCCGGCGGCTGGGGCTCGTCAGCGGGGGGCGTGGACCGGGCGGCGTCGGCCACCGCCCGGGCGAGCTCGGTCAGCTGGCTGAAGATCCCCCGGGAGGCCATGCCGCCACGCTAGCGACACGGCCCCCCGCGGACCCACCGGTCAGCCGGCGGGCACCAGCTCGACCACGGCCCACGACAGCGGCGGCAGCTGGAACCGCGCGACGGCGGCGGCGCCCGGTCGCTCCGGGGCCTCGACGGTGACGCCGGACAGCGGGCGCAGGCGCACGGCGTCGGGGGCGTCGGCGGTGTTGGTGGCCCAGCGGTCCTGCCCGTCGGTGGCGGCGAGCACGAGCGCCTCGCCCGGCACCAGCGGGCCGAAGCCGCCCAGGGCGACGTCGACGTCGGCCGCCTCGTCGAGGGAGCGGTTGGCCACGAAGGCGGTGACGCGCCCGTCGTCGTGGGTCACCGCGGTGACGTCGACGAGGTCGACGGCGCCGTAGCGCCCGGTCTCGTACGTCGTGGAGGTGGTGCGGACGTCGAGGATGGTGGCGCCCAGCGCGCGGTTCCTCATCTCCTGGAAGGGCAGCGCGATCGGCTGCTTCCACGCGGCGCCGCCCGGCTCGCTGCGCAGCAGCCCGATGACGTTGACCAGCTGGGCCTGGCAGCCCACGAGCACGCGGTCGCCGTGGCGCAGCAGGGAGTTGAGCAGCGTCCCGACCACGACGGCGTCGGTCACGGAGTACTCGTCCTCGATGACGCGGGGGGCGACGTCCCACGCGGTCCGGCCGGCGGCGCGCTCGGAGGTGTTCCAGGCGGTCTGGTTCCAGACGTTCCACTCGTCGAAGGAGATGCCGATCTTCTTCGCGCTCTTCTTCGTGGCGCCCACGGCGTCGGCGGTGGCGGCGACCGACTCGATGAACAGGTCCATGTCGACCGCGGAGGCCAGGAAGTCGGCCAGCGGGGTCGTCTCGGACTCCTCGTAGTAGGCGTGCGCGCTGATGAGCTCGACGTCGTCGTAGCACTCCTCCAGCACGACGCGCTCCCACTCCCCGAAGGTGGGCATGGAGCGCGAGGAGGAGCCGCAGGCGACCAGCTTGACGCTCGGGTCGACCTGCTTCATGGCGCGCGCGGTCTCCCCCGCGAGGCGGGCATACTCCAAGGCCGTCTTGTGGCCGGTCTGCCAGGGACCGTCCATCTCGTTGCCCAGGCACCACCACTGGATGCCGTAGGGCTGCTCGCGCCCGTGGGAGCGGCGCAGGTCGGAGAACTTCGTGCCCGAGGGGTGGTTGGCGTACTCCAGGACGTCGCACGCCTCCTGCAGGCCGCGGGTGCCCAGGTTGACGGCGTACATGGTCTCGGTGCCGGCCTTGTCGGCCCAGCGCGAGAACTCGTCGAGGCCGAAGGCGTTGGTCTCGACCGTGCGCCACGCCCTGTCGATGCGCCGGGGGCGGTCGGCGACGGGACCGACGCCGTCCTCCCAGTCGTACCCGGAGACGAAGTTGCCACCGGGGTAGCGCACGATCGTGGGGCCGACCTCGCGGACGAGCTCGAGGACGTCCGAGCGCAGGCCGTCGGCGTCGGCCGCGGCGTGCTCCGGCTCGTAGATGCCGGTGTAGACGCAGCGGCCCATGTGCTCCACGAAGGACCCGAACAGGCGGCGGGGCACGGGGGCGGTGGTGAAGCTGGCGTCGAGTGCTGCTCTGGCGCGGGGCACGGCGGTCCTCCAGGGGGCGGCGCGACGGCGGTGCGGTCTCGACCCGACGGCGCTGACGGGGATTACAACGTGGTAAATCCTGGTGCGGCACGCCGGTCCGTGTCAACCCTCGTGATCAGGCGGTGCGCGCGGCCCGGTCCCGACGCGTCACACTCCACGGATGACCACCCCGCGCGCCGCCGGAGCACCGCGGCGTCCCGTCACCATCCGGGACGTCGCCGCCGCCGCCGACGTCTCGCCCAAGACGGTCTCCAACGTCGTCAACGCGTACGTGCACGTGCACCCCGACACCCGCCGCCGCGTCCAGGAGGTCATCGACGCCCTCGGGTACCGCCCCTCCGCCGTGGGCCGCCAGCTGCGCAGCGGGCGCACCGGCATGGTCGCGCTCGCCGTGCCGACCATCGCCGCCCCCTACTTCGCCGACCTCGCCGCGCACGTGGCCGCCCGCGCCCGCGAGCGCGGGCTGGTCCTCGCCGTCGAGCAGACCGACGGGCAGCTGGAGCGCGAGCGCGAGGTGGCCGAGGGCAGGCCGGTGCGCTTCGCGGACGGCCTGATCTTCTCGCCGCTGGAGATGCCCGACGCCGAGCTGGCCGCGCCCCACCCCGACACCGCCCTGGTGCTCATCGGCGAGCACGCGGGCGCGGACGTCCCCGTCGACACCGTCGGCATCGACAGCACCGGGGTGGCGCGGCTGGCGGTGGAGCACCTGGTCGCGGCCGGGCGCACCCGCATCGCCTTCCTCGGCTGGAAGGACGTCACGCACAACACCGCCCGGCAGCGCCTGGCCGGGTACCGGGCGGCGCTGGAGGCCGCGGGCCTGCCCCACGACCCCGGCCTGGTGCCGCACGTGGCCGACTGGACCTCCCACGACGGGCACGACGCCACCACCGCCCTGCTGGCCGCGCGCCCCGACGTCGACGCCGTCTTCGCCGCCGACGACCAGATGGCCCTGGGGGCCATGGCCGCGCTGCGGGCCGCGGGGCGCCGGGTGCCGGAGGACGTCGCCGTCGTCGGCGTCGACGACGTGGCCGGCGGGCGCTACGCCTCGCCGTCGCTGTCGACCGTGGCGATCGACAGGGCCTTCATCGCCGAGCAGGCGCTGGCGCTGCTGGTGAGCCGGCTCGAGGACCCCTCGCTCCCACCGCGCCGCGTGCAGACCCCCTACCGCCTCGTGGTCCGGGAGAGCTCGGGTTCCTGAGCGCGTCACCCGGACGGCGCAGGACGTCTCCGGGCGTCCTCCGCGCGGGAGGCGCCGCGGCTAGGGTCGTCAGAGCCGGGCGACCACCGCGCGGCACACCCCCTGACGCCCCCGAGGAGGCAGCCGTGGCCGACGCGTGCCTGTCTCCCCTCGCCGGTGGCGACGGCGGCTGCCGCTCGCACCTGCCGGGGCACCGGATGCCGCGGATGCTGGCCGAGGTGGTGCGGCGCAGCCCCTGGGGGTGGCGTCGCGGGACGGTGGTGTCGGTCAGCCCCGACGGCTGGATGCTCCTGGAGTGCCGCGACGGCGCGCTGCGCGCCGTCGTGCACGCCTGGCACCACGCCGACCTGGCCGCCCAGCTGCTCCCCGGCGCCGAGGTGCGGCTGCACCAGCGCGGCGGCCGCCTCGAGGAGTCGCCCCTCGGCCTGGGCCCGGCCGCCCTCGACGGGCCCACCGGGATGATCAGCCTCCACGTCGCGCAGGGCCCCCCGCCGGTGCCCGAGCCCGTGGACCTGGAGTCCTGGGCCGAGGACGACGACGCCGTCGTCATCGACCTGCGCACGAAGGCGCCGCTGGTCCTGGGCTAGCGTCGGTGCGTGGCTGACGACGTCCACCCGACCCAGTTCCTGCCCGACCCGGCCTCGGCCGTGGCCGACGCCGCCCGCGGCTTGGCGATGGCGCACCCCGACGACGTGGGCGTGGTGCTCGACCCGCTGCACCTGCACGCGCTGCGCCGGGCGCCCGGCCGGCGGGTGGCGCTGGTGTCCGGCGGCGGCGCCGGGCACGAGCCGATGCACGCCGGGTTCCTCGGTCCCGGTGGTCTGGACGCCGCCTGCCCCGGGCTGGTCTTCACCTCCCCCCACCACCGGCAGGTGCACGAGGCGGCCCGGCGCGTCGCCGGTCCCGGCGGCGTGCTGCTGGTGGTGAAGAACTACACCGGCGACGTCATCTGCTTCGCCATCGCCGCCGAGCGCCTGCGCGCCGGGGGCGTGGCGGTCGAGACCGTGCTGGTCGACGACGACCTCGCCACCGACGCGGAGGAGGGCTCCCGGCGCGGCACGGCCGCCACCGTGCTGGTGGAGAAGCTGCTGGGTGCGGCCGCCGACCGCGGTGACGACCTCGCCGCGCTGGCCTCCCTGGGCCGGGACGCGGTCGCGCGGGCGCGGAGCCTGGCGGTGGCCTCGCGGGCGCAGACCTCCCCCGCCACCGGCGAGCCGGCGTTCGAGCTGGCGCGCGACGAGCTGGAGCGCGGGGTCGGCATCCACGGCGAGCGGGCGGCCTCCACGACGTCGCGCCCGCCGACGCGGGAGCTCGTGGCGGGGATGCTCGACGAGCTGCTCGCGGGCCTGGACGGCGCCGGCGCCCCCGCGGGCGAGGACGGCGTCGCGCTGCTGGTCAACGGCCTGGGCGGCGCGACGTCGCTGGAGCTGCACGCGCTGCGCGCGCTGGTGGGAGACCTTCTGGCCGAGCGCGGCGTGAGCGTCGCGACGTCGCTGGTGGGCACCTACACCGCGGCCCTCGACATGCGCGGCTTCTCCCTGACGCTGCTGTCGCTGCGCCCGGGGTGGCTGGAGCTGCTGACGGCCCCCACCGCCACGCCCTCGCTGCCGGCGCTGCCGGGTGAGGTGGCGCCGCAGGTGGAGCCCGGCGCTGCCGCTGACGACGCCCACCCCGCGCAGGACCCGGACGAGGCCGGCGCAGCGGTCCTCGCGGCGTGGACCGAGCGGTTCGAGGGCCAGCGCAGCGAGCTGACGCGCCTGGACCAGCTGGCCGGCGACGGCGACTTCGGTGACAACCTCGCCTCGGGCCTGGAGCGCTCCCGCCGCCGCGGCGGCACCCTGGCCGGTGCAGCCGGCGCCTTCCTCGACGAGGTCGGCGGCAGCAGCGGGCCCCTGCTGGGGCTGCTGCTGGGCGAGCTGGCGCCCGCGGTCCGCCGCGGCGCGCCGCCCGAGGACCTGGGGGCCGCGCTGCAGCGCGGTGCGCAGGCCGTCACCCGCGTCGGCGGCGCGGAGGTCGGTGACCGCACCTTCCTCGACGCGCTGGTCCCCGCGGCCGACGCGCTGCTCGCCGGGCGCTCGCTGGACGACGCCGCGCGCGCCGCCGACGAGGGGGCTCGCTCCACCGCGCAGCTGGTGGGCCGGCGCGGCAGGTCGCGCTACCTCGGGGATCGGGCCCTCGGCGCCCCCGACCCGGGCGCCGTGGCGGTCGCGCTGCTGGTGGACGCCCTCGCTGAGGTGCTGGAGCGGTGAGCGCCCCCTCGGACCGCCCGTACCGCGTCATGACCGTCTGCACCGGCAACATCTGCCGCTCCCCCATGGCCGAGGTGGTGCTGCGGCGGCGGCTCGACGAGGCCGGGCTCGGGCCCGACGAGGTCGTCGTGGAGTCGACCGGCACCACCTCCGAGGAGGAGGGCAACCCGGTGGACCGGCGGGCCCGGAGGGTGCTGGAGGCCGCCGGGTACGACGTCGAGCCGGCCGCCTCCCCCGAGGGGCACCGCGCCCGGCAGGTCAGCTCCGGCGACGTCGAGCGCAGCGACCTGGTGCTCGCGATGACCACGGCGCACCAGCGCGCCCTGCTGCGGCTCGCGCCCCGGGCCGCCGAGAAGGTGCTGCTGTACCGCTCGTTCGACCCCGCCGCCGCGGGTCAGCAGGGGCGGGCGCTCGACGTCGCCGACCCCTGGTACGGCGACCTGCGCGACTTCGAGGAGTGCCTGGAGCAGGTGGAGGCCGCCGCCGGCGCCGTCGTCGAGCACGTGCGGCGCGCCCTCCAGCGCTGACGCGGGTCTGGTCAGCCCAGGGGGCCGACCACCTCGCGGGTGCGGGGGCACCTCCACCGGGGCCGGGGGTCGCCGTCGCTCCCGGGCACCAGCTCGAGGGGGTGCGTCTCGGGGTGCTGCGGGCAGGAGGGCCAGCTGGTGGAGCGGCCCTCCCCCGGCATCCACTCGACGACCCCCTCGTGGACGGAGTCGGTGACGCGGGCCGCCTCCTCGGCGGCGGTCTCCTGCTCGTGGCCGTCGGACGACCAGGCGAAGACGCCCACGCCGCCGCCTCCCTCGAACCGGACCTGGGCCGAGCGGAGCGGCCAGCCGGGGTGGTCGTCCTCACCGCGGGTGGCGGGCACCTCGAGCTCGACCCGCACGCCGTCGGCGCGGGCGAGGGCCACCAGGGCCCCGAGCGCCGCGACCGCGGGAGCGCGCAGGGGCGGCGCGTCGGGCTCAGCCGGGGGTCCGTGGTGCTGGGCGGGCCCGGAGCGGGTGTCGACGCTGGTCTCCAGGTGGCTCTCGTACGCGCCGTCGTCGCTCACGGGCTGATCATCGCGCGGCACCGCGGGAACACGCCCGGTCGCGGGGCCGTTGGGACAGAGGTCCATGCAGATGCATAGACTTGCCGCTCATCCCGCTCCAGGAGGCAGACCGTGCAGTTCGGCGTGTTCACCGTGGCCGACCAGACCCCCGACCCGCACACCGGCCGGGTCCCGGACGACGTCGAGAAGATGAAGTCGCTGGTGACCATCGCCCAGCACGCCGAGGCCGCCGGGCTCGACGTCTTCGCCACCGGTGAGCACCACGAGACGGGCTTCGTGACCTCGAGCCCCACGACGGTGCTGGGCTACATCGCGGGCCGGACCTCGACGATCCGCCTGTCGACGTCGATCGCGCACATCACCACCAACGACCCGGTCAAGCTCGCCGAGGACTACGCCACCCTGCAGCTGCTCTCCGACGACCGCGCCGACGTGATGTTCGGCCGCGGCAACTCCATGGCCGGGTACTCCGCCTTCGGCAAGGACCCCCGCGCCTCGGTGGAGCTGACGGTCGAGAACTACCAGCTGCTGCGCCGCCTGTGGGACGAGGACTCCCCCGTCGACTGGCAGGGCCAGTTCCGGAACCCGCTGCACCAGTTCACCGCCACCCCGCGCCCCCTCGACGGCGTCGCGCCCTTCGTGTGGCACGGCTCGATCCGCACCCCCCAGGTCGCCGAGATCGCCGCCTACTTCGGTGACGGCTACTTCGCCAACAACATCTTCTGGCCGAAGGAGCACTACATCCGCCTCATCAACCTCTACCGGGAGCGCTGGGAGCACCACGGCCACGGGCCGGGCAGCACCGCGGTCGTCGGCCTGGGCGGCCACGTGTTCATGCGCAGGAACAGCCAGGACGCGGTGCGGGAGTTCCGCCCCTACTTCGACGTGGCGCCGGTGTACGGCCACGGGTCGTCGCTGGAGGACTTCGCCCGCCAGACGCCCCTGACCGTCGGCACCCCCGAGCAGGTCATCGAGAAGACGCTGACGTTCCAGGAGTTCTTCGGCGACTACCAGCGCCAGCTCTTCCTGGTCGACCACGCCGGCCTGCCGCTGAAGACGGTGCTCGAGCAGATCGACCTGCTGGGCGAGGAGGTCGTACCGGTCCTGCGCAGGGAGATGGAGGCGCGCCGCCCCGCCGGCGTGCCCAGCGACCCGCCCAGCCACGCGAGCCGCGTCGCCGCCCGCGAGCAGGCCCGCCAGCAGGCGTGACCCGCCGATGACGAGCACGCGGCTGGCCGTCGAGGCCTGGGAGGCGCTCTTCCGCACCCAGGCCTCGCTGATCCGCAGGTTCGGCGAGCAGGACGTGTGGTCGCCCGAGCACGGCGTCGGCCTGCGCGAGTACGACGTGCTCTACAGCCTCAGCACCGCCGACGGCGGGCGCTCCCGCCTCGGGGCGCTCGCCGAGGCGGTGCTGCTGCCGCAGCCGTCGCTGAGCCGGCTGGTCGACAGGCTCGTGGCGCGGGGTCTGCTGGCCCGCGAGCCCGACCCCGCCGACCGGCGCGGGGTGGTGCTCGTGCTCACGGACACCGGGCGCGCGGTGCAGCGGGAGGTGGGGCGCCGCCACGCGGCGTCCATCGCCGCCGCCCTCGGGGAGCACCTCGACGACGCGCAGCTGGCGGTGCTGCGCGACCTCTGCCTCGCCGTGGTGGGACGGTCGGCTGCTCCACCCGGGTGATCCCCCGCGGGAGACGGAGATCATCGCTCACGCGGACGTCCCCGGGAGCCGCCGCGTGCCGATGGCTGCGGGGTGACACCCCTGCACCGCCCCCGTCGCGACAGCGGCTTCACGCTCGTGGAGCTGCTGGTCGTCATGGTCGTCATCGGCGTCCTGGCCGCGATCGCCGTCCCCGTGCTCCTGCACCAGCGGCAGAAGGCGCAGGAGACCGCGCTGCGCGCGGACCTGCGGAACATCGCCACCCAGGTGCACGCCAAGGGCCTGGCGGACGGGACCTACCCCACCGCGACCGCGCTGGACGGCGCCGGGGTCTCGCTGAGGACGTCACCGACCGTGCGCGCCTCGGTGGTCTGGACGACGGCGACCGACTTCTGCCTCGCCGGCACCAGCTCCGGCGCGGGCCCGGACCCGACCGGGTACGGCCGGGCGGTCAACGTCACCACCCGCATCTTCGTGGTGTCCGCCAAGCGCCCGGTCACGCCGGTGACCACCGGCGACCTCGGCTGCCTGGGGACGGTGGCGCCGGACGGGGTGCTGAGCGACGCGTACGGCTACTGGGACGAGACCGGCTTCCACAGCGGGGCCTTCCCCAGGTAGCTCAGGTCCAGATGGCGGCGTCCCAGCCGTCGGGGGTGCGCTCGGGCGGGTCGGGAAGCGACCGCGCCTCGCCGCGAGCCACCCGGCGGGCGGTCCACGCGACGGCGGCGGCGTCGAGCACGTCGTCGACGGCGGCCGCCCCGGCCTCGCCCAGCTCGTCGGGCAGGACGACGCCGTGCGCGGCGAGCAGCGAGCGCCGCCGCACCGCCCCGGCCCAGCTCTTCTTGCGCGCCGCCAGCGGACGGCCGCCGTCCATCGCGGCGAAGGACACCTCCGGGTGCACCTCCACGACGCGCCGCCCGCCCGGCCCCCCGGCGCGAGCGGACCGCACCCAGGCGTCGACCTCGAGCACCCGGTGACGCAGGCCGTAGGCCTGCACGCTGACCCCGGCGCCGATCGCGGCCCGCGACACCCGCACCGCCTCGGCGTGGTCGGCTGCCTCCAGCGCGGCCCGCACCGGCGTCGCGAACACCGACGACGCCCGCGGCCCCAGCACCCGGCGGGCGGCCAGGTCAGCCGCACGGGGCGCGTCGTCGTGCAGCCCGATCGGGATGTCGAGGCCGACGACGGCGAGCGGCGGCCCGCCGTCCTCCGCGCGCGCCACCAGCTCGGCGACCGTCGGCGCCACCAGCGCCCGCGGGGCGGCCCCGTCGTCGAGGACGACCCCGACCCAGCGGCCGTCCCACACGTCGGCCCCGAGCACCAGCACCCGGCGAGCCTGCCACTAGCGTCGCGGGGTGACGGCAGAGGACGACGCGCGGCGGATGCTCGCCGCGCTGCGCCGCGGGGTCGACCCCGGGATCCTGCGCGGCATCGGCGCCCCCGGTCCCGACGAGGTGGCGGACGAGCCCGCTCACCCCGCGCCGGTCCCCCAGGCGGTCGCGCCCGCGGTGGACGCCCCGCGCTTCGACGTCAGCGGTCTCCTGGCGCGGGCCGGGGTGGCGCGGGTGGCCCCGCGCGTCGACGTCTCCGCCTGGGGTCCGGGCTTCTGGTCGGCCCTGGAGCAGCTGCGCCACCACCCGCCCGCGACCCTGCCCGAGGGAGCCGACCCCGCCGTCGTCGAGCAGGTGGTCACCGCCGACGGCATCCCCCTGGTGGGGGTGCCGCGCGCCGGCGCCGTCAGCGCGCTGCTCACCGCTCACGGCCGCGCGGAGCGGCTCCGGGTGCTGCTCGCGCGGGAGGATGACGTGATCGCCGACTGCCGCGACGCGCTGCGCGGGGTGAGGCACGCGGAGCTCGCCGACGACAAGAGGCTGGCGCGGGCCTCGCTGGACGCCTACGACGACGGACACCACGAGGCCGCGGCCGCCCTGGCCGCCGCCGTGGGCGGGGCCGCCCTGCGCCGCTGCCTGCGGGGGCCGCGCACTCAGGTGGTGCACCAGGTGCTCCTCGACCCCGACCTGGCGACCTACGCGGACCTGCGGCTGCGGGCCGCGCTGGCGCCGCTCCTGGGACTGCTGGCACCGGACCGACCGGCCGTGGTGACCGACCGGGGCGAGGCGCTGGTGGCCGTCGCGGTGGTCAGCGCCGCGGTGGGGGCGCTGGCTGAGCTGCGCGACCTCGTCGACACCGCCGAGGGCTGAGCTCCGCCGACGCTCAGCGGGCCGCCTCGTAGGCCTGCACGACGGAGCGCGACAGCTTGCCGCGGTCGCTGACCTCGAGGCCGTTCTGGCGGGCCCAGGCGCGCACGGCGGCGCGGGCCCCGGCGTCGGTCAGGTCGAGCGGCGCGACCGGGGTCTCCGGGACACCCGCGCCAGCCCCGGCACCGGCCCTGGCGCCGGCGCGGTCGCTGCGCGGGGAGGGCACGCGGGCCGCGGCGGCACCGGCGCGCGCGAGCGCCGCCTCGAGGTCGCGGGTGGCCCCGGAGGTGGCGAACGGCGAGCCGGCGGCGCCCACGTCGCCCGAGGTCACGTCGGTGACGACCGGCACCGCCCCCGTGGCGACGGCCGCAGCGGTGAGGGCGGCGAGCACGTCGTCGACGTCCACGGCCAGGACGCGCGCGGCGGTCAGGAGCTCCTCGCGCTCGGCAGCACCGGCGGTGGGCTCCCGACCCACCGCACCGGCCAGCGCCAGCACCACGCCGCGGGAGGCGGCGCGCACCTGGGCGCGGGTGAGGTTCGCGGCGTCGGCGAGCAGCGCCAGCGCGCGGGCGGCCGCGTCGTCGAGGGGGCCGGCGGCCAGCGCTTCGGCGAGGAGCTCCACGTGACCGGCGACGGCGGGCAGCGGCAGCGCGGGACCGTCGAGCGGCAGCGCCTCCAGCACCACCGCGAGGCGGCCCGGCTGACCGGCCAGCGACGGCTGCGCCCCCTCTCGCGGAGCCGCCGAGCTCAGCGGCGGTAGCTCGACGTCGGGCCACACCGCCGCGGCGGCGCGGGCCAGGAGACCGGTCTGGGCCTCGCCGCGCTCACCGGAGCGCGCCAGGTACCGCTGGAGCAGGCCCGCCGCGGCGCGCGCGTCGGTCAGGGCGGTGGGCACGCCGTCCAGGGCGACGCCGGCGGCGGCGCAGCAGTCGGCCAGCCGGCGCCGCGAGAGCGCGGGCAGGTGCCGCCAGCTCGACTCGAGGGTGCACAGCACCGGCACCGCGGGCAGCTCGACGCCGGCGGCGCCCAGCTCGGCCCGCAGGAAGGCCAGGTCGGCGGCCGCGCCGTGGGCCACCAGCACGCGGCCCGCGAGCGCGTCGACCACCTCGGCGGCGACGTCGGCGAGGGTCGGGGCGGTGGAGAGCTCCTCGACGGTGACGCCGGCGGCGCGCGCGAGGCTGACGAGGTCGGTGGCCGCACCGGGGGCGTCGGGGGTGCGCGCGACCACGGAGGGGCGGAGCAGGGAGCTCCACTCGGAGACGACGGCGCCGTCCTCGTCGAGGCGCACCACGGCGAGCTCCACGACGCGGTCGAGCTCGGGCGACATGCCGCTGGTCACGACGTCGACGACGGCGTACCCGCTCGCGCGCGACCGGTCGGGCTCGGGCGCGGCGGGCGCGGCGGTCGTGGCGGCGGTCATGGCGGCGGTCATGACCGCGGTCAGGACACCGGTCTGGCTGGCGCGCAGGACCGCGAGCTGCTCGGTGGTGGCGCCGGCGCTGCGGTCGGCGAGACCGAGGGCGGTCACGGCAGCGGGGCGCAGGGCGAACGGCATGACGGCGACGCCGACCGGGGCGGTCCCGGAGCCGGGGGCGACCACGGAGAAGCGGCGGGTGCCGTCGTGGCGCCTCGTCAGCCGGTCCAGCACACCCACAGCACACCCCTCCGGCATCGCCCGTCACGCCCGCCCCAGCGGACCCTCGCGCCGAGTCTGGCCGACCTCGGTGCCCGGCGGAGCAGAACGCCCAAGCCGGTGCCCCCCGGGCCGCGGAGCGTCACGGTGCGGGTCGCTCGTGTGACGTCCGTGTGACGCGACCGCGCGGCGCGCTCCGCTGCGGAGGACGGCGGCCTAGCGTCCGAGCACCGCCCGCGAGCCCCGGAGGCCGCCATGACCACCGCCACCAGCAGCAGCACCGCCACCACCTCGACCCCGCCGGCGCTCCAGCGGCTGCGCGCCTTCCACGCCCGGGCGGCTGCCCGCGGCCCGGGGGTGGCCGCCCTGCTGGCGCTGGGCGGGCCACCGGCCGGGGTCGCGGCGGAGCCGGTGCCGGCAGCGGTGCTGACCGACGGCGCGCGCCTGGCGGCCCGGGCCCGGGCGGAGTGGCGGGCGCTGGCGTCCGGGCAGCGCGACGACGACCTCGGCGTGACCACGAGCGTGCTGCACGCGCTCGCCCACGGCGAGGTGCACGAGGGGGTGCACGAGGGGGTGCACGGGGGGATGCACGACGTGGTGCAGGGGTCGGCGGTGCCCGGACCCCGCCGACCGGCCCACGACGGTCGCACCTTCTCGGCGCACGTGGCGGCCTTCGAGCGGGGCCGGGTGCTGCGGGTGCTCAACTTCCACAACACCCCGCCCTCGCGCAGGGAGGCGCTGCGCGCCGAGCTCGCGGCGTTCTCAGCACGGCACCGGCTGTGGACGCCGGCCGAGCTGGCGGCGGTCACGGCGGGCGGCGCCTGGCCCGACGACCCGCGCCCCGGGGCGCTGGTGGTCTTCTACGAGGGCTACGCCACCTCGGCGTCGGTGGCCGCACCCGTGTGCGACGAGCTGGGGATCAGCGCGTGGTTCGCCGTGTGCACGGGGTTCGTGGACGCCCCCGCCGCGGAGCAGGAGCTGTTCGCGCGGTCGCACAGCATCGGGCTGGTCGCCGAGGACCTGGCCGGTCCGCGGCTGGCGATGACCTGGGACGAGGTGGCGGACCTGGCGGAGCGCCACGCGGTGCTGCCCCACACCGCCTCCCACGCCGGGATCGAGGAGACCCCCACCGACGAGGACCTCCAGCGGGAGGTGCTCGACCCCGCCCAGCGCCTGCGGGCCCTCACCGGCGCCACCCCCGCGGCCTTCGCGTGGCTCCACGGGTCGGGGCCGGGCATGAGCGCCCGCCACGACGACGCCGTCCGCGCCGCCGGGTACCCGCACCTGCTCAGCGCCACCCGGGTCACCCGCCCGTGACCCGTCACCGAGCCAGCGCTGACCGGGCGCCACCGCCGCACCGGTGGTGGGATCGCGGGGTGACCGGCTCCCCCCACGCCCACGTCGCGCTGCTGCGCGAGGCCCAGGACCGCGCGCTCGAGGCCGAGGGCATCCCGATGGTCCTGGCCCTGCTCGACCACCGGGCCACGCCCGACGCGCCGGCCGTCGCGCAGGAGGACGGCGCGCGCGCCGAGGGCGAGCGGCTCGCGGCGGCGCTGGACGAGGTGCGCGAGGCGCTCCTGCCGGGACACCGCGGCAGCGACCTGGGCGCCACCACCGCGGCGCTGCAGGCGGTCTCCTACGCCGACTTCGGGCGCGTCCTCGACGCGTCGGAGCGCCTGGGCGCCCAGCGGTGAGCGGCGTCGTCGACCTGTCCGCCGGAGCGCACCGCGACGCGCTCGCCGCCGGCCGGTTCGTGAGGGTGGTCAACTACCACTCCACGCCCGCGAGCGGCCACGAGGCGCTGCGCACCGAGCTGGCGGCCTACGCCGCCCGGTTCCGCGGCATCGACCTGGCCGAGCTCGACGGGTTCTTCGCCACCGGGTCCTGGGCGAGCGACGCCCCCGGGTTCCTGCCCGTGTTCTACGAGGGGTACCGCACCGGGCACGACGTCGTCGCGCCGGTGTGCGAGGAGCTGGGGCTGACGGCCTGGTTCATGGTGTGCACGGGCTTCGTCGACTGCCCGCCCGCGCAGCAGGAGGCGTTCGCGCGCAGCCACTGGATCGGGCTGACGGCCGAGGAGCTGGCGGCTCCCGGGCAGCGGGTGGCGCTCGACTGGGACGAGGTCGGGGCCCTGGCGCAGCGGCACGTGGTCACCCCGCACACCGCCAGCCACGACGGCGT
>JAKONK010000114.1 GCA_022701985.1 Actinomycetales bacterium
GGCCTCCTGCGCGGACCTGCCCGACGGCGCGCTCGTCCTCGTCGCCTGCAGCGGAGGTCCCGACTCCCTCGCGCTGGCGGCCGCGGCGGGCTGGCTCGCCGGAGCCTCGCGCCCGCCGGGCCGGCGCGCGCGCTGGCGGGCCGGCGCCGTCGTCGTCGACCACGGCCTGCAGGAGGGCTCCGCCGAGGTCGCCCGGCGCGCCGCCACCCGCTGCCGCGAGCTCGGCCTGGACCCCGTCGAGGTGGTCGGCGCGGGCCCCTCGGCGCGTGCGGCACCGGGCGGGAGCGGCCCCGAGGGCGCGGCCCGCGACGCCCGCTACGCCGCCCTGGAGGGCGCGGCGCAGCGCCTGGGGGCCTCCGCGGTGCTGCTCGGCCACACCCTCGACGACCAGGCCGAGCAGGTGCTCCTCGGCCTCGCCCGCGGCTCCGGCGGCCGGTCGCTCGCGGGCATGCCCGCCCGGCGCGGGCTCTGGCACCGGCCGCTGCTCGGCACCGGACGGGCCGTCGTGCGGGAGGTCTGCACCGCGCTCGCGCTGGACCCGTGGGACGACCCCACCAACGCCGACCCGGCGTTCGCGCGCTCCCGCGTCCGCCTCCGGCTCCTGCCGGCGCTGGAGGCCGAGCTGGGCCCGGGGGTGGCGCAGGCGCTCGCCCGCACCGCCGACCAGCTGCGCGAGGACGCCGACGTGCTGGAGGCCCTGGCGGCCGAGCTGCTGGTGGCGGCCCGGCTCCCGGGCCCCGGACCGGACGGCGCAGAGGGCGTCGTGCTCGACGGGGAGCGGCTCCGGGAGGCCCCGCCCGCCCTCCGGCGCCGGGCGGTGCGGTCCGCGGCCCTCGCCGCGGGGTGCCCCGCCGGAGACCTCGCGCGCTCCCACGTGCTCGCGGTCGACGCCCTGCTGACGGCGTGGCGGGGCCAGGGACCCCTGCAGCTGCCCGGCCGGGTGGAGGCCCGCCGCTCGGTGGACGAGGGCTGTGGCAGGCTCTCGCTGGTCTTCAACCGCGTGACGAGAGAGCGAGCGACGCCTGGTGGACGCTGACGACATGGGGCGCGACCTCGCAGACGTGCTGATCAGCGAGGAGGCCATCCGCGCCCGCCTCGCGGAGATCGCCGCCGAGGTCGACGCGGAGTACGCCGGGAAGGACCTGCTCCTGGTGGGCGTCCTCAAGGGCGCCGTCATGGTCATGGCCGACTTCGCCCGAGCGCTGCACGGGCCGGCCGAGATGGACTGGATGGCGGTGTCGAGCTACGGCTCGGGCACCAAGTCGTCGGGGGTGGTGCGCATCCTCAAGGACCTCGACCGCGACGTCCTCGGGCGCCACGTGCTCATCGTCGAGGACATCATCGACTCGGGCCTGACCCTGTCCTGGCTGGTCGCCAACCTGCGCTCCCGCGGCGCCGCGTCGGTCGAGGTCATGGCGCTGCTGCGCAAGCCCGAGGCCGCCAAGGTCGCCGTCGACGTCAAGCACGTCGGCTTCGACATCCCCAACGCCTTCGTCGTCGGCTACGGCCTCGACTTCGACGAGCGGTTCCGCAACCTGCGCGTGGTCGGCACCCTCGCGGAGCACGTCTACTCCAGCTGACGCCCGGCTGACGTCCGTCCGCTCACGGCGAACGGGCGGAACACCAGCACCTCGTTCGGCCGTTGGGCTGGTGAGCCCCCGTGCGCGGTGCCGGGGTGCGGCTGCCGCCGGTGTACGGTCGGCGCCGACTTCCCGAGCAGGAGGGATGGGCCACGGCCCTCATCCACGCATGAACGCCAGGCGCTTCTTCCGCGGCCCCACGGTCTGGATCCTCGGGGCGCTGCTGCTCCTCGTCCTCGCCAGCCAGCTGTTCACCGGTGACCGCACCACCCACGTCGACACCCGGGTCGGCCTCGAGCAGCTCGCGAGCGGCAACGTCGCCTCGGCCGAGGTCGTCGACGGCGACCAGCAGGTCAAGCTGGTGCTGCGCGAGCCGCTCGACGGCAGCACGGACGTCGAGTTCGACTACGTCAGCGCCCGGGCCTCCGAGGTCGCGCAGTCGGTGGCGCAGAACACCACCGACTGGACCGACGAGGTGCCCCAGGGCTCGGTGCTGGGCTCGATCCTCATCACCGTCCTGCCGATCCTGCTGATCTTGGCGCTGTTCTGGTTCCTCATGGCGAACATGCAGGGCGGCGGCAGCCGCGTCATGCAGTTCGGCAAGTCGAAGGCGAAGCTGGTCTCCAAGGAGGCCCCCAAGGTCACCTTCGCCGACGTCGCCGGCGCCGAGGAGGCCGTCGAGGAGCTCCACGAGATCAAGGAGTTCCTCGCCGAGCCCGCCAAGTTCCAGGCGGTCGGCGCGAAGATCCCCAAGGGCGTGCTGCTCTACGGCCAGCCCGGCACCGGCAAGACCCTGCTCGCCCGCGCCGTCGCGGGCGAGGCCGGTGTGCCGTTCTACTCGATCTCCGGCTCCGACTTCGTGGAGATGTTCGTCGGCGTCGGCGCCTCCCGCGTGCGCGACCTGTTCGAGCAGGCCAAGAACAACGCGCCCGCGATCATCTTCGTGGACGAGATCGACGCCGTCGGCCGCCACCGCGGCGCCGGCATGGGCGGCGGGCACGACGAGCGCGAGCAGACGCTGAACCAGCTCCTCGTGGAGATGGACGGCTTCGACGTCAAGACCAACGTCATCCTCATCGCGGCCACCAACCGGCCCGACATCCTCGACCCGGCCCTGCTGCGCCCGGGCCGCTTCGACCGCCAGATCGCCGTCGAGGCGCCCGACATGAACGGCCGCCACCAGATCCTCAAGGTGCACGCCAAGGGCAAGCCCGTCGCCCCGGGCGTCGACCTGCTCGCCGTCGCCCGCCGCACCCCGGGCTTCTCCGGCGCCGACCTCGCCAACGTGCTGAACGAGGCGGCCCTGCTGACCGCCCGCAGCAACGGCGAGGTCATCGGCGACGTCGAGCTCGACGAGGCGATCGACCGCGTCATCGCCGGCCCGCAGAAGCGGACCCGCCTGATGAACGAGAAGGAGCGCAAGATCACCGCGTACCACGAGGGCGGGCACGCCCTGGTGGCTGCGGCGCTGCGGCACACCGACCCGGTGACCAAGGTGACGATCCTCCCGCGCGGCCGGGCCCTCGGCTACACGATGGTCATGCCGGTCGACGACAAGTACTCGACGACGCGCAACGAGATCCTCGACCAGCTGGCGTACGCCCTGGGCGGCCGCGTGGCCGAGGAGCTGGTCTTCCACGACCCGACCACCGGCGCCTCGAACGACATCGAGAAGGCCACGGACATGGCCCGCAAGATGGTCACGCAGTACGGCATGAGCGAGCGCGTCGGCGCCATCAAGCTCGGCAGCGGCAGCGGCGAGGTCTTCATGGGCCGCGACATGGGCCACGAGCGCGACTACTCCGAGGGCGTCGCCGCCGTCGTCGACGAGGAGGTCCGCCGCCTCATCGAGAACGCGCACGACGAGGCCTGGGAGATCCTCATGGAGCACCGCCAGGTGCTCGACACGCTCGTGGTGCGCCTCCTCGAGGAGGAGACCCTGAACCGCGAGCAGCTCGCGGAGGTCTTCGCCCCCGTGCAGAAGCGCGCGCTGCGCCCCGTGTGGCTCTCCAGCGAGCGCCGCCACGTCGACCAGCGGCCCCCGGTCGTCAGCCCCAAGGAGCTGGCCGCCCAGAACGGCTCCCGGTCGGCTGCGCACGCCATGGCCCCGCAGGACGAGGCCGCGGCCGCCGGGGAGGGCCAGCCCGCCGGTGGCGCCCGCACCCTCGAGTCCGAGGCGCAGCCCGGCAGCCGGCCCAGCGGGCCGCTGGGCCCGCAGGCCTGAGCGTGGCGGCCGCCGACGCTCGGAGCGCCGCCCGGACGGCCCGCCCCGAGCGCCGCGCCGCGCCCCCGGTCGACCTCGACCGGGCGCGCGCCGCGGTGCGCGAGCTGCTCCTCGCCATCGGTGAGGACCCCGACCGCGAGGGCCTGCGGGAGACGCCCGACCGCGTCGCGCGCGCCGCCGTCGAGATGTACGCGGGCCTGCGCGCCGACCCGGCCGAGGTGCTGGCCACGTCCTTCGACATCGGCCACGACGAGATCGTCGCCGTCCGCGACATCCCCGTCTCGTCGGTGTGCGAGCACCACCTCCTGCCCTTCACGGGCGTCGCGCACGTCGCCTACGTGCCCAGCGCCGACGGCCGCATCACCGGCCTGTCCAAGCTCGCGCGCCTGGTCGACGTCTACGCCCGGCGCCCCCAGGTGCAGGAGCGGCTCACCACGCAGGTCGCCGACGCGCTGGTCGAGCACCTTCAGGCACGCGGGGTGCTGGTCGTCGTCGACTGCGAGCACCTGTGCATGTCGGTCCGCGGCGTGCGCGCCTCCGGCGCCCGCACCACCACCTCGGCGGTGCGCGGCGGCATGCGCGACGCCACCACCCGCGCCGAGGCCCTCAGCCTCGTGCTCGGCCGCTGACGGGACCGGTGACGAGGAGGTGACCCGCTGGTGAGGACGCTCGTGTGGGGCGTGGTGAACACGACGCCCGACTCCTTCAGCGACGGCGGGCGGCACCTCGACCCCGACCGCGCCGTCGAGCACGGGCTGGCGCTGCTCGCCGAGGGCGCCGACGTCGTCGACGTCGGCGGGGAGTCGACGCGGCCCGGGGCGCAGCGCGTCGAGGCCGCCGAGGAGCTCGCCCGCGTGCTGCCCGTGGTCGAGGCCCTCGCCCGCCGCGGGGCGGTCGTCAGCATCGACACGATGCGCGCCGAGGTCGCCGCCGCGGCGCTGGCCGCAGGGGCGAGCGCCGTCAACGACGTCAGCGGGGGCCTGGCCGACCCGGACATGGCGCCGCTGGTCGCCCGGACCGGCGCCACCTGCGTGGTGGGGCACTGGCGCGGGCACTCGGCCGGCATGAACGACCTCGCCGCCTACGGCGACGTCGTCGCCGAGGTCCGCGCGGAGCTGGGCGCCCGCCTGGCCGCGTTCGAGGCCGCCGGCGCCCGCCGCGACCAGCTGGTGGCCGACCCCGGCCTGGGCTTCGCCAAGCGCGCCGAGCACGACTGGGCCCTGCTGGCCGCCCTGCCCGAGCTGGTCGGCGCCTTCGGCCGCGTTCTGGTCGGCGCGTCGCGCAAGCGCTTCCTCGGCGCGCTGCTGGCCGACGGCGCGCACCCCCGGCCCACCGGCGAGCGCGACGACGCCACCACCGCCGTCACCGCCCTCGCCGCGGCGGCGGGGGCGTGGGGCGTCCGCGTCCACGCCGTCCGCGGGAGCGCCGACGCGGTGCGCGTGGCCGAGCGCTGGAGCGCGGCGTGAGCGCCGGCGCGCCCTCCGGGCTGCCGGGGCTGCCCGAGGGGGACGTCGTCTCGCTGCGCGGCCTGCGCGCCCGGGGCCGCCACGGCGTGCTCGACGCGGAGCGCGTGCTGGGCCAGGTGTTCTCCGCCGACGTCGACCTCGTCCTCGACACGCGCACCGCCGGCGCGACCGACGACCTCTCCGACGCCGTCGACTACTCCCGCGTCGCGCTCGACGTCGTCGCGGTGCTCGCGGGGGAGCCGGTCGACCTGCTGGAGGTCCTCGTGGGCCGCGTCGCCGAGGCGTGCCTGGCGCACGCGGGGGTACAGGCCGTCGCCGTCGCCGTCCACAAGCCGCAGGCGCCGGTCGCGGTGCCCTTCGACGACGTGGTCGTCCGCGTCGTGCGCCGGCGCGGCCAGCTGCTCGACACCGTCCCGGCCCGGCCGGTCGACGCCGTCGTGGCCCTGGGCGCCAACCTGGGCGACCGCGCCGGCTCCCTGGCCTCGGCCGTGCGGGCCCTGGCCGCGGCCGAGGGGCTCGAGGTCGTCTCCTGCTCCGAGGTGGTGGAGACGGACGCCGTGGGGCTCCCGGGCTCCGCGCCGCAGCCCGACTACCTGAACGCCGTCGTCCGCCTGCGGTGCGCGCTGTCGCCGCGCCAGCTGCTCCTGGCCTGCCGGGCGGTGGAGGCCGCGCACGGCCGCGACGCCGCCGTCCGCGCCGCCGAGCCGCGGTGGGGCGCGCGCGCGCTCGACGTCGACGTCCTGGCGTACGGGGTGCTCGTCGCCTCCGACGAGCCCGCCGGGGCACCCCCCGCCGCCGGCGGCCCCCAGCCCCTCACGGTGCCGCACCCGCGAGCCGCGCAGCGGGCGTTCGTGCTGGTGCCGTGGGCCGGGCTCGCCCCCGACGACGGGCTCCCGGGTGCCGGGCGGGTGGCCGACGCCCTGGCCGCTCTCACCGCGGCCGACCCGGGCGCTGCCGCGGGCGTGCGGGCGCGGCCCGACGTCCGCCTCCCCGCCCCGGGCGAGCTGCCGTGAGCCCGCTGCGCACCCGCGTGCTGCTCGCCGTGGCCGTCATCACGGGCGTGCTCACGTGGGTGGTGCTCGACGTCGTCGACCCGACGGCCGTGTCGGTGCCGCTGCCGTGGACCGTGCCGGTGCTCCTGGTGGCCCTCGCCTGCTCGGTCCTGTCGGTGGGCCGCCCGGTGCGGCGGTGGAACCAGGGCCACCGCGACCGCCCCCTCGACGCGCTGCGCGCCGCCCGCACCGTGGTGGTGGCGCAGGCCGCCGGGGTCACGGGGGCCGCGCTGGCCGGGGCCTACGGCGGCCTCGTCGCGCTGCTCGTGCCGATGGTGCAGATCGAGGTGCGCCTCGACAGGCTCCTGCTCGGCCTGGCCGCGATGGCCGCGTCGCTGCTGCTGCTCGTGGCGGGCGTCGTGGTCGAGCGCTGGTGCCGCCTGCCCCCGGAGGACCGCGACGGCCGACCGGGCGGTCAGGCCGGCGGTCGCAGCGGCACGGGCTCGTCGCGCGACGGCGACGTGCGGCGCAGCGCCGAGTAGACGCCGTCGGGCGTCAGGACGCCGACGTACCGGTCGCCGTCGAGCACCGGCAGCCAGCCCGCGTCGTGCTGGACGATCTCCGACAGGCCCTTGCGGAGGCTGTCGCCGACGCTGATGGTCTCGTCGAAGCGCCGCGCCCTGGAGCCGACCGTGTCGCCGGGCGCGCCCTCGACCAGCTGCCGGGCCGAGACCCAGCCGCGCAGGTTCCCGTCGCGGTCGAGCACGACGGCGTACGGCTCGTCGCTGCCCGCGGCGGCCGCGCGCGCGGTCGCGAGGTCGTCGTCGACCAGCACGGTGGCCGGGTGGGACAGGTCCTGGGCCTCGACCGGGGTGACGGCCAGGCGCCGCAGACCGCGGTCGGACCCGGCGAAGTCGGCGACGAAGTCGTTCGCCGGCGCTCCCAGCACGGTGGCCGGGTCGGCGATCTGCTCCAGCCTGCCGCCCTGGCTGAACACGGCGATCCGGTCGGCCAGGCGCACGGCCTCGTCGATGTCGTGGGTGACGAACAGCACCGTCTTGCCCAGCTCGGCCTGGATCCGGCGGAACTCGCCCTGGAGCCGGTCGCGGGCGATCGGGTCGACGGCGCCGAACGGCTCGTCCATGAGCAGCACGGGCGGGTCCGCCGCGAGGCCGCGGGCGACGCCGATGCGCTGCTGCTGGCCGCCGGACAGCTCGTGCGGGTAGCGGTCGGCGTACTGCGCCGCCGGCAGGCCCACGAGGTCGAGCATCTCCTCGACGCGCGCGCCGGTGCGCCTGCGGTCCCACCCGAGCAGCTGGGGCACGGTCGCCACGTTGGCCGCCACCGTCAGGTGGGGGAAGAGGCCCACGCGCTGGATGACGTAGCCGATCTCGCGCCGCAGCCTCACCGGGTCGACGTGGGTGACGTCGCGCCCGTCGATCTCGATGCGGCCCGCGGTCGGCTCGATGAGGCGGTTGACCATCCGCAGCGTCGTCGACTTGCCGCAGCCCGACGGGCCGACGAGGGCGATCAGCTCACCCGGGTGGACCACGAGGTCGAGGCTCTCCACGGCCAGGGTGCCGTCGGGGTAGCGCTTCTCCACGCCGTCGAGACGGATCATCGCCTCGCGGGTAGCGTCCCCCTGGTGCTGACCAGCGGAGCCGTCGCGGTGGGTGTCGACGCTGTGCACGCAGCGACGATCCCCGAGAACTGCCTGGTCCGCAACGACTGGGTCTGCCCGCTCTACGTCGAGACCCGCTCCTCGGTGCTGCTCGAGGCGCTCGGCCAGCACCTCTACCTGGTGCTGGTGTCCCTCGCGGTGGGAGCGGCGCTCGCCGTCCCCCTGGCGGTGCTGGCCCACCGGGTCCGCCGCGCGCGCGGCCTCACCCTCGGGGTGACCACGGTGCTCTACACGATCCCGTCGCTGGCGATGTTCATCCTGCTGCTGCCGTTCGTGGGCCTGTCGGCGACCACGGTGGTCATCGCGCTCGCGCTGTACTCGCTGACGATCCTCGTCCGCAACATCCTCGTGGGCCTCGACGGCGTCGACCCGGAGGTGCGCGACGCGGCCACCGGCATGGGCCTGTCGCCGTGGCGCACCCTGTGGCGGGTGGAGGCCCCGCTGGCGCTGCCCTCGGCGATGGCGGGCCTGCGGGTGGCGGCGGTCTCCACCGTCGCGCTCGCCACCGTGGGCGCGATCATCGGCTACGGGGGCCTCGGCAACCTGATCACCTCCGGCTACCAGGCCAACTTCAACGCGCAGGTGCTGACGGCGTCGGTGCTGTGCGTGGTGCTGGCGGTCGCCTTCGACCTGCTCCTGCTGGGCGCGCAGCGCCTGGCCACGCCGTGGCGGCGCTCGTGAGGGGACGCTCCTGATGGACTGGCTCACCGACATCCCGGGGTGGTTCGCCGACCCCGCCAACTGGCGCGGCGACACCGGCGTGCCCGCCCTGTTCGTGCAGCACCTCGGCTACTCCGCCGCCGCGCTGGGCCTGGCCTGCCTGGTCGGTCTGCCGGTCGGGGTCTGGCTGGGCCACACCGGCCGCGGCGGCGTGCTGGCGCAGCAGGTCTCCAACGCCGGGCGCGCCGTCCCCGTGCTCGCGCTGCTCGGCATCCTCCTGCTCGTGCCCGGCTTCGGGCGCACCTGGTGGACCCTGGTGCTCTGCCTGACGCTGTTCGCGATCCCGCCGGTGCTCACCAACGCCTACACCGGCCTGCGGGAGGTCGACCGCGGCGCCGTCGACGCCGCGCGGGGGATGGGGATGTCGGGGGGCGAGGTGCTCCGCAGGGTGGAGCTGCCCCTGGCGACGCCGCTCATCATGAACGGGGTGCGCCAGTCGGCCGTCCAGGTGGTCGCGACCGTGTCGATCGCGGCGCTGTTCGCGTTCGGCGGTCTGGGCCGGATCATCACGCGCGCCACCGGCAGCGCCGGCATCGACCTGACCGCGGCGCTCGCGGGGACGCTCCTCATCGCGGCGTTCGCCCTGGTCGTGGAGTACGGGCTGGCTGCCGTGGGCCGGCGCGCCGACCCCGTCGCGCGGGCCCGGCGCAGTGCCGAGCGGCGCTCGTCGACTCCCCGCCCGCCGCGGTCCGGGCAGGGCCGGGAGGCGTCCGTTACGACATCGTGACCGCCTCCGGTCGCGCACGGGGGGCCCGCGTGGGGTTGCATCGGGTGACCCGCACGCGACGCGGGCTGCGGGGGTCGTGAACGAGACGCCCGCCCGACACGCGCGGCCCCACCCGGGCCGCGGGACACAGAAGGCGGTCACCTCGTGATGCGCACCCGCACCTCCCTGCTGATGGCCGGCCTCGCCAGCGCCGTCATGGCCCTCAGCTCCTGCGCCGCCTCGGACGTCCAGTCCGGCGGCACCCAGGCCACCTCGGCCGCCACCTCCGGCGGCTCGGGCGAGACCGTCGTGGTCGGCGGCCCGAACTTCACCGAGGCCGCCGTCATGGAGAACATGTACGCGCTGCTCCTGCAGGACGCCGGCTTCACCACCGAGATCAAGGCCGTGGACAACCGCGAGGTCTACTTCGGGGAGCTCGCCTCCGGCGGCATCGACGTGGTCCCCGAGTACGCGGCGACGCTCGCCGAGTACCTGAACCAGCAGGCCAACGGCGAGGGCGCCGCGCTCATCGCGACGAACGACGCCGCTGCCACGGTCGCCGCCGCGCAGCCCCTGGCCGAGGCGCAGGGCGTCACGCTGCTCGACCCGGCCGAGGCCGCGAGCCAGAACGCCTTCGCCGTGACCCAGGACTACGCCACCCAGAACAACCTGACGACGCTGTCCGACCTGGGCGCGCTCGGACAGCCCGTCACCCTGGCGGCCACGGAGGAGTGCCCGCAGCGCCCCTTCTGCCAGCCGGGCCTCGAGAGCACCTACAGCATCCAGGTCGGGTCCCTGCTGCCGCTGGGCTACGGCTCCCCGGCCACCAAGCAGGCCGTGCAGAGCGGCCAGGCGCAGCTGGGCCTCGTGGGCTCCACCGACGGCACCCTCGGCCAGTTCGGCCTCGTGGTGCTGCAGGACGACAAGCGCCTGCAGCTGGCCGACAACCTCGTCCCGGCCGTGAACACCGCCTCCGCGAGCGACCCGAAGATCGCCGAGGCGCTGAACAAGCTCGCGGGGGTGCTCACCACGGCCGACCTGACCGCCCTGAACGGGCAGGTCGACGGCGAGCGCCAGCTCCCCGAGGACGTCGCCAAGGCGTACCTGCAGGACAAGGGCCTCATCCAGGGCTGACCCGCCCGGAACCACCACGGGGCGCCCGTGTGCCAGGGAGACCGGCACGCGGGCGCCCCGTGCTGTGCAGGGGGGCGGGCCCGCGTCCCTCGCGCGGTGCGCCGAGGACCGGTCGACGGCGACGACGCTGCGTGACCGGATTAACCGCCACGCCCGAGCGCGTGGCGAGTGTGACTCGTGAGAAAGAAGTTGCGCACGGCGTGTCGTGAGCCCACCGGGACGCGTGCGCCCTATGTTTCACGCATGGCCTCCTCCGCCCGCCACCGCGCCGCCACCGCCCCCCTGACCTGGGCCGCGCGCAGCCTCATCACCGCCACCACGGTCCCCGTGGGTGCTCTCGCCGGCTGCGTCGTCGCCGCCGTCGCCGCCTCCGCCCAGAACCCCGGCCTGGGCATCGCCGGGCTCGCCGCCGCCGGCGTGCCGCTCACCCTCCGCGAGGTCCGCGCCCGCCGTGCGGCCCGCAGGGCGGGTCGCACCCGCGGCCGCCACGTCGCCGGCCTCGAGCAGCTCTGGCCCTCCGCCGAGGGCCTCGGCACCTCCGCCGCTGACGCCGCGGTCGTGCGCCTCGACCCGGCCGTCGACCCGGCCGAGCCCTCCCCGGCCGCCTTCCGGGCGCTGTCCCTCGTGCCCGTCGCCGGCGCCGAGACCCGCACCGTCGCCGTCGCCGCGGAGACGGCCGAGGCCGTCGTGCTGGCGATCCCCGCGCCGAGGGGTGCCTCCGAGCCCGTCGAGGTCGTCGAGCCGGCCCGCGCCGAGGTCGTGGTCCGCCTGGGCGCCGACGCGACCGACGTCGTCGTGCAGGTGGAGGCCGCCGAGGTCTCCCTGGTGGCCCCGCAGCAGCGCGCGGCGGAGATCGCCCAGCTCAACCGCCTCTGGGCCGCTGGCACCGGTCCCGACACGGGCTCGCTGCGCGTCGCGACCCCCGCCGCCTGATCCCGGGCGGCGGGAGGCCGGCCCGCTCGAGGTGCAGCGGCGCGCGCAGGACCACGGACGGTCCGCCAGCGCCCTGCCCGAGCACCCCGGAGCGCCCGCCCGGAGCGCCCGCCGGGGGGTGCCGCCTGGCGCCCGTCCACGACACCGGAGGACGCTGAGGCCGTGGACAGCCCGTTCGACCTCCCCGACGTCCGCTGGACGCCCGTGTCGGGCCGCCTCGTCACCGCGCGCAGGATCGTCAGCGGGGCCGGGATGCTCGCCCTCGCGGTGCTGGGCGCGGGCGCGGCGGTGCTGCTGCCCTCCGCGTGGTGGTTCCTGGCCGCCGCGGCCTGGCTGGCGCTGCTCGGCTGGCAGCTGTGGCTCGCGGGTCGCCAGGTGCGCGCCATCGGCTACGCCGAGCGGGAGGAGGACCTCCTGGTGCGCCGCGGGATCCTCTTCCGGTCGCTGTCGGTCGTGCCCTACGGGCGGATGCAGTACGTCGACGTCTCGGCGGGTCCCCTGGAGCGCTGGCTGGGCATCGCGACGGTCCAGCTGCACACCGCCTCGGCCAGCAGCGACGCCACGATCCCCGGCCTGGTCCCCGAGGAGGCGTCGCGCCTGCGCGACCGGCTCTCGCGCCGCGGCGAGTCGAGGTTGGCGGGTCTGTGAGCGACGCACCGCCGGCCCGGCCCCCGGCGCCCCCGGCACCGGTGGAGCCGCGGTGGGAGCGCCTCCACCCGGTCACGCCGGTGCTGCGCAGCTGGCGCGTGCTGGTGGTGCTGCTCGTGCTGTACGGCCAGGAGCGCGGGCGCAGCGCCGCCAGCGGCCAGGACCTCCCGGGGCACGTGGAGGTCCTCGTCGCCGCCGCGGCCCTGGTGGGGTGCGTCGTGGTGGCGGTGGCCCTGTCGGCGCTGTCGTGGCGGGCGACGCGGTTCACCGTCGACGACGAGGCGGTGCGCCTGAACAGCGGGGTGGTCGCCAAGCGGCAGCGGGTGGCGCGCCTGGACAGGCTGCAGGCGGTCGACGTGGTGCAGCCGCTGGTGGCCCGGCTGCTGGGGTTCGCCGAGCTGAGGGTGGAGGTGGCGGGGGGAGCGGGGTCGCAGGTCAAGCTGGCGTACCTGCGGGAGGCCGACGCGCAGCGCCTGCGCAACCTGCTCCTCGCGCGCTCGGCGGGGCTCGCCTTCGAGGGCGACGCCGCCCCCGAGGCGCCCGAGGAGCAGCTGGTGGAGGTGCCCTTCGGGCGCGTGGCGGGCTCGGTGGCGCTCTCGGGGGCGATGGTCGCGCTGCTGGTGGTGCTCGCCGGTGTCGTCGTCGGCGTGGTGGTGACCCGCGAGCTGGGCGTGCTCTTCGGTGCCGCGGCGCCCCTGGTGGGGCTCCTCGGCGGGCTGTGGACGGCGCTGTCGAAGGGCGCCAACTGGCGCGTGGCCGCCTCGCCCGACGGGCTGCGCCTGCGGTCGGGGCTGGTGGAGAGCCGCACGCAGACCGTGCCGCCGGGCCGGGTGCAGGCGGTCAGGCTCTCGCAGCCCCTGCTGTGGCGGCTGTTCGGGTGGTGGCGGGTGCAGGTCAACGTGGCGGGGTTCGCCGGGGAGGGGAACGAGGCGCAGAGCGCCTCCACCCTGCTCCCCGTGGCGAGCGCGGCCGAGGCCTCGGCGGTGCTGTCGCTGGTGCTGCCCGCCCTCGAGGCCGACCTCGCCGCGACGCAGGGGCCCGCGGGCCTGGCCGCGGGGCTCAGCGGCACCTCGGCCGAGGGCGGCTGGCTGGTGGCGCCCCGGTCCGCCCGCTGGGTCGACCCGGTCGCCTGGCGCCGCAGCGGCGCCCTCGTCACCGACGGCGCCCTGCTGGTGCGCCGGGGCCGGCTGCGCCGCGAGCTCGACGTGGTGCCGCACGAGCGGACGCAGTCGCTGCTCGTGGCCCAGGGACCGCTGCAGCGGAGGCTCGGCCTGGCCAGCCTCGCGCTGCACTCCACGTCGGGGCCCGTCAGCCCCCGTGCCGAGCACCTCGCGCTCCCGGACGCGACGGCCCTGCTGGAGGAGCAGGCCGCACGGGCCCGCGCGGCCCGCGCCGCCGCGGGGCCGGAGCGCTGGATGGAGCAGCTGTCGCCGCCCCGGGCCGAGACGGTCGAGCCGGTCGACCCGGTCGCGCGCCCGCTCGTGCCGGGTCCGGAGCCGCGGGACGAGCGCCCCGGCACCTGACGGTGCCCGACGGCGCCGGTGGTCAGGCGCGGCGCAGGACGACGGCGACGTCCGTCACCGTGAACAGGAACTGCCCCGCAGCGGCGAGCGAGCGCAGCTCCTCCATCCAGCCCGCGGCCCTGGCCAGCAGCGCCGCGTCGTGCTGGGCGGCCGCCAGGACGCCGGTGGCGACCTTCCAGGCGAGCGACCCGTCGTCGAAGCGCCGGTGGGGGTCGGCCCACGACGTCGCGGTCACCACCTCCCAGGGCGCTCCGCGCTCGGCGCCGGTGGCCGCGAGGGCCAGCAGCTTGCGGCCCATGAAGCCGTCAGAGGGGCCCGGCCCGGGGTTCGCGGCGGTGAAGCCGTCGACCAGCTGGCGGGTCAGCACGTCGTCGGTGGAGGTGAACAGGGCCGTGTCCCAGTCGGAGTGCGCCAGCACGCACAGCCCCCCGGGCCGCAGCACGCGGTGCACCTCGGCGAGGTGCGCCACCGGGTCGGCCAGGTGCTCGGCGGCGTTGAGGGACACCACCCGGTCGAGCTCGCCGTCGTCCCACGGCAGCCGGGCGTCGAGGTCGGCGATGCGGCTGCGCACCCGCGGGTCGGCGAGGAGGTCGTCGTCGAGGGCGGAGACGTGGTCGAGCGCGTGAACCACGGCCGGGGCGTGCCACCCGACCCCCGTGCTGCGCTCCGCGCTGCTCCCCGTCCCGGTGGCGGGGCCGCCGGACCCGGCCGCGAGCAGGGCCCGCACCGTGCGGCCGCTGCCGCAGCCCACGTCGGCCACGACGAGGCCCTCGGCGTCCAGCTGGGCCAGCTCGGCCACCCGCTCATGGCGTCCCACCCGGTCCACGCTACCGACGGGCCCGCTGCCCGCGGCGGTGCTGCCGGCGGAGCCCCGCTGGCGACCGGGCCCGTCCGCACCGGACCGTAGGCTCCCGGGGTGCTGGACGAGCCCGCGAGCGCCCACCCCCCGCGCCGCCCCGCGCCCGGGCGCCTGGGCGTCGGCGTGGTCGGCGCCGGACGCGTGGGGGCGGTGCTGGGCGCCGCGCTGCGGGCCGCGGGGCACGCGGTGGTCGGGGTGTCGGCGGTGTCGGAGGCGAGCCTGGAGCGCGCCGCGACCCTGCTGCCGGGCGTTCCGGTGCTGCCCGTGCCGGACGTCGTGGAGCGCGCCGAGCTGGTGCTGCTCGCCGTCCCCGACGACGTGCTGCCCGACCTCGTCGCCGGCCTGGCCGCCACGGGACGCTGGCAGGTGGGCCAGCTGGTGGTCCACGTCAGCGGGCGCCACGGCACGGCGGTGCTGGAGCCGGCGCGCGCCGCCGGCGCGATCCCCCTCGCGCTGCACCCCGCGATGACCTTCACCGGCACGAGCCTCGACCTGGTGCGGGTGCGCGACGCCGTCATCGGCGTCACCGCCGCCGCGCCGGTGCTGCCCGTGGCCCAGGCGCTCGTGGTCGAGGTGGGGGCCGAGCCCGTCGTCGTCGCCGAGGCCGACCGCGCGCTCTACCACGCGGCCCTGTCCCACGGCAGCAACCACCTGGTCACCCTGGTGGCGCAGGCCGCCGAGGCGCTGCGCGCCGCGGGCCTGGAGCAGACCGACAGGGTGCTCGGCCCGCTGCTCCACGCGGCCCTCGACAGCGCCCTGCGCGCGGGCGACGACGCCCTCACCGGGCCCGTCGCCCGCGGCGACGCCGGGACGCTCGCCGCCCACCGCGCCGTGCTGGCCGCGGCGGCCGCCGACGGCGCGGTCGGCGACGACCTCCCCGCCACCCACCTCGCCCTCGCCCGGGCCACCGCCGGGCGGGCGCGGGCCCAGGGGCGCCTGGGCCCGGCGGCCGCGGACGCCGTCGACGCCGCCCTGGCCGACGGCACGGCGCCCGACCACCCGGGCCACCCGGGCCACCCCGACCACCCCGACCACCCCGAGACCGGAGACACCCCGTGAGCACCACCCCGAGCGCGCCCCGGCTGGTGCGCACCCGCGCCGACCTCGCCGCCGCCCGCGCCGAGCTGCCCGGGCCCGTCGCCGTGGTCATGACGATGGGGGCCCTGCACGCCGGCCACGCCGCGCTCGTGGCCGAGGCCCGCCGCCGCGCCGCGAGCGTCGTCGTCACGATCTTCCTCAACCCGCTGCAGTTCACCGCCGGCGCCGACCTGGCCCGCTACCCGCGCACCCTCGACGCCGACCTCGAGCTGCTGTCCGGCGCCGGCGGGGGCCCCGCCGCCGACCTCGTCTTCGCCCCCTCGCCCGACGTGGTCTACCCCGACGGCGACCCGGGCGTCCGGGTCACCGCGGGCGCGCTGGGCGCGGTGCTGGAGGGCGCCTCCCGCCCCGGGCACTTCGACGGGGTGCTCACCGTCGTGGCCAAGCTCATGCACCTGGTCCACCCCGACGTGGCCCTCTTCGGCCAGAAGGACGCCCAGCAGCTGCTGCTGGTGCGCCGCATGGTCCGCGACCTCGACCTGGGGGTCGAGGTGGCGGCCGTCCCCACCGAGCGCGACCCCGACGGGCTCGCCCTGTCGAGCCGCAACGCCCACCTGTCCCCGCTCGACCGCGAGGTGGCCCTGGTGCTGTCCCGCGCCCTGCGCGCCGGGGAGGCCGCCGCTCCGGAGGGCGCCAGCGCCGTGCGCCGCGCCGCCCGCGACGTGCTCCAGCGCGAGCCGCTGGCGCGGGTCGACTACCTCGCGCTGGTCGACCCGGAGTCCCTCGCCGACGTGCCCGAGCACTTCCGCGGCCCGGCCACGCTCGCCGTCGCCGCGCACGTGGGCCCGACCCGGCTCATCGACAACGCGCCCCTGGTGGTGGGCGCGGCCCGCGGAGGCGCGCCCGGGGGCGGCCCGGCGCCGGGCCGCCTCGACTAGCCTGCCTGCTCGTGACCGAGGTGCCCCCCGTCGACGACCTGCCCGAGCAGCTGCGCGTCCGCCGCGACAAGCGCGCCCGGCTCCTCGCCGGCGGCACCGACCCGTACCCCGTCTCCGTGCCGCGCACGGCGTCGCTGGCCGAGGTCCGCGAGCGGCACGCCGGCCTGGCCGCCGGGGAGGAGACCGACGACGTCGTCTCCGTCGCCGGGCGCGTGGTGTTCCAGCGGGTCACGGGCAAGCTGGCGTTCGCCACGCTGCAGGACGGCGACGGCACCCGCCTGCAGGTGATGCTCTCCCTCGCCGAGGTCGGCGAGGAGGCGCTGGCGGCCTGGAAGGCCGACGTCGACCTGGGCGACATCGTCTCGGCCACCGGGCGGGTCGTCCAGTCCAGGCGCGACGAGCTGTCCGTCCTCGCCAGCGCCTGGCGGATGGCCACCAAGTCGCTGCGCCCCCTGCCGGTGCTCCACAAGGAGACCAGCGAGGAGACCCGCGTCCGCCAGCGCTACGTCGACCTCATCGTGCGGCCGGAGGCCCGCGCGGTGGTCCGCACCCGCGCCGCCGTCGTCAGGTCGCTGCGGAACTCCTTCGACGCGCTGGGCTACCTCGAGCTCGAGACGCCGATGCTGCAGACGCTGCACGGCGGGGCGGCGGCCCGGCCGTTCGCCACGCGCTCCAACGCCTTCGACATCGAGCTGTACCTGCGCATCGCGCCGGAGCTGTTCCTCAAGCGCGCCGTGGTCGGGGGCCTCGACCGGGCCTTCGAGATCAACCGCAACTTCCGCAACGAGGGCGCGGACTCCTCGCACTCCCCGGAGTTCGCGATGCTGGAGTTCTACGAGGCCTACGCCGACTACGACGTCATGGCCGCGCGCACCCGGGAGCTCGTCCAGGCGGCTGCCCGCGACGCGCTGGGCTGCGCGGAGGGCGCCGAGGTGGCGGTCCTCGCCGACGGCTCGGAGTACGACCTCTCGGGGGAGTGGACGTCGTTGTCCATGTACCCGTCGCTGTCGGAGGCCCTGGGTGCGGAGGTGACCCCGGCCACGCCCCGCGCCGACCTGGTGGCCCACGCCGAGCGCCTCGGGCTGGGCGTCAAGCCGACCGCCAGCGCCGGCAAGCTCGTGGAGGAGCTGTGGGAGCACCTCGTGGGCGACCACCTCGTGGCCCCGACCTTCGTGCGCGACTTCCCCCTCGAGACCTCCCCGCTCACCAAGGCGCACCGCTCCGTCGAGGGCGTGGTCGAGAAGTGGGACCTCTACGTGCGCGGCTTCGAGCTGGCCACGGGCTACTCCGAGCTGAACGACCCGGTGGTGCAGCGCGAGCGGCTGGAGGCCCAGGCGCGCCTGGGCGCCGCCGGTGACGACGAGGCCATGCCCGTCGACGAGGACTTCCTGCGCGCCATGGAGGTCGGCATGCCGCCCGCCGGCGGCGTGGGCATGGGCATCGACAGGCTCCTCATGGCCCTCACCGGCCTGGGGATCCGCGAGACGATCCTCTTCCCGCTGGTCAAGCCGGAGGCCTGAGGCGGGGGTACCGTTCGACAGGTGATGTCCGTCGTCGCCGCGCTCACGCCCCCGATCGGCGTGGCGCTGCTGTTCTGGTTCGTGATGCGCGCCGTCCTGCGCGCCGACCGCAACGAGCGCGAGGCGATGGCGGCGCTCGACCGGGCCGAGGCGGAGCGCGCGGCGCGGGCTGCCTCAGACCGCGGCGCCGGCGCCTGATGGCCCAGAAGCTCCAGGTGGTCCTGGTCGACGACGTCGACGGCGGCGCCGCCGACCAGACCGTGGAGTTCTCCCTCGACGGGGTCGACTACGAGATCGACCTGTCCGACGCCCGCGCCGCCCGGCTGCGCAGCGACCTCGCGCCCTGGGTGGGGCGCGCGCGGCGCCGCGGCGACGACGGGCGCGGCGCCTCCCCGGTCACCGCCGGCGGCGCGGACCCGGCGGCGGTGCGGGCCTGGGCGCGCCGCAACGGCCACACGGTCAACGAGCGGGGCCGGGTGCCGGCCGCCGTCGTGGGCGCCTACCGGGCGGCCACCGGCCTCTGAGGGGCTGCCGGCCGGCTCGTCCGCCACCAGCGAACAGCCGGTGCGTCCGCAGGCGGAACACCCCCCTGACCAGGCAGCGTTGCTCATCGTGACGGGAGGCCACCCCGACCTCCCCGCCCGGACCGGTCGTCCGGGGGTGCACGAGCGCACCCCCGTCGTCGGACCCCGGGGATAGCATCGTCAGGGTCAGTGAGGCAGGTCTCCCGCCGGCAGCAGCTGGTGGCCAGGCCCTCGTCCGCACCGCCCACGCTCGCGAGGAGCGCAGCATGTTCGAGAGGTTCACCGACCGCGCCCGCCGCGTCGTCGTCCTGGCTCAGGAAGAGGCCAGGATGCTCAACCACAACTACATCGGGACCGAGCACATCCTGCTCGGCCTGATCCACGAGGGCGAGGGCGTCGCCGCCAAGGCGATGGAGTCCCTCGGCATCTCCCTCGACTCCGTGCGCGAGCAGGTCCAGGAGATCATCGGCCAGGGCCAGCAGGCCCCGTCCGGCCACATCCCCTTCACCCCGCGCGCCAAGAAGGTGCTCGAGCTGTCCCTGCGCGAGGCGCTGCAGCTCGGCCACAACTACATCGGGACCGAGCACATCCTCCTTGGCCTGATCCACGAGGGAGAGGGCGTCGCCGCGAAGGCGCTCGAGTCCCTCGGTATCGCTCTGGAGGGCGTGCGACAGCAGGTCGAGGAGATCATCGGCCAGGGGCAGCAGGCCCCGTCCGGGCACATCCCCTTCACCCCCCGTGCCAAGAAGGTCCTCGAGCTGAGCCTGCGCGAGGCGCTGCAGCTGGGCCACAACTACATCGGCACCGA
>JAKONK010000129.1 GCA_022701985.1 Actinomycetales bacterium
GGCGCGACCCGGAGCACCTCGCCGCCGAGCTGGCGGTCCCCCTTCCGGAGCAGGAGGCCCGGGCGCTGGAGGCGATGACCGGCTGGGCCGCGCGCACGGGCCCCGACCTGGCGCGGCTGCTCGCCCCAGCGCTGCTCGGCCGGCGCACCTCGGTGCCCTTCGCCGACCTGCCGACGAGCCCGCGCGCGGCGTGGGAGGCGCCGCAGGCGCTGCTGGAGACGTGGCTGGAGCGGCTGCGCGGCTTCGACGTCCTGTCGCTGTCGTGGACGCGGACCACGCCCGACGGCGAGCCGGTCCACGCCGTCAAGGCGGTGGTGCCGGGGCTCGAGGTGGAGACGCTGTCGTACCTGCGCATCGGCGAGCGGGTGCTGCGCCGCCTGCTCGACCGCGGCAGCGACCTGGTGGGCCTCGGTGCGCCGACGACGGCCGACCAGCTGCCGGTGGTGCTGACCCCCGAGGCGACCGAGCGGGTCGGCGGGCCCGCCTGGCTCGACCGCGCCGCCGTCGAGCGGACCGTGGGCGAGCTGTACCCGCTGTACCGGGAGCCGACGCGCCACGCGCCGCAGCGGCTGGCGGCCGGCCTGGGCTGAACGCCCGCCGGGGGTGGCCCGGACCCCATCGGTGAGGTTAGCCTTCCCTGCGTGGAGAGCCCCGGGTACCGCACCTTCGCCGTGGAGGTCAGCCGCGTCCAGCGCCTGTGCCCGAGCTTCACCCGCATCACCTTCAGCGGTGACGACCTCCTCGGCTTCGGCGCCTGCGGCGCTGACCAGCGCATCAAGGTCGTGCTGCCCGCCCCGGGCCGCACCGCCGCCGACCTCGTCGCCACCTGCCGCGCGTGGGGCGACGACTGGTACCCGCAGTGGCTCGCGGCGCCCGGCGACCAGCGACCGCTGCTGCGCACCTACACCGTCCGCGGGGCGCGCCCGTGCCTGGGCGAGGTCGACGTCGACTTCGTGCTCCACGGCGCCTCCCCCGGTGACCACGCCCCCGCCGGCCCGGCCTCGCGCTGGGCGATGACGGCGCGCGCCGGTGACCAGCTCGTGGTCGTCGGCCCGGACCGCCCCGGCACCGGGCGCGCCTGGGGCCGCGAGTGGGCTCCCCCGGAGGGCGGCCGGCTGCTGCTGGCCGGCGACGAGACCGCCGTCCCGGCCGTCTGCGCCGTGCTGGAGGCCCTGGAGCCCGAGGCCGCCCGCCGCACGGTGGCGCTGCTGGAGGTCCCCTGCGCCGAGGACGCGCTGCAGCCCGTCGCCTCCGGCGGCGCCGCGGTGCGCTGGCTGCCGCGCCGAGGCCCGGCCGGCGAGGCCGCGCACGGGTCGCTGCTGGTCGACGCGGTGCGCTCGCTGCTCGACGGCGACGGCCTGGTGGCTCCCGCGCCGCGCCTGCCCACCGCCGCGGTCACCGCCACCGACCCGCTGTCCTCGGACGCCGACCTCGACGTGCTGTGGGACGTGCCGGAGGCCGTGGGCAGCGGAGACCTGTACGCCTGGGTCGCCGGGGAGGCGTCCGTGGTGCGCGACCTGCGCCGCCTCGTGCGCGGGGCCGGCCTGCCGAAGACGTCGCTGGCCGCGATGGGCTACTGGAAGGCCGGTCGCTCCGAGGCCGCCTGAGCCACCCGACCCGTTCCGCGGGGTCAGCCCCCGAAGGCGGCGGGGCGCACCGGCTCCGCGGCCGGGCCCGCGGCCCACAGGGGGCTGTCGGGGCCCTCGAGCGGCTCCCCCGCCCAGGTCAGCGCGGTCCACCCGACCTGCGGGTCGCCCTCGACCACCACCAGGCCCGTGTTGAAGAGCGGGTGCGACGACGCGAAGTCGGCACTGACCTGCGTGCGCGCCGCCACCCACCCGCGGATGGCCGCGCCGTGGCTCACCACGAGCGCCGTGCCGTCGGGCGAGAGCGACGCCGCGACGGCGGCCACGCCGTCGTCCAGCCGGGCGAGGGCGGCGTGCCCGTCCTGTGCGCCCGGGAGGTGCGCGCCCAGGTCGCCCCGGGCCCACGCGAACGTGGTGAGCAGGTAGGCCAGGACGTCGTCGTCCTCCCCCGACATCTCCAGGTCTCCGGCCTCGAGCTCGCGCAGGCCGTCGTGCACCCGGACCTCCAGGCCGCGCGCCCGCGCCAGCGGGCCGGCCGTCAGCTGCGTGCGCACGGCGGTGGAGGCCCACACGGCGTCGACCCGCTCGTGGTCGAGCGCGTCGACGAGCGCGCCCGCCTGCTCCTCACCGAGGTCGGTCAGCCCGGGGCCGGGGACCCGCGTGTCGAGCAGGCGCAGCACGTTGGACGGGGTCTGGCCGTGGCGGACGAGCAGGAGCCTCACGCCTCGATCCTGCCCGCCTCCCGCGCGCCGTGCGCCGCCCGGGCCGCCTCGACCTCGCCGACGGAGCCCTCGAGGACCTCGACGAGGTCGCGCAGGCGCACCGCGATGCGGCGCCCGAGGGGGGTGAGGGCGTACTCGACGCGCGGGGGTGCGGTGCTGACGACGTCGCGCACCACGACGCCGTCGCGCTCGAGGGCCTGCAGGGTCTGGGACAGCATCTTCTCGCTGACGCCGTCGACCCGGCGGCGCAGCGCGCCGAACCTGGCGGTGCCGTCGGCGAGGGCCAGGACGGCCAGCGACCCCCAGCGGCCGGTGACGTCGGCGAGCAGGGAGCGGGAGGTGCAGGCGCGGGCGAAGACGTCGGCCACGAGGGCGTCGTCGGGCTCGGTCTGCACGTGGTCCAGCGTACCGCCGCGGCCGGGGTACGCTGCGTTTCCGAAAGCGCTCACTTTTCGTAAGCACCCATGGAGGCCTGACATGACCACGTACGCCGTCACCGGAGCCACCGGCCAGCTCGGCCGGCTCGTCGTCACCGAGCTGCTCGGCCGGGGCACCTCCCCCGCCGACGTGGTGGCGCTGGTCCGCTCCCCGCAGAAGGCCTCCGACCTCGCCGCGCAGGGCGTCACCGTCCGCGAGGCCGACTACGACCGCCCGGAGACCCTCGCCCCGGCCCTGGCGGGCGTCGACGCCCTGCTGCTCGTCTCCGGCAGCGACATCGGGCAGCGCGAGCGCCAGCACCGCGCCGTCGTCGACGCCGCCGTCGCCGCGGGCGTGCAGCGCGTCGTCTACACCTCGGTGCTCCGCGCCGACA
>JAKONK010000154.1 GCA_022701985.1 Actinomycetales bacterium
TGGATGGGGCGGGTGCACACCCAGTCCTACGCGCGGGTGGTCCACCACTACCCCGACCTGGGTGTGCGCCCCGAGCTGGTGGTGGTGGCCGACGAGGTGCCCGGCCGCGCCGAGGCCGCCGCCGCCCAGTACGGCTTCGCGAGCGCCGCGCTCGACTGGCGCGCCGCCATCGCGGACCCGCGCGTCGAGGCGGTCAGCGTGACCGCCCCCAACTTCCTGCACCGGGAGATCGGCGCCGCCGTCGCCGCCGCGGGCAAGAACCTGTGGATCGAGAAGCCGGTCGGGCTGTCCGAGGCCGACGCGGCCGCGGTGCGCGACGCCGTGGCCGCCGCCGGGGTGCGCTCGGCCGTGGGGTTCAACTACCGCTGGGCGCCGGCCGTGCAGGCCGCCCGGCGGATGCTCGGCGACGGCGCGGTGGGCGAGGTCGAGAGCATCCGCGTGCGCCTGCTCTCCGACTACGCCGCCGACCCCTCGGGGGCGCTCAGCTGGCGGTACTCCCGCGAGCGCGGAGGCGCCGGGGTGCTGGGCGACCTCGCCTCCCACGGCGTCGACCTGGCCCGCTACCTCGTGGGCGACCTCGCCGCCGTCGTCGCCGACACGGCGGTGTTCATCCCGCAGCGCGCGGTGCCGTCGGGGGCCACCTCGGGGCACCAGCGCGTGGAGCTCGGCACCGACACGCCCATGGGCGACGTCGAGAACGAGGACGCCGTGACGGCGCTGCTGCGGTTCGCCTCGGGGGCCCGCGGGGTGCTCGAGGCCAGCCGCGTGGCGGTGGGCGAGCAGAACTCCTACGGCTTCGAGGTGGCAGGCACCCGCGGCGCGCTGCGCTGGGACTTCCGGCGCATGGGTGAGCTCTCGGTCTCCTCCTCGGCGCTCGCGGGCGGGCGGACCGCCTACCAGGACGCCCCCACGCAGACCCTGTTCGTCGGTCCCGGTGCCGGCGACTACGCCGCCTTCCAGCCGGGCGCGGCGACGTCGATGAGCTACGACGACCTCAAGGTGGTGGAGGCCGCGCGGTTCCTGCGCTCGGCCGCCGACCCGTCGCTGAGCGCCGACCTCGGGCCGGCGACGCTCGACGACGCCGTGGCCAGCGCCGCGGCCCTGGACGCCATGAGCCGCTCAGCGGCGTCCGGGACGTGGGAGGGCCTCGCATGAGCACCCGCGCGGGCGCCAGCGACGTCGTCCGCGTCGGGGTGGTCGGGACCGGCGTGATGGGCACCGACCACGCGCGGCTGCTGGCCCGCTCGGTCTCCGGGGCGGAGCTGACCCGGGTGACCGACCTCGACGCCGGACGAGCACAGGCGCTGGCCACCGAGCTGGGTGCCGGCACGAGCCCCGACGGGGCGTCGCTGGTGGCCGACCCCGAGGTGGACGCCGTCGTCGTCGCCTCGGCGGACGCGACCCACGCCACGCTGGTGCTGGCCGCCGCGGCGGCGGGCAAGCCGGTGCTGTGCGAGAAGCCGCTGGCCCCGACGCTGGCCGAGGCGCGCGACGTGGTCGAGCAGCTGGAGCGCGACGGCACCGACGACCTCGTGGCCCTCGGGTTCATGCGGCGGTTCGACCCCGCCCACGTCGAGCTGCGCGCCGCGCTGCACGAGGGGGCGGTGGGCGCTCCGCTCGTCGTCCACGGGACCAGCCGCGGCGTCACCGCCGGTCCAGGCGCCACCAGCGAGAGCAGCATCACCGGTTCCTTCGTGCACGAGGCCGACTCCCTGCCGTGGCTGCTCGGCTCCCCCGTGGCGGAGGTGTCGTGGCAGGCGCCGCGCTGCAGCTCCGAGGCCGCCGAGGGGCTGCACGACCCGCAGCTGCTGCTCCTGCGCACGGCCGACGGCGTGCTGAGCACCGTCGAGGTCTTCCTCAACGCCCGGTACGGGTACGACATCCGCTGCGAGGTGGTGGGCGAGCGCGGCGCGCTGGCCCTCGCGGAGAGCACCCAGGTGGTCGCCCTCACCACGCGCTCGACGGGGCTGGCGCGCTCCAGCGGCTTCGCCGCCGACTGGCGCCCGCGCTTCGCGGACGCCTACCGGCTCGAGCTGCAGGCCTGGGTGGACGGCGTCCGACGTGGCGCGCGGCGCTCGGCACCCGGCGCGACGGGTGCGCCGGGGCTGGCCACGGCTCGCGACGGCCTCCTGGCGGCCGCGGTCTGCGACGCCGCGATCCGCTCGATGCGGGCCGGGGGGTCCTGGACCTCCGTGGAGGTCCCCGCGTGAGCGCCGCGCCCTCCCGAGCGCTGCCGACGGCGCTGCCCGAGCCCCGCACCCCCGACCCGCTCGCGGCCCCCTCGTTGCGGTGGGGCGTCATGGGCACGGGGTGGATCGTCGAGCGGTTCGTCACCGCGGTCACCCGCAGCACCGGCCAGCGCTTCACCGCGATCGGCTCGCGCAGCGGTGACCGAGCCCGCGCCGCCGCCGGCCGCCTCGGCGTCGAGCGCTCCCACGGCAGCTGGGCCGAGCTCGTGGCCGACCCCGAGGTCGACGTGGTCTACGTCGCCACCGGCCACGCCGACCACCTCGCCGGGGCACTGGCCGCGGTCGAGGCGGGCAAGGCCGTGCTGGTGGAGAAGCCCCTCGCCCTCGACGCCGCGGAGGGCCGGCGCATCGCCGACGCCGCCCGCGCCGCGGGGGTCTTCTGCGCCGAGGCCCTGTGGAGCGCCTACCTGCCGCGCTGGGACGTCGTGCGCCAGCTGCTCGACGACGGCGCGCTGGGCGCCGTCAGCGCTGTCGACGCCGACCTGGGCGAGCACTTCGACCCCGGCCACCGGGTGTTCGACCCCGCGCAGCACGGGGGGCCGCTGCTCGACCTGGC
>JAKONK010000187.1 GCA_022701985.1 Actinomycetales bacterium
CCGAACACGACGCCGAGGGCGCCCAGCAGCAGGGCGCTCCGCGCCGGGCTCGTCACGGGGAGCAGTGTGGGTGTCCGCACGAGGTGCCGCACGCCATCCGGACGAGGTCCAGACGGCGCGCGCGCCGGTGCGGCCTCAGCGCAGCGGCGGCGTGCGCGGCGGCGCGACCCGCCGCGAGCCGGTGGCCTCGAAGGCCGCGGCCAGGCGCAGCAGGCGGGTGTCGTCGTGGGCGCGTCCGGCCAGGGTGAGCCCGACGGGCATCCCCGTGTCGGCCATGACGCCCATCGGCACCGTCACGGTGGGGATGCCCAGGTGCCGGACGGCGAGGTTCCCGTTGGCCACCCAGACCCCGTTGCGCCACGCCGCGGCCTGCGACGCCTCGTCGACGTCGGCGTCGGCGGGGCCGACGTCGGCCACCGCGGGGAAGACGACGGCGGCCAGCCCCAGGCCGTCCATCCACTCCTCGAGGTCGAGCCTCCGGGTCTCCTCCAGGCCCCGCAGCGCCTCCTCGATGCCGGGCACGTCGGCGTACGAGGCGCCCGGGTGGTCGCGCACCCACTGCGGGTAGGTGGGCAGGTCGTCGTCGAAGCCGGTGTACCGGTCCGGCAGGGCGCCGTCGGGGCGGGGGAAGATCTGCGCGCCGTCGACGTCCGCCAGGGTGTGCAGCGCCGGGTCGCCGTTGGCGTCGAGGAAGTCCTCGAAGGCCCAGGCGGCGAGGTCGACCACCTCGTGGCGCAGGAACTCCGCGGGCACCAGGCCGCGGGTGGCGATGGTGGGGGCGCCGGCGCGGTCGCCCTCGTAGTTCGTGACCGCGGGGAGGTCGACCTCCACCACCTCGGCGCCGGCCGCCTCGAGGTCCGCGCGCGCCGCCTCCCACAGGGCGATGACGGAGGCGCGGGTCTCGACCCGCTGCCCGGTGGGACCGCCGATGCCGGTGCCGGTGCCCCCCTCCGGGTCGGCGTTGACGTACATCCGCGGCACGCCCACGCGCAGGCCGCGCAGCACCTCGCGGGCGGCCTCGGCGCCGTCGACGGCGAGGGCCGGGTACGACGGCGGCCGGACCTCGGAGGCCGCGGGCAGCGCCACCCACGGCTGGGACCGCCACAGGTCGCCGCGGGTCTGCGGGTCGTCGGCGACGACGACGTCGAGCACCTCCAGCAGGTCCGCCACGGAGCGGGTGTGCGGGACGACGACGTCCATGGTCGGCACCAGGGGCCAGTTGCCCCGCACGGAGATCACGCCGCGGGAGGGCGTGTAGGCGACCAGGCCGTTGTTGCTGGCGGGCCCGCGCCCGCTCGACCAGGTCTCCTCCCCCAGCCCGAAGGCGGCGAAGCTGGCGGCCGTCGCCGTCCCCGAGCCGTTGGAGGAGCCGGACGCGAAGGGCGCGGTGAGCCAGTCGGCGCTGTAGGGGCTCTCGGCGCGGCCGTAGACGCCGCGCTGCATGCCGCCGTTGGCCATGGGCGGCATGTTGGTCAGCCCGAGGCAGATCGCGCCGGCCGCGCGCAGGCGCTCGACGGTGAAGGCGTCGTGCTGGGCGACGAGGTCGACGAACGCCGGGCTGCCTGCCGCAGCCGTCAGGCCGCGCACGAGGTAGCTGTCCTTGGCGGTGTACGGGATGCCGTCGAGCGGGCCGAGCACCTCCCCGCGGGCGCGGCGGGCGTCGGAGGCGCGCGCCTCGTCGCGCGCAGCCGGGTTGAGCACGACGACGGCGTTCAGCGCGGTCTCGGTGCCCGGGGCGTCGTAGGCGGCGACGCGCGCCAGGTGTGCCTCGAGCAGCCCGACCGCGGTGGCGCGGCCGCTCTCCAGGGCGGTGCGGAGGTCGGCGACGGACGCCTCGACGACGTCGACCTCGGGGCCGGGGCTCTGCGGTGCCATGCGCTCCACCTCTCCGCGGGGACTGCCGAACCGACAGCCTTTCGGTTACTGTGCGCCAGATCTTGGGGCACCGGCGGGGACCAGCGCAACGGGTCGGCGTCGGTGCGGACCGCGACCGAGGCAGGAGCTGCTGTGGTGACGACGATGCCCGCCGAGTGGGAGCCCCACGCCCGCACGTGGATGGCCTTCCCCCCGCCCAACGCCACCTTCGGCGAGGTGGGCGGTGCCGACCTCGACCGCGCCCGGGCCGCCTGGAGCCGGGTGGCGAACACCGTGGTGGCTCACGAGCCGCTGAGCATGCTGGTGCGCCCCGAGGACGTCCGCGCGGCGCGGGAGCTGCTCGACCCGCGCGTCGAGCTGCACCCCACGGGCCTCGACGACTCCTGGCTGCGCGACTCCGGCCCGACCTTCGTGCGCTCCACCGGCACGCAGGAGCAGGACGGCGGTGTGCGGGCCGTCGACTGGACCTTCAACGGCTGGGGCGCCCAGAGCTGGGCCGCCTGGGAGCAGGACGCGCTCGTCGCCCGGCGCGTGGCGTCGCTCGCCGGGGTGCCGGTGGCGTCGTCGCCGCTGGTCACCGAGGGAGGCGGCTTCCACGTCGACGGCGAGGGCACCGTGCTGCTCACCGACACCGTGCAGCTCGACCCGGACCGCAACCCCGGGTGGACCCGCGAGCGGGTCGAGGCCGAGGTGCACGCGCACCTGGGCACCACCACGGCCATCTGGCTGCCCCGCGGGCTGACCGCCGACTACGGGGAGTTCGGCACCCGCGGCCACGTCGACATCGTCGCCGCCTTCACCGCCCCGGGGCGGGTGCTCGTGCACACCCAGACCGACCCGGACCACCCCGACCACGAGGTGTCGCAGGAGGTGCTCGAGCTGCTGCGCACCGCGGTCGACGCCCGCGGGCGCCGCCTGGGGGTGACCGAGCTGCTCGCCCCGCGCACCTCCGAGGTGGACGGCGAGCTGGTCGACTTCTCCTACGTCAACCACTACGTCCTCAACGGCGCGGTGGTGCTGTGCAGCTTCGACGACGAGCGGGACGCCGCTGCGGCCGCCGTGCTGGCCAGCGCCCACCCCGACCGCGAGGTGGTGCAGGTCGACGCGCGCGACGTCTTCGCCTTCGGCGGAGGCATCCACTGCACCACCCAGCAGCAGCCGGCCTGAGGGGCGGTCGTGGCCCGGCCGACGACCCCGCTGCTCAGCCGGGAGAAGGTCTTCGACGCGGCGCTGGCCCTCGTCGACGGCACGGGCTCGTTCACCATGCCTCGCCTCGCCGCCGAGCTCGGCGTGAGCGCCTCCTCGCTCTACCACCACGTGCCGGGGGGCCGCGCGGAGGTCGTGGAGGGCGTCCGCGCGGTGGTCAGCCGGCCCTTCGCCGTCCTGCGCGCTGCCGAGGGCGAGCCCTGGCCGGAGTTCGCGCAGCGCTGGGCGCGGGCGTACCGCCGCTCGATGGCGGCGCACCCGCGCGTCGTCCCCCTGCTCGCCGCGCAGACGGTGAGCAGCCCCGAGGTGCTCGCCGGGTACGAGGCGCTGGCGCAGGTGCTGGAGCGCGCCGGAGCCGACGGGCGCGCCGTGGTGCACGTGATCACCGTGCTGGACTGCCTGGTGCTGGGGTCGGCGCTCGACGCGGGCGCCCCGGTGGAGGTCTGGGCCGACGGCGGCGCGGCGACCCCGGCGATGGGCCGCGCCCTGCGCGCGGTGACCGGCGAGGCGGGCGACCGCTCCGCCGAGGCCTTCGAGCTGGGTCTGGCCTCGCTGCTGGGCGGCCTCGGGGCGGTGGTCGACCGGCCCCGCTGAGCCCGCGGTGGGGCCGACTGGTGCAGGGTGACCGCACACCCGGACGCGCTGCAGAGAGGCTGAGCACCCGATGGTCCAGCGACAGGCCCCCAAGCCCGCCGAGCTGCTGGAGTACCTGCAGTTCAAGAAGCCCACGCTGAACGGCCGCAAGCGCCGCCTCGACGCAGCCCTCACGGTCGAGGACCTGCGCGCCATCGCCGAGCGCCGCACCCCCAGGGCGGCCTTCGACTACACCGACGGCTCCGCCGAGGCCGAGATCTCCATCACCCGCGCCCGGCAGGCCTTCGAGGACGTGGAGTTCCACCCCCGGGTGCTGCGCGACGTCGCCAGCGTCGACACCTCCACCACCGTGCTGGGCGGCCCCAGCGCCATGCCCTTCGGCATCGCCCCCACCGGCTTCACCCGCCTCATGCAGACCGAGGGCGAGACCGCCGGCGCCGGAGCTGCGGGCGCGGCCGGCATCCCCTTCACCCTGTCCACCTTGGGCACGACCTCGATCGAGGACGTCAAGGCCGCCAACCCCCACGGGCGCAACTGGTTCCAGCTGTACGTCATGCGCCAGCGGGAGGTCTCCTACGCCCTGGTCGAGCGCGCCGCGGCCGCCGGGTTCGACACCCTCTTCTTCACCGTCGACACCCCCGTGGCCGGGGCGCGGCTGCGCGACAAGCGCAACGGGTTCTCCATCCCCCCGCAGCTCTCCCTCGGCACGGTGCTGGACACCGCCACCCGCCCGTGGTGGTGGTACGACTTCCTCACCACCCCCAAGCTGGAGTTCGCCTCCCTGTCCGCCACCGGCGGCACCGTCGGTGACCTGCTGGACATGGCGATGGACCCCACCATCAGCTTC
>JAKONK010000191.1 GCA_022701985.1 Actinomycetales bacterium
GGGACGTGGTGGAACACGACACACGGAACTGGACGACCGGGATCTGCAGCGCCTCGGCAGGGCCGTGCATTCCGGCCGGGTGCCCACCGGTGGTCGATCCGTTCCGCGACGGATCGCCACCGCCGGCCGTCGACGCCTCCACGAGATCCCCGGTACCGGGTGAACGGCGGTCAGCGAGACGCTGACTGACTCGCCCTGGGCGTGATGGAGGTTCATGACCTTGGGAACGAGGATGAACCCATGCCCCAGGAGCACACCCACGGTGATTCACCACCATCACACCCGGGCGCCTCAGTCAGTTCAGGAGACGGCGTCGGACAGCATCGGCGAGCCGCACGGACCCATCACTGAGGGCCCGTCACGATGACCTCGTGCTCCTTGCCACCAACGCACCAGGGCGTTCCTGCCCCGCTGGCCCTCTGCGGTGGCACGGGTGATCGCACGACGCTGGTACTTCTCGCCACTGCTGGTCGTCCACGCCGCCGTCGTCGTCGGCCTGACCGCGCTCACCCTGACGATGCTCCTCACCACCGACCCGGACGACGGTGCCAACATCGGCGCGGGCATCCTGACGCTGCCGCTGGTCCCCCTGGGACTGCCGTGGTCACTGCTCAACGTCTACGACAAGTTCGTCTCACCGGTCCTGCCGATGAGCGCCCACGACTACCCGTACCCCTGGTGGACGCAGCTGGTGGAGTTCGCCGCGTTGTACGGCCCGGCCCTGCTCAACGTCGTCCTGCACGCTGTCCTCGTCCGTCACCTCGCCCGACGCCGAGTGCGGCACGCTCGGTGAGCCGGCGCGACGCGCCTCCTCGACGGTTCGTCGGGTCGGCGGGGCGCCTGTGAACCCCTCGAACCGAGCTGCATCGGCATCGGGCGCACCGGTGTCGTCGTCCCACGACCGCAGTGCGAAGGCTGCGTCACACGCGATGACCAGGCGTGCGGAGGTGTCCGAGGTGTCGGGCACGCTCTGCTGCCCGCATGCGGTGGCAGCGCACAGGGTCGTCACCACGAGCGCCGCCGAGGTCGGGGGCTGAGGACCCGCGTCGCCGCCGCTCGTGCCGGCCGGAGGCCGCGGGTGCTCGCCGGTGCGGCTTCCTCCAGGTCACTTCCTGCCGGGCGCCCGCCGCTGGTCTGGGCACGACCGCGTACGGCATCGGCGCTGTCGGTGACCGAGGCGTCACCTCGACCGCCGTGCTGGTCCCGCTCGGGATCTGCCTGGCCCTGCTCGCGGCCTTCGTGCGACGCCAGAGATCCGCTCCCGTGCCGCTCCTGCCGACCGAGGAGCTGCGGCGCCCACAGCTGCGGGCGGGAGCCGTGCTGCTGCTCGGCACCGCCGCCGCCTTCTCGGCCTCCACCTCGGTGGGGCCCCAGTACTTCCAGCTCGTCCAGGGCCTCTCCCCCCTGCAGACCTCCCTGCTGTTCCTCACCACGGACACCGGTCTGCTCGCGGCGTCACCCTTCGTCCCCTGGCTGGTCGGTCGGCTGGGCGCGGTCCGCCGGGGGGTGTTCGGTGCCGCCGCCACCGCCGCAGCGCTGGCCACCCTGGCGACGTCGGTCTCCCCCGAGCCGCAGCCGACGTCGACCCGTCCGCGGTCGAGACGGCCGAGGAGCGAGTGGCCGCTGCCGTCGCTGCAGCGGAGGAGCTGGGCGACGACGGCGCTGGGCTCCTGCAGGGAGCGGCCAAGGCCTTCGCCACCGCGTACCAGTCGGGGCTGCTCGCCGCGGCGACCACGAGCGCGGCCGCCCTGGTGGTCGTCCTGGTCGACCGACGTGCCGGCGGTGGCGGTCGACGGCGAGCCGTCGCGCGCAGCGCAGCGTCCATGCGGTCGTGACCGGGCGCGCTCCCACAGCCGGCGGCCGGGTCCCGCGCCTCGGTGGTGCCGTCCTGGCAGAGGGCGGACGGCACGTCGAAGGCCTCCTCCGCGTGCCACACCGGTGCGGGCAGGGCGTCGGCCCCATCGGCGGTGGGCGACGGCTGCGCCGGCTCCACCCGGCGCGCCCTCAGACCGGAGCCGACGTCATGAGCAGCCGGTGGAAGCACGCGTCGGTGACGTCACCGAACACCCGCTCCTCCGGGTCCGCGAGCCACGTCTCGAGCGCGACGTGCAGGACCGCCACGCTGGTCTCGGCGAGCAGGGCGGCGCCCAGCGGGTCGACTCCGCGGGCGAGCAGGCCCGGGCGCAGGACGCGGACGAGGTCGTCGCGCTTCTGGGCGTCGCGCTCGCGCAGCGCCGGCTCGGCGAGGATGATCTCGCGGCGGCGGCGCACCTCCTCGCGGCGCCCGTCGAAGCGCTCGACCCCCACCTGGCGCAGGCCGTGGCGCAGCAGCGCCAACGGGTCGACGTCGGCCGGGGCCTGCTCGAGCAGGCGGCGAGCCGCCTGCGGGATCGCGTCCCCGTCGAAGAAGACCTCGCGCTTGTCGGCGAAGTGGCGGAAGAACGTCCGCGTCGTCAGCCCGGCGCGCTCGGCGATCTGCGGGACGGTCGTCGCCGTGTAGCCCTGCTCGACGAACAGCTCGAGCGCCGCCCGTTCGAGGCGCCCTCGCGCGTCGGGAGCCCATCTGCCCACCGGCCCAGACTAGGGCATGACACCACGTGTCGTCACGTGCGATGGTGGCACGACGTGTCATCGAGGAGAGGCAGCCCCGTGGTCCGCGAGCCCGTAGTCGTCATCGAGGTCGTGCTCTTGCCCGTTGGTCTGCGATGACCACGACGAACGAAGCCCTGTGGCTCGCGTCGCCGAGCTCGGCCCTGGGGGTGGGCCCCGCGCCGGTGCCCAGCCCCGGCCCCGGTGAGGTCGTCGTCCGGGTGCGGGCCCTCGCGGTGAACCCCGTCGACGCCGTGTCGGGGTTCGCCCGCCGCCGCTTCGTCTACCCGTGGCTGCGCTACCCCGCCGTGCTCGGCACCGACGTCGCTGGAGAGGTGGCGCAGGTCGGCACCGCGGTGACGTCCCTCGCCGTCGGCGACCGCGTCATCGGGTTCGCCACCGGTCAGGAGCGGTTCAGCAACAGCCCCGCCCACGGTGCGTTCCAGAGGTTCACGGTGCTCCGCGCCGACCTCGTGACCGTGCTGCCGACGGGCACGGCCTTCACCGACGCGGTGGTGCTCCCCCTCGGGGTGAGCACCGCCGCGGCCGGCCTGTTCCAGTCCGACCAGCTCGGCCTCGCCCTGCCCTCCGCGGACGCCGTCGTGCGCGAGGAGACGGTCCTGGTGTGGGGCGCCTCCAGCAGCGTCGGGAGCAACGCGGTGCAGCTCGCCCGGGGTGCCGGCTACCGCGTCGTGGCGACGGCGTCGCCCCACAACCACGACCTGGTGCGATCGCTCGGGGCGTCTGACGTCGTGGACTACCGCGACCCGGCTGCCGTGCAGGTCCTGGTGCGCGCCCTGGAGGGGCACGTCCTGGCCGGGACCGTGGCGATCGGGACCGGTTCCCTGGCCCGCGCCGTCGCCATCGCCCGGCGGACCAGCGGGAGCGGTCGCGTCGCATCGGCCTACCCGACCCCCGTCACCGCCGCTCGTGGGCTGCTCGCGCGCCCCCACGGGGTGCACGTGTCGGCGATCTGGGGCGGGACGACCGCGCAGAACGCCGTCGGTCCGGCCGTCTTCCGGCGCTACCTCCCCGACGCGCTCAGCGAGGGTCGTCACCGGCCCGCGCCGGCTGCCGAGGTCGTCGGTGACGGGCTCGCCGCCGTGCCCCAGGCCCTGGAGCGCCTCCGCGCAGGGGTCTCCGCCCGCAAGCTGGTGGTCACCGTGTGATGTCGGGTGGTCGTGACCAGACCTCGCAGCGCCAGGTGGGGGCAGTGGCTCGTGCCGCTGCACCGCCCGCTGCCAGGACCCGTCGAGCCGGCGGTCCTCGCGGGGGCGACCGCAGATGCGCTGGGCCGGGCGGGTCACTGGCGCGTGGAGTCGATCAAGACCGGTGCCGCTGGTGCCGATAGCGCCGGCGTGACGCAGCAGAGCACCCCGACGGGTGCGGGTCGCTCCCTCGAGGTGCCACAGGCCCGGTCCCGCCTGGGCGAGGCGTACTCCGCCGTCGGCGTCCTGGTCAACATCGGCGTCCCGGTGGTCCTGCAGGTCCGCGGCGTCGTCGAGGCGGTCCCCTGGGCGCTGCAGGCCCTCCTGTGGGCCCTGTTCCTCCTGCTGCGCCTGGACCCGGTGCAGAGGGCCCTCGGGGGTGGCCACCTGGAGGACCGCAACGGCCGGCGCACGGCCCTGGGCTGCGTGGTGGCCACCGCAGCCGTCACCGCTGCCGGCGTCCCGGAGATGACAGCCGCCGCCTGCGGGCTCGTCCTGGCCGTGCACCTGCAGTGGGACCACCACCGCGCTCTCGTCGTGGGCGCGCCGGTCACCGCGGCGCTGGTGGGGCTGACCGCCTGGGCGGAGACGCTCGGCGCCGTGCCCCACGCCAGCGGCAGCATCGCCCCGTGGCTCTCCCTGGCCGCTCTCGGCTACGCCGTCTCCACCGTGGGCAACCTCGCCTTCCTCGCCGCCCAGCAGCACACCGTGCGGGCCGCGCTGCGCCACAGCGCGGAGCGGGACCCGCTGACGGGTCTGCTGAACCGACGCGCACTCGACGAGGCCCTGCAGGGGGCTGCGGCCGGCGCTGGCCCCGGACGCGGTGTGGCGGTCCTGTTCTGCGACCTGGACCGCTTCAAGGCGGTCAACGACCGGCACGGGCACACGGCCGGTGACGCGGTGCTGACCCAGGTCGCGGCGCGCCTGCGGGCCGGGACCCGGGGTGAGGCCGCCATCGGCCGGACCGGTGGCGACGAGTTCGTCGTCGTCCTGGACGACCTGGACGACCTCGCCCACGCCGAGGTGGTGGCAGCGCGCCTGCGGAGGGCGTTCAGCGAGCCGTTCGTCGTGGACGGCGTCGTCGTGGGGGGTGGTCTCAGCATCGGGGTGCACGCCGTCGACCGGCCCACCAGTGCCCAGGCGCTCACGGCGGGGGCTGACGCTGCCATGTACGCGGCGAAGCAGGCCGTGCCGCGCCAGCGGGGATCGTCCTCTGCGGGCAGACCAGCGCCCCTCTCACCGTCCCCTCGCACCGACGCTCGGGGGTAGCCCACGACGACAGCAGGTCCTGACGGAGCAGTGACGGCGCACGTGGCCGCCGGCTCCCGGTGGACGGTCGTCAGTGGGACGTCGAACGGGGCGGAGTCGTCGTGGCGGGTCGCAAGGCCATGAGGCGTGCTCCCTCCCCGTGCACGGTCACGGCATCCAGCGCGCGGAAGCACCGTCGAGTCGCCGTGACCGACCTTGCCGCAGAGCCGTCCACCCGACCCCGACCACGAGGGCGACGGCGACTCCCGCGAGGGCGAGCACCCCCGGAGGGAGCAGACGGGAGGGGCAGTCAGCAGTTGCCGGACCTGCACCGGCGACTCCGATCCCTCCGCCGGCACAGCCGTCCGAGGGCCTGCAGCAGGCGTAGGCAGCCGCGGTCTCCGCTCGCGAGACGGCGAAGTCCGCCTGCACCTGCGCCAGGCTGCGGGGCCCGAGCCCGGCGTCCCACTGCGGGACCCTGACGGGCGTGACGACACCGTCGACGAGGGTGAAGAGCGCTCCGTCCGACGGCACCTCGACCAGCGCCCCGGCCGTGACCGCCAGGAACGCCTCGGCGCCGTCGGGGTCCGGGTTCCACCCTGAGGACTGCACGGCGCCCCCGTCGTCGAGGAACGTCCGCTGCCACCCGACCGGCTCGCCGTCGACCTCCACTCCCGCGATCCACGCCTCGCCCGCCTCCACCGGGTCAGCGGTGCTGCCGCCTTCCACGAAGTCCTGGGTGAAGGTGAAGATCTGGTGGACCGTGCCGGCGCGCAGCTGCCCGCTGGTGCCGTGGGTGGAGGTGACCATCCGGCGCAGGAACTCCCCGTCGTAGGCCGCCTGCACCTCGGGCGGCACCGAGCCCACCGCGGTGGGACCGCCGGGGGCGGGTGTCGCCGCACTCGCCGGAGCCGCCCCGAGGAGCCCCGCCCCGACGGCGAGCACCACTGCCACGAGTCCCGACACCGCTGAGCGGCCCACCAGCGAACGACGACCAGCCACCACGCCAGCACCTCCGCGTCCGGGCCCTGCAGCGGACCGCCACCAGGATGACGGCAGAGCCGCCCCGCGCGTTGCACCCGCTACCGGCGGGGCGTCGGAACGGCGGGTCGCCCGACGGCGGTGATCACCTGGACGCTGACCAGGCAGCCAGCACGTGTGGAAGTGCACCCGTGAGCACCCGGCGAGGGGCCGGGCGACGAGACGTGACCGGCGTCGACCGCCACCTCACCGGCCACCGCTGCGCCGCCCACGACGCCTACGACTCGTGTCCCGCACGCCCGAGGTGGACCACCTCGTCGACGGCGAGCTGCTGTTGACGCACCACGGCCTCCGTCACGTCCGAGGCCCCCTCCCAGCCGTACCCGTCCGAGAAGGCCCGCACCCGCCGGGTCGTCCTCGAAGGGAGCCAGCCGCTCCAGGGCGTGGGCCTCGTCGCTGAGCGGTGGAGCCGGACGAGCGCTGTCCCAGTCGAACAGCCCCACGGCCGCGCCGCCGGAGAAGGCGGTGTTGGCCGGTTGCGCGTCACCGTGGCAGATCACCCCCTCCGCGCCGCGGACCGCTCGCTCTCGGGGACCGCCCACACGGCATCAGGGGGCGGCTCCCAGGTCCGGGTGGCCTCGTACACGCGCCGCAGCAGGTGCCCGGCTGAGGCGACCCCCGCCAGGCCGAGCTGGTGTGGCCAGCAGTCCTGTCCCGCTTCGCCGAGGACCCAGCGCACCGTCTCCACCGCGTCGTCGAGGCTCAGGGGCTCAGGCACGGGGAGTCCAGCGGCCAGCAGGTGGCGCAGGAGGCTGTGCACCGTCGCCGTCCACGGCTTCGCCGGTCGGTGGACGATCCCGTGGGCCACCTGCACCTCGCGGGGCCCACCTACCGGTCAACCGCAGGGACCGGACTGCGGCTCCTGGATGCCGGCGGTGAGCGCATCACGCACGACGGGGAAGAGGTCGCCCCAGCAGTTCACGATCTTCCCGTCAGCGATGCGGTACAGGACCAGCTCCTGGGTCTCGATCCGCCGTCCTGTCGCAGGGATGCCGCAGAAGGCGCCGGTGTGCGTCCCCCGGCCAGTCAGTCGCACCGCGATGGTGTCGCCTCGGACCACGCGCTCCTCCACGTCCCAGCGGTAGTCGGGAAAGGCCGTGCACACGGCCCTGACCCCGTCGACGAAGGCGGACGAGCCGTCTTCGGGCCCGGACCCGCTGATGCGTTCCGAGACGAACCCCTCGAGGTCGTCGACCCGGTGCTCGTTGCAGCACGCCAGGTAGCGCTCGTAGAGGTCGATGACGGCGTCCTCGTCACGGGTGTCCACCTGGCGAGGGTGTCACCCGAGCGGGGTGGCCGCGCCTCATCTGCTGGCCGGAGGCGCGCCACCCCGCCTGGTGCGCACTCCGGTCACGATCACCGCCGGGCCCTCGCGGCCTAGGGTCTCGTCATCACCGCTCGGTGGGGGCGGCAGAGGGAGGGCACCACGTCATGACTGGCCGCGAGGCGCTGCGGGGTCGAGCACTGGGCGTCCTGCTCGCGGCGGCGGTGCTCAGCTCCTGCACCTCGACGGCCTTCGAGCCGTCCGAGCTGGGTCGAGCCCAGCGGGCCACCGACGCCGTGCCGGCGACGGTGCTGGAGACGGCGCAGGTGGACGCCGCGAGCACCCGCTTCGTGGCGTCGTGGGGCTCCAGCCGGGTGTTCGTGGCGCGCTCCAGCCAGGAGGACCTGGGCACCTGCCTGGTCGTGGTGGCCGAGGACCCGCAGACCTCGGCCTCGTCCTGCTCGCGTCCGGGCGGGGTCCTGGAGATGAGCGTCGCGGGTGACCGCTACCTGCTGGGTGAGAGCGCCGACGCCGGCCGGAGCGAGCAGTGGACCGAGCTGACGGAGGGTGTGTACGCCCTCTCCTGACGGCGTCGAGCTCGGCCGCACCCGCGACCAGGACCGGGCCGGCTCTCGCGAGACCCTGAGGCGGCACCGGCTGGACCGGGGCGGTCCGCCCGCCGCCCACCGCGCGGCGTCCTCGCGAGCCGGGCCCGGGCGCGGCGGACCCCCGACGACCGCCGCCTCAGCCCCGCAGCCCCTCCCGGGGGACGGCTCTCGTGGTCACGCTCCGGTCGGCAGGTCCGGCGACACCCCGACACCGCGCAGCTCCTCGCGAGAGGCCCAGGAGACCGTCCAGTCCACGAGGTCGTGCACGGCGAGCGGTGGTGAGAACAGGTAGCCCTGCAGCTCGTCACACCCCATCTCCACGAGCCGCGCTCGAACCTCGTCGTCCTCGACGCCCTCGGCGACCACGCGCAGGCCCAGCGCGTGGGCCAGGTTCACGGCGCTGGCCACCACAGCGCCCACGCGCGGGTTGTCGAGCAGACCGGAGGTGAAGGAGCGGTCGAGCTTGAGCTCGTGCACCGGCAGGCGCTGCAGGTAGGCCAGCGACGAGTAGCCGGTGCCGTAGTCGTCGATGCTGAGGCCGACACCGAGCAGGGCCAGCTCCTCCAGCACGGCCAGGCTGCGTTCGGGGTCGCCCATGACGACGCTCTCGGTCACCTCCAGGACCAGTGCGCTGCTGGGGACCCCGCTGGAGTGCAGCAGGGCCGCCACCCGCTGCGGCAGGGAGGAGTCCAGCAGGTTGGACGCCGAGAGGTTGACCGACATCCGCAGGTCGACGCCGCCGGCTCTGAGAGCAGCCAGCTGCTCCAGGGCCAGGGCCAGGACGACGTCCGACAGGGAACCCATCAGTCCGTGCGCCTCGGCGGACTCCAGGAACGCTCCCGGTGCCAGCAGTCCCCGGCTCGGGTGCTGCCAGCGCACCAGGGCCTCGACGCCGCGGACCTCTCCCGTGGCAGCGCAGATCTGCGGCTGGTGGTGCAGCACCAGCTCCCCCACCACCAGGGCGCTGCGCAGCTGCTCCACGAGCATCAGCTCCCCCGAGGTCTCCAGGTGCGTGGCGCGGTCGTAGACCGCCACCCCGGTCCCGGTGCGCTTGGCCTGGTACATCGCCGCGTCTGCTCGACGGAGCAGCTCCGTCGCCCGGTGCTCGCCGACGAGGGGTCCGGTCGCGCTCGGACCGGTGCCACCCGCGGCTCCCGGTGCGTGGTCGTGGGTGCTGACCACACCGACGCTGCAGGTGACGTGGACCGTGGCGGCGCCGATGCTGAAGGGCGCGGCCATGACCCGGGTGATGCTCTCCCCCAGGGCGGGTGCACCTGTCACCGCCGCTGAGGCGGCCGGGCCCACCGGTGCCCCCACCACGACCGCGAACTCGTCACCTCCGAGCCTGGCGAGCAGGTGCCCCGCCGGCAGGTGGTCGCCCAGGCGCGCCGCGACGGCGGCGATCAGCTCGTCTCCCGCCTGGTGGCCCAGGCCGTCGTTGACCTCCTTGAACTTGTCGAGGTCGAGCAGCGCCAGGACGAGGTGCTGGTCGCCGGCCAGCCGCTGGGACAGCTGCCCGAGCAGCGCGCGGCGGTTGGCCAGGCCGGTGAGGTCATCGGTGAGCGCCAGACGGCGGACCTGTGCGAGGTCCGCCAGGTCCGCCACGTTGTTGCGCAGGCGGAGCCCTGAGCCCACCGCAGCGGTCACGGCCAGCGCGAGGCTCAGCACCGTGCCGCTGCTGAGGAAGACCAGCACCGTGGTCGCCAACGAGGTGACGAGCACCCCGAAGGCTCCGTGGGTGGAGTCGCTGGCACGGGTGGGGCGCTGGGCGTGGACCTCGGGACGGACGCACGCCGCCCCGGCGAGCAGCACTGCGCTGACCGCCGCGGACAGCTGTGCCCACGCGGGGAGACCGGCGGTGGGGCTGGTCAGACGGGCCGACCACCCCGCCGCGGCGACCGCCAGAGCGCCCAGCGCTGCTGTCAGCATCCAGAACCGCCGGTCTCGGGACAGTCCCGCCAAGGACGGCAAGGACGCCGCGGTGCCCAGGCACACCACGAGCACAGCGACGGGGAGCACCCGGACGGGCAGCTCCCACCAGGTGGCCGCGGCCGCGGGCGCCCACAGGAGCCGGAGCACCCCGTCCCCCAGCGCCGTGGCGGCCAGCACGCTGCTCAGGCCGTTCAGGGTGTCGTGGGGGTCCGCCAGCACCGTGGGGTAGCGGTTCCACCGCACCAGGGCGCCGTACAGCGCCAGGAAGACGACGACCCACGGCACGGCCACCGCCAGCGCCGCCCGAGGACCCGTGACGCCGGTGCGCGAGAGCACCTGCCAGGAACCCGCGTCGACGACGACCACCGCGGCGGCGAGAGCGAGTCGCCGCCACAGGAAGCCCTCGCCGGCGGCCCGGCGAGATCGCAGGTGGGCCGCGGCACACGCGAACAGCCCCACGGCGGGGAGGAGGGCGTCGACGGTCGACATCACGTCTCCGTGTTCCGGTCGGTCGTGGCGCACTGCTGCCACGGAGGTGTGGGGAGCTCACCCACCACGGGCTGTGGTGGGTGATGGGTCGGGCCCCGCGGGCTGTCCGCGCGAGGCGCACGTGGTCGACCACCCCGACAGGGCGAGGTCCGACGCCTCGGGTCCCGCTCGCGCGCCTCCGCAGGCGGAGGCGCACCTCGAGCAGGTGGCCTCCCCCTCGGGGCGGTCAGCTCAAGACGGCTCGCGTGGTGGCCGCCTGCTCGGTGAGCACTCCACTGATCACGCCCTGCGTGGTGTTGATCTCGTCGACGACCCCGGTGATCGCAGAGAGCCGCTCCACCACGGTGGTCACCTGCGCCTGGATCGCCCGCACCTTCCCGTCGACCTCGGTGGTCGCCCGCGCCGTCCTCGTGGCGAGCTCCTTGACCTCCCCGGCCACCACCGCGAAGCCCTTGCCCGCCTCCCCTGCGCGGGCGGCCTCGATGGTGGCGTTCAGGGCCAGCAGGTCGGTCTGCGCCGCGATCGCGGAGATGGTGGAGACCACCTTGGAGATCAGCGCACTGGACTCCCCCAGCCCGGCGACCTCGGCATCGGCCTGCGCGGTGAGCTGGTGGCCGCGCTCAGCGACCGCCGCAGCGGCCTGCACGTTGCGCTCGACCTCGCCGATCGACGCGAGCAGGTCCTGCCCGGCGGCGGACAGCCGCTCCTGGGCGCCGATGCGCTCCAGGGCCTGACCCAGGAGGAAGGCGGTGTTGCGCAGCGCGCTCTCGCGGGAGGCGGACATGACCAGGGTGCGGGTGGCGAAGAAGTCCATGGTGGCGACCACCTCACCGCCGACGAGGACGGGCAGGCACACCCCGCTCCTGACCCCGGCGCTGCGGGCGGCTGGGGCCCGCACGCAGTCGGTGACCTGCGCGAGGTCTGCCACGAACAGCAGGTCGCGGGCAGCCCACGCGCGTCCAGCCACACCGGTGCCCTCGGCGAAGGTGGCCCTGGTGGTCACGGCGCGGAACTCCTCGTTCACCACTCCCGACTCCTGCTCGAAGCGCAGGAACGGGCGACCCGGACCGGCCTGGTCCAGCACCCAGATGGACCCGTACTGCCAGTCGAAGTCAGCGCGGATCGTCTCCAGGGCCACCCGCATCGCCACCCGGGGGTCGTGGGCAGCGGACAGCTTGCGCAGCACGGTGTTGACGACCTCGACGTCCTGAGCTGCTGTGGTCTGACCAGCCACCTCCTCGGCGCGCCGCAGCGCCTGGGAGACCAGCAGCCCCACCGAGCGGAGCGCGTCCAGGCGCCCGGAGCGGGGAGCGAGCGCGTCAGTGGTGAAGAAGTCCATCGTGGCGACCACCTGACCGCCCGACGCGACCGGCAGGCAGACCCCGCTCTTCAGACCCGCCCGGTGAGCGGCAGGAGCGCGCACGCAGTCCTGGACGGTCCCGGTGTCGGCCACGACGACCAGGTCGCGCGCGGCCCAGGCGCGCCCGGCCATCCCCACCCCTTCGGCGAAGGTGGCTCGGCGGGTGACCTCTCGGAACTCCGGTCCCGCGTCCCCGCTCTCCTGCTCGAGCTGCAGGGCACCGTCGTGGACCTGCCAGTAGGAGCCGTAGGCCCATCCGAACTGCTCACGGACCGCGCGCAGGGCCGCGCTGACCACGTCCCGGGGACTGTCGGCCTGGGCGAGCGACCGCACCACAGCAGCGACGGCCTGCACGTCGGCCTCGGCCTCGCTCGCGATCTCCTCCGGGCCCGGCGCAGCCGTGCGGTGCGAGCGGGTAGATCGGTCAGCACGTCCTCGAGTGACCCACATCGGTCCTGTCCCCCCGTTGCGGCAGCACCTGCGACGTGTTGCACCGGTGCTGCTCGGCACTCACTTCATCGGCAGGAGCACGGGGAGGATGTAGTAGTCATGGGCAACGACATCAAGTCCGTGCACCGCGCCGCTGGTGTGCGGCCTGCGTGCGCGTGCGACTGGGGTGACCGCGCGGACCTGCCCGGCAGCGGTCCGGCCCTGCAGGTCGTCCAGTGGTGCTGGACCGACACGTGACGACCGCGATCGGGGCGGTCGGTGTCCACCCGGTGACCGGGAGCCTCGGGGGCCCGGTCAGCGCTCCGCCGGGACGCCGTCCGGGACCCGGTTCGGTCCCGCCTCGGACGGGCGGGGCTGGTCCTGGCGGTGGAGCCTCACCGCGATCAGCGCCACGTCGTCATCAGCCCGCTCCCCCTGGACGTCCACCAACCGCGCCAGCAGCCCGTCCACGAGCTCGTCCAGGTCAGCACCCGCAGCAGCGAGGCCCTCCGCGACCGTCCGCAGCCGCTCCAGCCCGACGTCCAGCGACTCCCCGCGCCGTTCCACCAACCCGTCGGTGTACAGCAGCAGCGTCGACCCGCGGTCCACCGTGACGGCTGACTCGTGACGGCGGGTGTCGGGGTCGACCCCCAGCATCAGGTCCGAGTCCAACGCGCTCAGCGGGGTCACCGTGGCGTCGGTGTCGATGATCAGCGGCGGCAGGTGACCGGCGCTGGACCAGCGCACCCGGCTCACCCCCCGCACGCGGTCCTGCGGGGTCTGCTCCACCCTGGCCACCAGCGCCGTGGCGGAGGTCTCCAGCATCAGGGTGCGCAGCAGCCGGTCCGTGGCGGCGAGCACCTTCGCCGGGCCCTCACCGGTGTGAGCGGCCACCGAGCGCAGCATGGTGCGCACCTGCCCCATCGCCGCGGCAGCGATGGTGTCGTGGCCGATGACGTCGCCGATGACCAGCACGGTGGCCCCGTCGGACTGGATGAACGCGTCGTACCAGTCCCCACCGACCTGGGCGGCGCGCGCTGCGGCGCGGTAGCGCACCACCACCTGAGCGTGGTCGGGCTCCGGAGGGGCTGTCAGCAGCGACCGCTGCAGCGTCTCCCACGCCGCGGCCGCGGTCGCGGCAGCAGCGCGCTCGGCCTCCGCGACGAGCAGGCGGTCCAGCACCTGGGCGCACTGGGCGGCGAACGCCGCCAGCAGCTCCACCTGCCCGACGTCGAAGGTCTGCGGCTCGCGCCACCCGGCCACCAGCGAGCCCAGCAGGTGCCCCCCGGCGCTCAGCGGCAGGCAGGCGAACGCCTGGGAACCGGTGGAGGCCATCACCGCGCTCATCTCCGGGTCCCACGCGGTGCTGGCGGCGGCGTCGTGCAGCAGCACCGCGCGCCCGGTGGTGGCCGCCACGCAGGCCGGCAGGTGGCTGTCGGCGGGCAGGCGGGCGTAGTCGCGCTGGGTGGCAGCACCGAAGCCGTCGGTGATGGTCAGGTCCATGGTGGCGGCGTCACCGGGGGTGAAGACGGCTACGGCTCCCCCGTCGCAGCCCAGGGCAGCCAGCCCCTGGTCGGTGATCTGGTCGGTGAGGTCCTGCACCGTGCGCGCCTGGGCGAGCGCCAGGGCGGTGCGCGCCAGGCCGGCCAGGCGGTGGGCCGCGGTCTCACGGGCAGCGGTCAGGGCTTGGACCTGCACGGCGCGGGTGTAGAGGTCCGCCTCGAGCTCACGGGTGCGTCCGCGCAGCAGCGCGGTGGACCGCTCGACCTCCTCGGCCACGGCTGCGAGGGCGTCGGTGGGCAGGCCGGTGCGGCGGGTGACCTCCTCGGTGACGTCCTCGGTGAGGTGCAGCAGCCCCGTCACGCGCCCCGGGGCCGACGGCGCGGACGTGGTCGGTGGGGCCCCGGTGGTCACTCCGGTGCTCGTCTCGGTGATGGGGAAGGTGGTGAAGCTCCACCACCGCTCGCTGAACCCGGTGGGGCTGTCGGGGTCGGGCAGGTCGTACTTCTGCAGCGGCACCGGGTCCGGCTGACCGGTGTCCAGCACCCGCTGCATGGACGCCCTCACCAGCACCAGCGGGTTCACCGCACCACTGCGCACGTCCTCGGCGGCCGCATCGGACAGGGGGAAGGCGTCGAAGAGGTAGTGGCCGACCAGCTGCTCGCGGGCCATGCCCATGGTGGTCGCGTAGACAGCGCTGACCTCGGTGATGACCAGGTCGGTGTCCAGCAGCATGCACGGGAAGGGCAGCGCGTCGAAGACGCTGCGCAGGTTCTTGCGGCTCACCACGAACGACCATCCTGGACCGTGAGTCAAGCAGGGCCGCGGCACCCGACGCCGGGCGGTGCCGACGGGCGCTGTCCACCCACCGTCCTCGGGCCGGTGCCGGTGGCGCTCACGAGGGTGAGGCTGCGATGACCTCACCGAGGTAGGCGCGCCGCACCGCGCGGTGGCGCCTGAGGGTGCGGGCGCCGGCGCCGAGGAACGTCCCCCGCTCGGCGAGGCCCTCAGCGGCCTCGACCGCCGCCACGTACTCCACCGCCGCTGCTCGCACCCCGGCCGGCAGGCGCAGGTGCAGCCGGACGTGCACCTCGCCGGCAGCCACCGCGAGGCTGACCTGCTGGCGGACCTGTCGACGCACGACGTCGAAGCCGCGCGCCGCGGCGTCCAGGCGACGGGCCAGCTCCGGCTCGAGCTCGCCCGGAGGGCTGTCCGAGGTCCTGCCTGCGCCCGGGGCGGCCGCACCGGGAGCTGCGCGCTCCCTCGGGTCGAGCAGCACCAGCTGCAGCTCGCGCAGCACGTCGTCCATGCCCTCCTTGGCGGCCAGCAGGTCCGCGGCGTCGAGAGCGGGCAGGACCACCTCCAGCGCCTCGTCCTGGCCGAGGCCCGCGTCGAGGACCTCCGACCGCCCAGGGGGCGCGGGCCGCTCCGCCTCGCCGTCGCCGGTGTCCGCGCCCGCGGACGTCGCCGGTGCCGGTCCGCCGTCGCTCCAGGCGGCCAGGAGCTCCTCGACGCTGGGCCCCGGCTGGTCGTCGGGAGCGCAGGGGACCTCACCGGTCGGGGAGCTGCTGGGACCGGTCGGGTCGAGCGGGACCGCAGGCAGGTCGAGCTCGAACCAGACGCCCTTGCGGGCGCTCGAGCTCGGTCCAGCCCCCCAGCGCGAGGCCAGCGTCTGCACCAGCGCGAGCCCCCTCCCGCTCATCGCCGTCGCGCTGGGGGCGGTCACCGCTGGCAGCGCCGCGGCGTCGTCGCGGACCGTCACGCGCACACCGGCGCGGTCGTGCAGGGCGGAGACGGCGACGTCGAAGTCGGTGCGGGCGTGCAGGACGGCGTTTGCGGCCAGCTCGCACACGAGCAGCCCGGCATCATCGGCCAGGACCTGCATCGGCGTCGCCGTCAGGCACTCCTGCACGAAGCGACGCGCTCCGCGCACCGACACCGTCTGCGGCGGGAAGCGCTGCAGCCCGAGCAGCTCCCGCACCACCGGCAGGCTGCCCGTGGGCGCACCCCAGTCCCGCACCGCACACCCCTCTCCGGACGACACCCGCCGCTGCTGCACACCGGCCGCTCGCTCGAGGACCTCCTCGCGCCTGGGCGACAGTAGCCGCGAGCCACCTGGAGGGCCTGCTGCCGCGGTCGTCGGCGGCGGCCCGGGTGGCGCATCCACCCCCGGCCACCGGAGGAGGTGGTGCTGCCGAGTCGCCCACCCGGCACGGCGCCGTCGGGCATCCTGTGGCGCGTGAGGACGAGCACTGCGCCGGCCGGCGGGTGAGGACCCGATGATCGCCGACGGAGACCACGCGCTGCGCCCCGCTCCTCGCTGGGCCTGGATCGGCGCCGCTGCCTGCGCGGCCCTGGTCGCCCTCGACCTCGGGTCGGGGAGCCTCTCGGGAGACCGGGTGGCCTCCAACGTCGCCGGGACCCTGGCGCTGGCGCCCACGCTGACCGGCATCGGCGGCTCGCGCCGCCACGTCGCCGCCATCGGTGCCCTGGCCACCGCGCTGGCCGTCCTGCTGTGCCTGGTCGACGGCGTGCCGTTCGTCACCGGTCTGGTGCGGTGCTCGGTGGTCGCCCTGGCCGCCGCCGTGGTCGCCGTGGTCGCCGGCGCTCGGCAGCACCAGCTGGCCCAGCTGCAGGACCGCCGCCAGGCCGCCCGCACCCTGCAGGCGGCGATGCTCACCGAGCTGCCCCAGCCGGACCACCTGCAGCTGGCCTCGCGCTACCTGCCGGCCAGCAGCGGGGACCAGGTCGGGGGTGACTGGTACGACGCCCTGGTCGACGCGCACGGTTCGACCGTGCTGGTCATCGGCGACGTGATGGGTCACGACATCCGGGCCGCTGCGACCATGGGCCAGGTGCGCGCCGTGCTGCGCACGTGGGCGGTGCAGGGCGGCCAGCTGCCCTCGCAGGTGCTGACCGCCACCGAGGAGGCCCTCGAGCGCCTGGGCCTGGACGTGCTGGCGAGCGCCACGGTGGTGCGCATCGACCAGAGCCCGCTCGAAGCCGAGCGCGGCCTGCGGCGCATCACCTGGTCCAGCGCTGGCCACCCCCCACCGATCCTCCTCGTCCCCGCTCCGCCGACCTCGGCTGAGGGGGGCGGGCCCGCCGCACCCGCGAGCCCCACCGACCGCGCGACGGCCACCGGTGGAGCCCGCGCGCAGGTGCTTCGTCACGGCGGTGACTGCGCCCCTGGCTCCGCGGCAGGCGGCGGGACCGCCCGCGCCCGGCCGAGCGGGCTGGTCGACCTGGGCGGGTCAGCGGGCTCCGACGTCCTGCTCGGCATCGGTGCGGGAACCGTGCGGGTGGACCACTCCTGCGAGGTGCCGGCGGGCGCGACGCTGCTGCTGTACACCGACGGCCTGGTCGAGCGCCGTGGCTCCGACCTCGACGTCGGCACCGCGGCGCTGTGCCGGGTGCTGGAGGCCGAGGCGGCCCGGGAGCTGGAGGACCTGCTGGACGAGGGCCTGCGCCAGCTGGTCGGCGACGGCCACGCGGACGACGTGGCGGTCCTGGCGGTGCGCGCCCACACCGAGGAGGGTCCTCGGCCCCCGGAGGCGGGGCCGGCCCACGCCGCTGGCCCGGCGGACGCGTCGAGCCTGCCGCCAGCACCGGACGCGGCGGTCCTGGGCGTCCGCTGATCCGCACGTCGGGCCACGACCCCCGCTCGGTGACGAACAGGGGCAGGTGCCACACGCCCCAGAGCGGTCCGAGCACCGCAGCCGCCCCCACGGGGCCGAACCGGTCCTGCAGCAGGGGCAGGGCGAGGTCGCGCCAGCGCGGCTCCTCGGCCAGACCGGTGGTGAGCACCTGCAGCACCAGGAACGGCAGGTGGGTCGCGACGACGACCAGGCCCGGCGCGCGGACCTCGCCCCCTGCGGCGACCGTCCCCAGGCCGAGGACGACGACCGGGACGGCGAGCAGGGCCACCGCGTACCAGCGCGGCGCCACCCGCCAGCGCAGCAGCCGGCCGCCCCACACGCGCAGCCCCTGCCGGCCCGCGGTCAGGGCGGTGACGACGAACACCGCCCCGAGCGGGCCCAGGTGGGCGCCGGGGAGCATTCCGGTGAACTGGGTGGTGCCCAGGACCGAGGGGAAGGCGCAGTCCCAGATCCCCAGCCCGTCGCGGGACAGGACCCACGGCGTCCACGCCACCCAGCTCAGGCCGAGGGCGAGGACGAAGAGGGCGACGAGCGGGTGCTCGCGGACCAGCGCCGCTGGTCCTGGTGCAGCGGCGACCCGCTGCCTGTCGGTGGTGGTCACGGTGGGTCCCTCCCGAGGGCGTCGACCCCGGTGCTGGGGTCGACGTCGACGCCAGGAACGGGCGGACCACGGCCTCGACGTGCGCAGGTCGGCACTCCACCTGCGACCCGAGTCGCAGGGTGCGCACCGCAGCGAGGGGCTCCGGTCACCGCGGACGCTCGCGCCTCGAGCCGCCGGGGGCGAACAGACCGGACCCTGACAGCGCCTTGACGCGGCCTTGACAGTGCTCGTCCCAGAGTGGGAGCACCAGGAAGGGAACCCCCTTCCGCCGCTGGAAGGACACCACGATGACCAAGACCCGCCGCACCCTCGCCGTGGCCGCAGCCCTGCTCGCCGTCGGTGGCTCCCTGGTGGGAGCGACCTCGGCGATGGCCGCTGACCACACCGCCCAGCCCGCCCAGCCGACCGTGGAGGTCTCCGCAGTGGCCCCTGACTCCTCCCAGAGCCCCACCTGGATCGACACCGAGCCGGCCCCCGGCTCCTCCAAGAGCTCCACCTGGATCGACACCGAGCCCGCCCCCCAGGACACCGAGGACGCGGGGGGCTCGACCTGGATCGACGGTGTGGGGACCCCGGAGTACCTGGACCTGCTCAAGACCGACGAGGACGTCGACGCCGCCCAGATCCAGCTGGTGGACTTCATGAAGGCCCGCGGCCTGCAGGTCCAGCTGTCCCACGGCGACGAGGACGGGCGCCCCTACGCCGAGTACGACACCTTCGTGGACGCCAACCTCGACGCGGTCGACGCCTACTGGGACGCCCGCCTGGCCCAGGCCAAGGCCCAGGGCTGACGCACCGCGCCAGCACCGGTGCCGGTGCTCTGGGACCCCGCGCCAGGAGCACGAGGTCCCAGAGCGCCGCTCGCGGGCGCCGAGGTCCGCTGAGGTCGGCAGCTGCCGACGACGGACGTCCTCAAGATCGTCCGGCTCCTCGTCGACACTGGGGGTGCGGCACGGTCCCGGGGACCTGGCGCACCCCGCACGACGACCACCCGTCCACGCGCCGCGCGGCGCTCGTCGATCTGGAGTGAGCGTGGCTTCCATCCTCGTGGCCGAGGACGACCGCAAGCAGGCCGAGCTGCTGCGCGCCTACCTGACCAGGGACGGGCACGCCGTCGACGTCGTCCACGACGGCCGCGCCGCCCTGGACGCCCTGCGCACCAGCGACCCCGACCTGCTGGTGCTGGACGTGATGATGCCCCTGCTGGACGGTCGCGACGTGCTGCGCGTGACCCGCGGTGAGCGTCGCGCCGCCGTCATCATGGTCACCGCGATGGCCGAGGAGGCCGACCAGCTGCTGGGGTTCGACCTGGGTGCTGACGACTACGTCACCAAGCCGTACAGCCCCCGCCAGCTGGTCGCCCGCGTCAACGCCGTCCTGCGCCGCACCGCGCCGGCCCAGCAGGCGGCTGCGGTGGTCGCCGTGGGGGCGCTGAGCATCGACAGCGAGCGCTTCGAGGCCCGCCGCGACGGGCAGCTGCTGGCCCTGACCCCGCGGGAGTTCCGCCTCCTGGAGACCCTGGCCACCCGTCCCGGGCGGGCCTTCAGCCGCAGCGAGCTCCTGGAGGCCATCGCCGGCTTCGACAGCTTCGCCCTGGAGCGCACGGTGGACATGCACATCATGAACATCCGCCGCAAGGTCGAGACCGACCCGGCCCACCCGACGTGCGTGGTGACGGTGAAGGGCCGCGGGTACAAGCTGGACGACGCCGCTGATGACGCTCCCGGCGCTGCGCCGGGGCGCCCGCGGTGAGGCTGTTCGCCAGCCTGCGCTCCCGGGTGCTGGTGGCGACCGTGGCGCTGACCGTCATCACCGTGCTCGCCACGGCCTGGACGGTCTCGCGCAGCGTGGAGCAGGCGCTCCGCAGCCAGGCGGCCAGATCGCTGAGCAACGACACCGACATCTACCAGGCCCTGCTCGACTACGGCGGCTCGCACACCAGCTGGGACGGCGTCGACGCCACCGTGGCCGACCTGGCCTCCCGCTACGACCGGCGCATCGCCCTGGAGGACGCCTCCGGGCGGGTGCTGGTCGACTCCTCGGTGCTGCTGGGCCAGCGCGACGGGCCGCTCCGTCCCAGGCCGGACGCGGTGCTCGACCCCTACTCCGCGGGCGTGGTCGGCAGCGCCCCCGGCTCCCTGGTCAGCGCGGTCGCCCCCTCCCAGCCGGCACCGTCGGCTGCGGACGTCGCTGAGAACGCCCAGCGCGTCCAGACCGCCTCGGCCTGCCTGCGTGCGGCGGGCATCCGGTTCAGCGTCGACGACGTCGGTGACGGCACCCGCACCATCACCGTGGACGGCGACGGGGCCGGCACCACCGAGCAGCAGGACGAGGCCGCTTCGCGCTGCACCGACCCGCTGTACCAGCCCACGGCCTCGCAGCGGGCGGCCACCGAGGCGCAGAACAGCGCGATCGGGTCCTGCCTGGACCGGTCCGGCACCCCCCACCGCCTCTCCGGCGGCGAGGACGGCGACACGCCCTTCGTCGTCGTCGACGAGGCAGACCCGACCGCGGTCGCGGCGCTGCAGCGGTGCACCGAGCAGGCGGACCGCGCCAGCCTCGCGCCCCGCGTGCAGCTGTTCCTGGGGTCCTCCGAGACCGCCGCCCTGCGCTGGGACCGGCTCACCACCGGCAGCACCGTGGCGGTCATCGCCGCGATCATCGCCGCCGCCAGCGGCCTCGCGCTCGTGAGCACCCTGGCCATCACCCGGCCCCTGCGCCGCCTGGCAGCCGCGGCGGACCGCATCACCCACGGCGACCTCGAGACCCGGGTGCCCACCGCCGGGCGCGGCGAGGTGGCCCAGGTGGGGGCGGCGTTCAACACCATGGCCGAGGCGCTGCACCGCACCGAGGCCCAGCGCCAGCAGATGGTCAGCGACATCGCCCACGAGCTGCGCAACCCCCTGGTCACCCTGAACGGCACGCTGGAGGCGATCCAGGACGAGGTCTTCACCGCCTCCCCGGAGGTCATCGACTCCCTGGCCGAGGAGGCCCGCCAGCTCAGCCACCTGGTCAGGGACCTCGCCGAGCTCAACGCCGCCGAGAGCGGGCACCTGCGCCTGGCCAGCGGCCTCCTGGACCTGGGCGAGGTGGTGCGGGCGGTGGCCGAGGCCCACACCGTGGTCGCGCGGGCCGCCGGCCTGACCCTCCAGCTGGACGACCGGCACGGCCGCGACGCCGCCCCGGAGCACGACGGCGGGCGCGCGCTCGTGGTGGGTGACGAGGTGCGCCTGCGCCAGGTGCTGACCAACCTGGTCTCCAACGCGGTGCGCTACAGCCACCCCGGTGGCACCGTGACCATCACCACCGCCACCACGGCGGACGCCGTGGAGGTGCGCGTGGCCGACCAGGGCGTGGGCATCACCGCCGAGCAGCTGCCGCTGGTCTTCGACAGGTTCTGGCGCGCCGACGCCGCCCGGGCCCGCGCCACCGGTGGCACCGGGCTGGGCCTGGCCATCTCCCGAGAGCTGGTCCACGCCCACCACGGTGAGCTGACCGTCACCTCCCAGCCCGGTGTCGGCACCGAGTTCGTCGTCCGCCTGCCCGCGGCCCACTGACCCCCGACGCCAGCACCTGCACCTGCACCTGCACCTGCACCTGGATCGGACGGACCGCGGGTCCTGCCGGACGGGATCTGACGGAAGGCTGACACGGGCTTGACGCGGTCTTGACGCGGGCCGCGCGAGGCTCGTCGACACCACAGCGCAGCAGCCGGCCGGCTCGCAGCGCTCCCGCCGCAGAGCAGGGGAACGACCGATGGCCACGACGACGACCACGACGTCCAGCGCGCACCTCGCAGGAGACGCGGCGACCAGCACCCCACTCGCACCGCCGGGGCGGGTCAGCGTGCAGGAGCTGGCCGGCTCGGTCGTCGTCCTCACCCCGGGACGCTCGCTCCTGGTGACCGGGGACGACGACGCCGCGTGGCGCGCCATCGCCCAGGACTGCTCGGTGGCCGCGGTCGCAACCCCCGCCCAGGTCGCTGCCGCGGGTTCCGCTGGGCCGGTGGATGCGCGCCTGGTGTGCTCCCTGACCGCCGCAGCACCCGGACGCACCCGGGGCCACCTGGTCAGCGCCGACGGGCAGCGCCACCTGTTCGAGGTCGTCGTCCTGGCTGCTCAGCCCAGCACCCGGGCAGGCACCCGGGCAGGCACCCGGGCTGGCACCCGGCCCGCCGCGGTGGCGGACCGCCAGACCCTGGAGCGGACGACCTCGTCCTGGGCGGCGCGCTGCCGCCGCGCCCTGAGGCGGGCGGGTCACCCCGGTGCGTCCGTGATCACCAACGGGTGAACCTCCCCCAGACCGCTCCAGTGACCGCCTCCGTCTCCCGATCGAAGGACGTGAAGATCATCGCCTCCCGCTCCCGCACCGACCGCCTGCTCGCCCTGGCCACCACCGCCCTGGCCGCCGTCGCCCTCTCCGGCTGCGGAGGTGGGACCCCCGACCCCGTCGACCCCTCCGGCTCGCCGACGAGCGCTCCGACCAGCGCACCGACCAGCGCACCGACCAGCGCACCGACCAGCACCGTCCAGGCCGACCTCAGCGGCGCCTGCGCCACCACCACCCCCGCCGCCAGCGGTGGGCTGCCGGTGTGCGCCGCGCCCTACACGGACGGGGTCGCCCTGCGGCTGCCTGCAGCCCCCTCCCCCGACCAGGGCTACGGCGCCTTCACCCGCGGCGGGGCGGGCTTCGCCACCGCCGACGGCACCGTCCACGAGGTGAGCGCCGGGGTCCTGGACCAGGCGTCCGCCGCGGCGGACGCCGCAGGTGTCCCCGACTACGCCACCACCGCCTACCTGGCGACCTTCACGGGCGAGGAGGTCACCGCCGTCACCCCGGTCCTGCGCATCGACCGCGACGCCCTGGTCCGGTCGGTCTTCGCCGGCACCACCATGGTCGGGACGATCTCCCCCGTCGACACCCCCGCCTCCCCCCAGGACCCCAGCTACTCCGGCGACCCCTCCCTGCCGATCGCCATCACCTGGTCCGACGACGCGGCCGGCGGTCAGCTCTCCGGCACCATCGCCAACGCCACCTCGTCCGTGCAGGTCGCTGGCACCTGCCTCCCGGCGCTGTCCAGCGCTGCCGCCAACCCCCTGGTGGGAGGCTTCACCGCCTCGGTGGGACTGATGACCTACCCCTCGATGCACGCGCCGTGGGACGACGAGCTCGTCTTCCTGTGGACCCAGGACAGCACCGGCATGGGCGAGTCCTACTACCCCAGCGTGGCGACCCTGATGGGCGCTGACGCCGTGGCGGGCACCTGGGAGGTCGTCCAGCACGGCAGTCCCACCTCCGGTCCCGGCATGGACCTGACCCTGCAGCCGAAGGGGTCCACCCCCACGACCTGCTGATGCGGGGCTCGCCGCGGGCGGGGGGCACCGGTGGCGTGACCCGTGATCACTCAGCGCCCGCCCGAGGCGGTCGAGGATCATGGGCGCCCGCTGCCGCGGTCGGCTCAGGCGCTGAGCCTCTCGAGGTCGGCCAGCTGGCCGGGGTGGGTGGGGACCCAGCCCAGCACCTGGCGGGTGTGGGCGCTGGAGGCGGGCTGGTCCAGGGCGAAGAGGGGACCGAAGGGTCCGAAGTCCTCCACGGGCAGCGGGCGCACGGGCAGGTCGAGGCGGCGTCCGATGACGGCCGCGATGTCACCCACCGGGTCGCCCTCGTCGGCCACGGCGTGCCAGGCGGTCCCCGCCGGAGCGGCTTCGAGCGCGAGGCGGAACAACGAGGCCGCGTCGGCGGCGTGCACGGCGGGCCACCGCTGCGTGCCGTCGCCGGGGTAGCCGGCCACGCCGCTGCGGCGAGCAGCCGCGGTGAGCAGGCCGGCGAACCCGCCCCGGCCGTCGTCGTGCACCGTGCGGGGCATGCGCACCGCACAGGCGCGCACCCCCCGGTCGGACAGCGCGAGGGCGGCGGTGACGCTCAGGGCGCGCCGGGCCACGGGGCCGTCGGTGGGCAGCGGGTCGGCCTCGGTGGCGAGGCGCCCGGGGACCCAGGGAGTGCCCGAGACCACGACGAGGGGGCGGTCGCTGCCGACCAGCGCCTGCCCCAGGGCGGCCAGGGCCGCTTCCTCCTCCCGCATGCCGCGCTCGACGGCCTCGCTGCTGCTGTAGTCCCGGCTGAAGGCCAGGCTGACCACCCCCTCGGCGTCACCGGCGCCGGCGCGCAGCACCTCGAGGTCGGCCAGGTCGCCCCGGAGGGGCTGGGCGCCGGCGGCGCGGAGGGCGTCGGCCGACGCCTGGGACCGGGCCAGGGCGGTGACGGTGTGGTCGTGGGCGACCAGCTCGGATACCACGGCGGTGCCGATGGTCCCGGTACCGCCGGTGACGAAGACGCGCATGAGGAACCCCTCGCGGTGCGATCGGGACGTGGGTGCGGTCCGGGCGAGCGGATGCACCTCCCCAGCCGCCTGATGCGACTGGAGTCCCATCACCGTAGCGCTCTGACGCGACATGTGTCGCATCGCCTAGGATGGCCAGGTGCCGAGATGGGAGCCCGGAGGGCGGGAGCGCCTGGTGGTGGCAGCGGTCGACCTGTTCACCGAGCAGGGCTACGACGCCACCACGGTGGCCCAGATCGCCGAGCGCGCCGGGATGACCCGCAGCACCTTCTTCCGCCACTTCACCGACAAGCGCGAGGTGCTGGTCGCCGGGCAGGAGACCCTGAGCCGCCTGCTCGCCGAGGGCATCACCGACGCACCAGCTGGAGCCACTCCGCTCCAGGCCGTCGCCGACGGGCTCGCCCGGGCCTCGGCGGAGATGGGCCCCCTGAACCGCGAGCTGGGTCCGCGCCTGCGGGCGGCCGTGGCCGCCAGCGCTGAGCTGCAGGAGCGCGACGCCCTCAAGAGCGTCGGGATGGCGGCGGTGATGACCGAGGCGCTCGCCGCGCGGGGAGTCCCGCAGGTGAGCGCGCACCTGGCCGCCGAGCTCGGGGTCCTGGCCTTCAAGCGCGGTTACGCGTCGTGGTCAGAAGGGGACCGCTCGGACGAGGCGCTGGCGCCGCACACGGCCGCAGCGCTGCAGGAGCTCATCGCAGCCAGTGCCGCGCTGACCTGAGTCACGTCGCGCCGTCCCGCGCCACGGCGCGTCCTCGCCCCGGACGAGGCCCGTCGGGTCAGTGCCCTGACCCGTGGTGGCCGCCCTCCGACATCCCACTCATGTGGTGGCCCGTCATCGAGCCCGCGGGAGCGCCGTCGAACGGGCTGACCACCATGAGCCCGAACACGCCGATGGTGAGCAGGACGACGAGGGCCAGGACGACCGACCTTCCGGAGATGCGAGTCACCACACCTCCATCGGCCGCCACCGCACCCGGCTGCAGCCCGTTGCGCGGGTCAGCCTCGGAGCGCACCCGCTCGCCAGGGCCGTTCGACGCCGGCGCACCGCCCTCCAGAACTCCGACCACGACACCTCACCCCGCGAACAGCTCCACGAGAGCCGGTGGACCCCTCTCGCATACTCCACTCACCAGAGTATCGTCGCGGCATGAGTCGGTCAGGCCTCCAAGAACCCTCCTTCCTCGTCCTGACCGCACTCGCCCAAGGGCCCCTGCACGGCTACGCCATCCTCAAGGACGTCGAGAGCACGTCCGGCGGGTCCGTCCGCCTCGGCGTCGGCACGCTGTACGGAGCCCTGGAACGGCTCGCTGAACGACACCTCGTCGAGATCGCCTCCGAGGAGGTCGTCGACTCCCGGTTGCGGCGGACCTACCGCCTCACCGAGGACGGCGCCGCTCTGCTCGCAGCCGAGGCGCAACGCCGTCACGAGCAGAGCTCAGCAGCGCTGAGCCGTCTCGCACGGTCCCCCCGTCTCGGATGGCAGTCATGAGCGTCTCCCGGCGACGCGCCACGCCGTCGACCGGCGCTGACGATGCGCTGGAGAGCTCCTACCGGCGTCTGCTGCGCCTCTACCCCACCCGCTGGCGCCGGCACCGCGAAGAGGAGGTCCTCGCCGTCCTGCTGCAGACCGCGGCTCCCGACCAGGCGAGAGCGACGCCGGCCGAAAGCCGCGACCTCCTGCTCGCTGCCGGTCGCGAGCACGGCCGAGCCGGCCAGCGGACAGCGCGGAACGCTCCTGGCAGGACTTCAGCGCTGGTGGTCCTGATCGGCGGGACCGGTTACCTGCTGGCCACGGCGAGCGCCCCCGTCCAGCTGCAGCCTGTGGCGCTGCCCTCAGAGCTGCCGGCCTACTCCTACGTGACGCAGTCGGTCTCGGCCTCACCCCCGGGCCCCGCCGTCGCCGCCTACCGCCAGGGCAACGGTGCCGAGCTCGCGGACTTCCCGCAGGCGGTCGTCGTCGGCGCCGGAGGCGCGGTGCGCCGCCTCGACCTCGCCGAGGACCGCGACGAGGCGATGCAGGGCTCCCCGGGCTCCTTCCTGCTCTCACCCGACGGCTCCCACGTGGCCAGCGGCCGCTACGACCTCGGCGGTCAGGCCGACATCGCCGTGCAGGACCTGCGCACCGGCGAGACCAGCGCCACCGCCTCGCTCGGCTACCCCTCCGTCGCTCCGGTGGCGTGGTCACCCGACGGGAGCTCGGTGCTCGCGTCGCTCGGCGCCCTCCCGTGGCTCGCGCCCGAGGACCAACCCGTCCAGGTACCCCCTGCCCGCCTCGTGCTGGTGGGGCTCGACGGCGGCCTGCTGCCCCTGCCCCTGGGAGTCTCGGCTCAGGTGGGCCAGGTGGCATGGGCACCCGACGGTCGCAGCCTCGTCGTGCAGGGCGCCGAGAGGGAGCTCTTCGTCGTCGACACCGTGACGGGCGCGCCTCGCACCCTCGGTGTGCGCGCGGACCTGGCTGGTGCCCAGCCGTGGTCACCCGACGGTGCGCTGCTGGCCACCAGCGGTGCCTGCTCCTCGGAGGGTCGGGTCGGCTCGTCCACCTACGACGTCGTGGTCGTCCCTGTCGCGCCGACGGGTTCCGCTGCCGTCGCCTCCACCTGCATCCCCAGCGGTGTGGAGAGCCAGCTGGTGGGCTGGGCAGGGCCACGGATGCTGGTCCTGAACACGAGCAGCGAAGACGACGACGGTGCGGAGCGGCAGTCGCTGGTCGCGATCGACCTCGACGACGGCTCGCGCACAGAGCTGACCGCCATCCCGACGAGCTCGGGCAACTACCGCGTCGGTGACGTGCAGGTCCCCCCGGCGGCGCTGAGCGGTTCCCTCGACGAGCGCGCGACCCCACCAGCGGTGTGGGACCGGGGACCCCTCGCACGGTGGCCCGGCCTGGTGCTGGTCGCCGGCGCCGTCGGGGTGCTCGTGGCGGTGACAGCGGCCGTCGGGCGCCGCATCGGCTCGCGCCTCGACGACCGCTCTGGAACAGCGGGCGGCCCGAAGGCCGAGTAGGCGCGCGGCAGGTCACGGAGTGGTCCCTCCGCGTGACCGGAACGACTCAGCCGCCTCCCGGGTGCGTCCCTCGGAGCAGGCGACGGTGCCCGGCGGAGACTGCCGCACCTCGGCGCGCGTCGGACCACGACACGTCGAAGACCGACCCACGTCCTCGTGGCTCGAGGTGCAGCTCGCCCTCGTCGGAGTCCGGGGGTCGCGGGGCCGTCCCCGTCGTGCCCGCCGGAGGTGAGACGAGGCCCACCGAGGTGATCTCGTCGACACCGCCGCCGCGCTCCAGCCGGACGGCGTGGACGACGTCACCCCGGTCCCAGGCCTGCTCGGGGAGGTCGCTGTCCAGGTCCTCCACGGTGGTCGTGTCGATCTGGCCGTGGTGCCGGCCGAGGACCACCACCGGTGAGCCATCCGGACCGGCCATCACCCCCGCCTGCCCCTCGGAGCCGACACCCACCGGCACCGCCCTGGCCGAGGCGACCAGGGCCAGGAGCACCGAGCAGCCCACCGCAGTCCGCAACCAGGGCCTGTGCGCAAGCTCCGAAGACCAGGACGCGGCTCGCTGGGGCGTGCACGTCCGCGCGAGGCCCTGAGGGAGCCGTGCCCCGGGGAGCCCCAGGTGCGGTCGGTCCCGTCAGCCCTTCTTCTCGCTGCCCCGGCCCTGCGCCGGTCCGCCGCCGCGGCCCTGCTGCGCGTCCTCGTGCCCGGCACCAACAGCTCGCCCCTGGC
>JAKONK010000204.1 GCA_022701985.1 Actinomycetales bacterium
CGCGTCGAGCGCGTCGCGGCGCTGGTGGCGGAGCAGCGCGGGGCCGACCTCGTCGTCCTGCCCGAGCTGTGGGCCCCGGGCGGGTTCAGCTACCGGGAGTGGCCCGAGCGCGCCGAGCCCCTCGACGACAGCCCGGTGCTGCGGGCCCTCGCCGACGCCGCCCGGGCCGCCGGGGCGGTGGTGCACGCCGGGTCGCTGGTCGAGCGCACCGCCGAGCCGGGGCCGCAGGGCCGCCACCTCTGGAACACCTCGGTGGTGCTCGGGCGCGACGGCGCGGTGGTGGCCACCTACCGCAAGGTCCACCGCTTCGGCTTCGGCGTCGGGGAGCCGCAGCTCATGGAGGCGGGGGAGGACGTCGTCGTGGTCGACCTGCCGCTGGGTCCCGGCGGCGAGGCGCGGCAGCCGGTCAGGACGGGGCTCGCCACCTGCTACGACGTGCGCTTCCCCGAGCTGTTCCGCCGCCAGGTCGACCTCGGCGCCGAGCTCGTGCTCCTGCCGGCGGCCTGGCCCGCGGCCCGGCTCGCCCACTGGCGGCTGCTCACCCGCGCCCGCGCCGTGGAGGACCAGGTGGTCCTCGTGGCCGTCGGCACCGCCGGCACGCACGCGGGCACCGAGATGGCCGGGCACAGCGCCGTCGTCTCCCCGTGGGGCGAGGACCTCGCCGAGGCCGGTGCCGGTGAGGAGGTCCTCACCGTCGACGTCGACCTCGACGAGGTCACCTCGTGCCGCGAGCGGTTCCCCGTGCTGGCCGACCGCCGCCTCTGACAGCCCTGCCAGGCGGCTCAGGCGGCTGCGGCGACCGCCTCGTGCAGGGCCGTGGCCGTGAGGTCGACCACGTCCTCGACGTCGGCCGGCGCCGCGCCGAAGGGCAGGCGCAGGTGGAGGCGCTCGCCGTCGGACAGGACGCCGAGCACCGTGATGCCGCGCTCGTCGACGGCGATGGGCAGCGCGTCGGCGAGGTCGCCGGTGCCGCGCCACGCCGGCCCGTCGAGCACCAGGGCCGACCGGCCCGCTGAGCCGCAGCGGCGCAGCCCGGTGAGCAGCTCCTCCCGGAGCTCGAGCCGCACGCGCTCGAGGGCGTCCGCCTCCCAGGGGGCGACGGCGTCGGGCCGGGCGGCGGTGAAGTCGGCACCGTCGACCTCCTCGCAGCGCGGGGCCCGGTGGCAGTGGGCGTGGAGCACGGTGCCGCGCAGCAGCCGGCGGCCGCGCCAGCTCCGCAGCGCTCCGGCCAGGCTGTGGCAGGCGGCCAGCAGCTCGAGGGCGTCGGCGCGCTCGCCCGGCGGCACCTCCTCCAGCTCGACCCAGGCCTGGATGCTGGTCAGCGGCACGGTGGCGTCGGGAAGGGCGGCGCTGCGCTCGACCTCCAGCACCGTCGTGCCGGCGGGCGGACCGGTCGGGGGCAGGTCGGGCAGCACCGCGTCGGGCGGGAGCAGCAGCACGAGGCGGCCCGAGCCGTCGCAGCCGTGCAGCACCCCGGTGCTGCGCCAGCCGGCGACCGCGAGGGTGGCGACGCCGCTGCCCGCGGCGATGGTCCGGGCGCTGACGGCCGCGGGGAGCAGGGCCGGGGAGGTGGGGGAGGCGGTCATGGGCGCCAGTGTGGGGCCGCACGGGTAGATCAGGCAAGGCTTGCCTTACTTCGATGACGACGACGGGGTCGGAGGTCAGCCGGGCGACCTACCCTTCTCACGTGGTGGTGCAGCAGCAGGCGTCGGGTCGCGCGCCGGGCGGGGGGCGGTCGGGGCCCGGGCGCCCCCAGGACGCCGCGCCGACCAGGTCGCCCGCGGCGCTCGCCCTGGTGCTCGGGGTGCCCGCGGCGCTCCTCGCCCTGGTCGTGAGCATGGTCGCGACGGGCGCCGCGGTGCCGGGCGTGCTGGGCGACGCCGGCGCGCTGGTGCGCTGGGGCCTGCCCGTGGTCCGCGCCACCGGGGACCTCGCCGTCTCCGTGGTGCTCGGGACGCTCCTGCTGATGGCCTTCGCCCTCGTCCCCGACACCGCCGCCTGGCGCGCCGCCGCCCGCCTCGCCGCCGGGGCCGCCGTCGCCTGGGTGCTCGCCGCCGTCGTCCAGCCCGTCCTGTCGTTCGCGGACATCGCCGGCACCCCGCTCACCGCCCCCGACCTGGGCAGCCAGATCGCGTACTTCCTCACCGAGGTGACCCCCGGCCAGGTGCTGCTCAGCGCCGCGGTGCTCGCGGTGCTCGCCGGAACGGTCGTGGCCCTCGGCATCACCTCGGCCAGCGGGGCCGGGGTCGCAGCACTGCTGGTGGCCGCGTCGCTGGTGCCCATCGCGCTCGGCAGCCACGGCAGCGCCGAGGGCGGCCACCACACCGCCGTGTCCGGGTGGTGGCTGCACGTGCTCGGCGTCGGCGCCTGGGCGGGCGGCCTGGTGGCCCTCGCCGTCGTCGGGCCGCAGCTGGGAGACCGGCTCGCCGTCGTCGCCCGCCGCTACTCCGCCCTCGCGCTCGGCTCCTTCGTGCTCGTGGTCGTCTCCGGGCTGGCCAACGGCTGGGTGCAGGTGGGCGCCACGGCCAGCGGTCTCCTCAGCCCCTACGGCGCGCTGCTCGGGGTCAAGACCGCCGCGACGGTCGCGCTCGGCGCCGCCGGCTGGGCGCACCGCCGCCACGCCCTGGCGGCCCTGGACGCCCGCACCTCCGGCACCGCCCAGCGCGCCGCCGCACGGCGCCCGTTCTGGCGCCTCGTCACGGGCGAGGTGCTCCTCATGGCGGCGGTGGTCGGCGTCGCCGTCGCGCTGGTGCGCACCGGGCCGCCGCCGTCGGCCGCGGGTGACGGCCCCCGCACCCTCGCCGCGCAGCTCACGAGCGACGTCGTGCCGCCGCTGCCCGCCACGCTGCCGCGGCTGCTCCTCCAGCCCGCGCCCGACCTGCTGTGGCTCGTGGCCGCGGGTGCGCTCGCGATCGCCTACGCCGCCGGCCTGCGGCGGCTGCGCGCCCGCGGCGACCGCTGGCCCGCGGGCCGCTCGGTGGCCTGGTTCGCCGGGTGCGCGGTGCTCGCCTGGGTGACGTCGTTCGGCCCCCAGGCCTACATCGACCTGCTGTTCAGCGCCCACATGGTGGCGCACATGACGATCATGATGGTGGTGCCGCCGCTGCTGGTGGCGGGGGCGCCCATCACGCTCGCCCTGCGCACCCTGCCCAAGCGCCGGGACGGCAGCCGCGGCCCCCGGGAGTGGCTCACCGTGCTGGTCCACTCCCGCTGGGCGAGGTTCATCACCAACCCGGTCGTCGCCGCCGTGCTCTTCGCCGGCAGCGTCATCGTCTTCTACTTCTCGCCCCTGTTCGGGCTGGCGCTCTCCACGCACCTCGGCCACGAGCTCATGGAGGTGCACTTCCTGCTCACCGGGTACCTGTTCGCCTCCGCGGTCATCGGCGTCGACCCGAGCGAGTGGAAGACCCCGTACGCGCTCCGCCTGGTGCTGCTGCTGGCCACGATGGCCTTCCACGCCTTCTTCGGCGTCTCCCTGACCACCGGCAACGAGCTGCTCGCCGCCGACTGGTTCTCCCGCCTCGGGCTCGGCGTCGACGCCCTCGCCGACCAGCGCACCGGCGGCGGCATCGCCTGGGGCATCGGCGAGCTGCCCACCCTCCTCCTCGTGGTCGTGCTGGCCGTGCAGTGGTCGCGCAGCGACGAGAAGGAGCAGAAGCGCCGCGACCGCGCCGCCGACCGCGACGGCGACGCCGAGCTCGCCGCCTACAACGCGATGCTCGCCGCCCGCTCGGGTGCTGGTAGGCAGGAGCAGTGACCGGTCCCTTCCACGACCTGCAGGCGTTCACCCGCCTGCCCCGCACCTCCGGGCTCGCGCTCTCTCCCGACGGGACCCGGCTCGTCACGGCCGTCTCCCTGCTCGACCAGCGCGGGGGCGGCTCGACGACGTCGCTGTGGGAGGTCGACCCGACGGGCGAGCGAGCTGCGCGCCGCCTCACCCGGGGCGCGCGCGGCGAGTCCTCCCCGGTCTTCACCCCCGCCGGCGACCTGCTCTTCACCTCCTCCCGGACGGACCCGGCCGCCGTCGAGGGCGAGGGCGGCGACGACGCCCCCGCCGCCCTGTGGTGCCTGCCCGCCGGGGGTGGCGAGGCCCGCGTGGTCGCGACCCGGCCCGGCGGCGTCGGCGGCGTCGCGGTCGCGCGCGAGGCCGGCACCGTGCTGCTGGGCAGCCCGACGCTCCCGTCGGCCACCGACGCCGTCGACGACGCGCGGCTGCGCGCCCTGCGCAAGGACACCCGCACCAGCGGCGTGCTCCACGACGCGCTCCCGGTGCGGATCTGGGACCACGACCTCGGCCCCGACCGCCCGCGCCTGCTGGTGAGCACCGGGGGGTCGGACGGCCTCGACGCGGTGCTCGCGGGTGCCGGGGGCGCCGCGGGCTCCGGGGCGGACCGGGTCGTCCTGCGCGACCTCACCGGGCACGTCGGTGGCGCCCTCCCCGACGACCCGTCGTGGACGCTCACCGCCGACGGCGCCACCGCCGTCACCGAGTGGAACGTCCCCGAGGCCCGCGGTGACCGCCGGGTCTCGCTCGTCGCCGTCGACGTGGCCACCGGCGAGCGGCGCAGCCTCCTCGACGACCCCGCGTACGACCACACCTCGCCCGTCGCGGCCCCCGCGGGCACCCGGGTGGCGTGCCTGCGGTGGAGGCGCGCGACACCGTCGCAGTCGATGGACGTCGACGTCGTGGTCGTCGACGCCGGTGGCAGCGAGTCGTTCGTGCTCGCCCACAGCTCCGAGTGGGACCGCTGGCCCGCGTCGCTGGCCTGGGCCCCCGACGGCGGGTCGCTGCTGGTGACCGCCGACGACGGCGGCCGCTGCCCGGTGTTCCGGGTCACCGTCCGTCCCCTCTCCGCCGAGGTGGACCGGCTGACCCCCGACGACGGCGCGTACTCCGACGTGGTCCCCTCGCCCGACGGCGCATGGGTCTACGCGATGCGCTCGAGCGTCGGCTCCCCGCCGACCCCGGTGCGGATCCCCGCGGCCGGCGGGGCGCCCGAGGTGCTGCGGGCACCGGCGCACGCCCTGGGCGCGTGGGGCGGCGAGCTCGAGAGCGGCGGGCCGGAGCTGCCCGGCACCCTCACCGAGGTCACCGCGACCGCCGAGGACGGGACGCCGCTGCGCTCCTGGCTCGCCCTGCCCGCCGGGGCCGGTCCCGACGGTCCCGCCCCGCTGCTGCTCTGGATCCACGGCGGTCCGCTGAACAGCTGGAACGCGTGGAGCTGGCGCTGGAACCCCTGGCTCGCCGTGGCCCGCGGCTACGCCGTGCTGCTGCCCGACCCCGCCCTGTCCACCGGGTACGGCCTCGACTTCGTGGTCCGCGGCCTGGGCCGCTGGGGCGCCGAGCCGTTCACCGACCTGATGGCCGTCACCGACGCCGCCACCGCCCGCGACGACGTCGACGCCGAGCGCACCGCCGCCATGGGCGGCTCCTTCGGCGGGTACATGGCCAACTGGGTGGCCGGTCACACCGACAGGTTCCGCGCGGTGGTCACCCACGCCTCGCTGTGGGCGCTCGACCAGTTCGCCGGCACCACGGACTTCCCCGCCGAGTGGGCGCGGGAGATGACCGAGCAGATGGTGCGCGAGAACTCCCCGCACGACCACGCCGGCGCGGTCACCACGCCGGTGCTGGTCATCCACGGGAACGACGACGACCGCGTGCCCGTCGGAGAGGCGCTGCGCCTCTGGTACGACCTGCTCAGCCGCTCGACCGAGCCGGACGGGTCGTCGCCCCACCGGTTCCTGCTCTTCCCCGACGAGGGGCACTGGGTGCTCGGCGCCGGCAACGCCCGGCTCTGGTACGCCACCGTCTTCGCCTTCCTGGACCAGCACGTGCTGGGCCGGCCCTGGACCGCACCCGAGGAGCTCGGATGACCGATCAGCTGACCGGCACCACGACCGTGAGGTGGGGCGTGCTCGCCACCGGCAGCATCGCCGCCACCGTGAGCCGCGACATCGCCCTGGTGCCCGGTGCCGAGCTGACCGCCGTCGCCTCGCGCGACGCGGGCCGCGCGGCCGCCTTCGCGGCCGAGCACGGCTTCGCCCGCTCCCACGGCTCCTACCGCGAGCTCGTCGAGGCCGGCGGCCTCGACGCCGTCTACGTCGCCACCCCGCACGCGCAGCACGTCGTGCTGGCCCGCGCCTGCGTCGAGGCGGGGATCCCGGTGCTCGTGGAGAAGCCCGTCGGATGCACCGCCGCGGCCACCCGCGGCCTCGCGGAGCTGGCCCGCGAGCGCGGCGTCTTCGTCATGGAGGCGCTGTGGGCCCGCTTCCAGCCCAACCACGTCCGGCTCCGCGAGATCCTCAGCAGCGGGGTCATCGGCGAGGTGCGCTCGGTGGCCGGAGACCTCGGCTTCGCGCTGCCGTACGACCCCGCCCACCGGCTGTGGGACCCGGCGCAGGGCGGCGGCACGCTCCTCGACACGGGCGTGTACCCGGTCTCCTTCGCGCAGGGCGTCTTCGGGGGCTCCCCGCAGGCGGTCCACGCGGTCGGGGTGCTCGCCGAGAACGGCGTCGACGCCGAGGCGTCGCTGCTGCTCGACTGGGGCGGCGGCCGCACCGCCCGCCTCGGCTCCACGCTGCTCGCCCACGCCGGCGGCGCGGGGACGATCACGGGCACGAAGGGGCGCATCGAGGTCGCCGGCCCGCTGCACAAGCCGTCGCGCCTGGAGGTCTGGGCGGAGGGCGCGCAGCGCGACGACGAGCCCAGCGAGGTCGTCGCCCTGCCCGTGACGGGCCGCGGCTACGTCCACATGGTCGAGCACGTCCACGAGTGCCTCGCGGCCGGTCTCGTGGAGAGCCCCGTCATGCCGATGACCGACTCGGTCGCCGTCGCCGAGGTGCTCGACGCCGCCCTCGACGCCCTCGGCGCCGTCCACCGCGACGACGACACCGCCCTCGTCTGACCCGTCAGCCCACCCCGCACGCCGCACCTGCTGGAGTCCTCGCATGACCTCTCCCGTCCGTGATCATGGGCGTCCGGCCACCCCCCGCACCCGCGTGCGCGCCCCCGAGCTCGTGGGGCGCCGCTGGGTCGGCACCGGGGGCGCCGACCTGTCGCTGGCAGGGCTGCGCGGGCGCATCGTGCTGCTCGACTTCTGGACCAGCTGCTGCGTCAACTGCCAGCACGTCCTCGACGAGCTGCGCGAGCTGGAGCACGAGTTCGCCGACGTCCTCGTCGTCGTCGGGGTGCACTCCCCGAAGTTCGCCCACGAGGGCACCGTCGAGGCCGTCGACGCCGCCGTCCTGCGCTGGGACGTGCGCCACCCCGTCCTCGACGACCCGCAGCTGGTCACCTGGCAGGCCTACGCGGCCCGCGCCTGGCCGACCCTCACCGTGGTCGACCCGGAGGGCTACGTCGTCGCGTCGATGAGCGGCGAGGGCCACGCCCACGGCCTCGGGGTGCTGCTGCGCGAGCTCGTGGCCGAGCACGAGGCCAAGGGGACGCTGCGGCGCGGTGACCAGCCCTACGTGGCGCCGCCCGCGCCCGACAGCGCGTTCGCGCTGCCCACGGCGCTGCTGGCGCTCCCGGCGGCGGCCGGCGGCGGCTACCTGCTCTCCGACACCGCTCACCACCAGCTCGTGGTCCTCGACGACGACCTCACCACCGAGCGCGCCCGCATCGGCACCGGCGAGCGCGGCCTCGTCGACGGCGGTCCCGACCGGGCCCGCCTGTCCGAGCCCGTGGGCCTGGCGCTGCTGCCTCCCGACGTCGCCGCCCGGGTCGGCTGGGACGTCGCCGTCGCCGACTCCACCAACCACGCCGTCCGCGGGCTCCGCCTGGCCGACCTCTCGCTGGTGACGCTCGCCGGCACCGGGCGGCAGCTGCGCCGCCGCGAGGGCGGGGGACCGGCGCTCGAGCAGGACCTGTCCACCCCGCTCGACACCGCCTGGTTCGACGACCAGCTGGTCATCGCCATGGCCGGCGTGCACCAGCTGTGGGCCTTCGACCCGGCGCCCGCCGGCCCGTCGGGTGCCGTGGACGCGACGGGCGGCGTCGTCCGCGTGCTCGCCGGCACCACCGCGGAGGGCCTGCGCGACGGCGCCGCCGAGCAGGCGTGGTTCGCGCAGACCGGCGCGCTGGAGACCTCCGCCGACGGCAGCCGGTTGTGGGTGCTGGACGCCGAGACGTCGGCGCTGCGCTGGCTGGAGCGCTCCGGTGGTGCTGCCGGTGGAGGGGTCGACCGCGAGGTGAAGACCGTCGAGGACGACCGGATGGCCAACGTCCTGCCCGTCGCGGGTGCGGGTTACCAGGTCGGGTCCGTCGTCGGCACCGGGTTGTTCGAGTTCGGCCTGCGTGACGGTGAGGCCGCCCAGGCCCTCCTGCAGCACCCCCTCGGCATCGCGCTGCTCCCCGACGGCTCCGTGGTGGTGGCCGACACGTACAACGGCGCCCTGCGCCGCTACGACCCGCTCGGCGGCGACTCGGGTGAGGTCACCACCCTCGCCCGCGACCTGGCCGAGCCCACCGCGGTGGCCGTCGAGCTGGACGACGACGGGCGCGCCGCCACCTTCGTCGTCGTCGAGTCCGCGGCGTCGCGGCTCACGCGCCTGCAGGTGCCCGCCGCCGCCTCGAGGCTCGCCGGGGAGGCGCAGCGGGTGAAGCGCCCGCCGACACCGCTCGCGCCGGGACCGGTGGCGCTGCGCGTGGCGTTCACCCCGCCGACGGGCCAGAAGCTCGACCACCGCTGGGGCGACCCGACGCGCCTGGTCGTCTCCTCCTCGCCGGAGGGTCTGCTGAGCGCCGGCGCCGGAGACGCCGAGGGGCTCGTCCGCGAGCTCGTCATCGACCCCTCCGCCCTCGAGCCGGGCGCGACGGGCGTGCTGCACGTCTCGGTGCAGGCCGCGGCGTGCGACGGCGACCCGGTCACCGGCGAGGTTCCCGAGTTCGCCGCGTGCCACCTCTACCAGCAGGACTGGGGCATCCCCGTCGTCCTCGACGAGGCCGGTCCCTCCGAGCTGGCCCTGGACCTGCGCGGCGCCTGACCCCGTCGCGGGTGGGGTCTCGCGCAGGGAGCCCGGGCCCCGGTGGTGGTCAGCGGTACTGGCTGACCATCACCGCGGTGGTGCCCGGCTCCAGCGGCCGGAACGTGTGCGGCAGGTCGGCGGGGTAGGCGACGTAGTCACCGGGGCCCAGCTCCACCGGGTCGTCGGCGATGCCCGCGAGCGCCCGTCCGGTGGCCATCACGAGGTGCTCCACGGTGCCGGTCGCGTGGGGCTCGGAGTTCCGGGGGTGCCCTGGCTCAGCGACGACCCGGTAGACGTCGAAGCTCACGCCCGGCGCGCTCGCGGCGAGCAGCGTGGCGGAGAACGTCGCGCCCTCCGCGGCGAGCGTCGGCCCCTCCCCGGCGCGCAGCACCCGCACCGCGGGAGCGGGCGGGTCCACCAGGGCCGAGAACGGGACGCCGAGCGCCGTCGCGAGCGACCACAGCGTCTCCACGCTGGGGTTGGCCGAGCCCGACTCCAGCTGGGACAGCGTCGACTTGGCGACGCCGGCGCGCGCGGCGAGGTCGCCCATGGACAGGCCCGAGCGCTGCCGGTGCTGCCGCAGCGCGGCGGCGATGGCGGCGATCGGCGCACCGCTCTGCGCCGGCGTCTTGTTCGGTCCGTCGGTCATGCGGTTCGCCTTGACGAACGTCGTCCCATACCTCCATCCTCGCAGAGTGCGTTCGCTGAACCGAACACCTGGTCTCGCTGGCCGGGCACGCGGAGTCGACAGGCAGCTCCTGCGCGACGTCCTCCTCGTCTGCACCGCCGACGCCGTGGTGGGCCTCTCGTTCGGCGCCGTCGCCGTCGCGTCGGGCGCACCGCTGTGGCTGCCGGTGCTGCTCTCCGTCGTCGTCTTCGCCGGGGCCAGCCAGTTCGTCTTCGTCGCCCTGGTCACCGGGGGGAGCTCGCCGCTGGTCGCGGCCCTGACCGGCACCGTCCTCAACGCCCGCATGGTGCCGCTGGGGATGGGCGTCGCCGACGTCGTCCCGCGCACCGGCTGGCGGCGGCTCCTCGCGGCGCACCTGCTCACCGACGAGTCCGCCGCGTTCACCCTGCCCCGCCGCGACCCGGAGGAGCGCCGCGCCGCGTTCTGGCTGACGGGGGTGCTGCTCTTCGCGCTGTGGAACCTCGGCGTCCTCGTCGGCGCCGGTCTCGGCGGCACGGTGCTGGCCTCGGTCGACCCCTCCGACCTCGGGCTCGACGCCGCGTTCCCCGCCGTGCTGCTCGCGCTGCTGGTCCCCGCGGTGCGGACCCGCGCTGACCGCCGCACCGCGGTCGCCGGCGCCGTCGTCGCCGTGGCGGCGGTGCCCGTGCTCCCGGTCGGGCTGCCGGCCGTCGTCGCCGCGCTCGGGGTGCTCGCCGGCCGGGCGCGACGGCGCGGCGGCGACGGGGGTGCCCCGTGACCTGGGGGACCGAGCACTGGGTGGGACTCGGCGTCCTCGCCGTCGCCACCTTCGCCCTGCGCCTGCTGGGACCCTGGCTCGCTGCGCGGGTCGGGGGCGGGGCCCGTGCCGGGAGCACCGATGCGCTGCTGGCGGGGCTCGCCGTCGCCGTCCTGGCCGGGCTCGTGGTGACGCAGGCGCTCTTCGACGGCCGCGAGGCCGCCGGGTGGGCCCGCCCGCTGGGCGTCGTCGTCGCCGGGGTCCTGGTCTGGCGCCGCGCGCCGTTCCTCGCGGTGGTCCTCGCCGCGGCGGCCACGACGGCGCTGCTGCGCCTGCTCGGCCTCCCCTGACCCTCCTCCCCGCGGGGCAGGACGGGTGGACGCCGGCCCGGTGGGCTGCCGTCGCGCCCGGGAGGGGCCACAGTGCTCGTGTGGCACCGAAGGCACCGGCGGAAGAGCTCGACGTCGACGGCGTCGCCGTCAGGTTCACCAGCCCCGACAAGGTCGTCTTCCCGGCGCTCGGCGCTGGCGGCGGCACCAAGCGGCACCTCGTGGAGTACTACCGCTCCGTCGCGCAGCGCGGTGAGGACGGCGAGCTCGGCCCGCTCGTGCGCGCCCTGCTCGACCGGCCGACGTACGTGCAGCGCTTCCCCGACGGGGTCGACGGCGAGGAGGTCTACCAGAAGCGCGTCCCGCCGCACGCGCCTCCGTACGTGCGCACCACGCGCGTGACCTTCCCCTCGGGGCGGCACGCCGACGCCATGCGCGTCGATGCGGCGGCACCCCTGGTGTGGGCGGCGCAGATGTCCACGGTGACGTTCCACCCCTGGCCCACCCGCGCCTCCGACTCCGACCCCGACGCCGTGGAGCACCCCGACGAGCTCCGCATCGACCTCGACCCCCAGCCCGGCACCGGCTTCGCCGAGGCGCGCGCGGTGGCGCTCGACGTCGTGCAGCCCCTCCTCGACGAGCTCGGGTTCGCCGGGTTCCCCAAGACCTCCGGCGGGCGCGGCGTGCACGTCTACGTGCGCATCGAGCCGCGCTGGGAGATCAGGCAGGTGAGGACGGCGGCCATCGCCCTCGCCCGCGAGGTGGAGCGGCGGGCCGACGGCCGCGTCACCACCGCCTGGTGGAAGGAGGAGCGGACGCAGGCGATCTTCGTCGACTACAACCAGAACGCCCGCGACCACACCATCGCGTCGGCCTACTCGGTGCGCCGCACACCGCGCGCCACCGTGTCCACGCCCGTGACGTGGGTGGAGCTGGCCGACGTCGAGCCGGACGACCTCACGATGGCGACCGTCCCCGCGCTCCTGGCGCGCCGCGGCGACCCGATGCGCGCCCTCGACGACGTCGCCCACGACCTCACCCCGCTGCTGGAGATGGCCGAGCGCGACGCCGCCGCCGGTGAGGGCGAGATGCCGTTCCCGCCCAACCACCCCAAGCAGGACGGCGAGCCCAAGCGCGTGCAGCCCAGCCGCGACCGCGCCCGCCCCGGCGGCCCGGAGGACCCCTCCCGCGGCTGAGCGCGACCGAGCGCGGCTGACCGGGTGAGCCCGGTCGGCTCCGCTGGTGCCGGTCCCCGCGCCCGCGAGGATCGACGGGTGGGACTGCGATCCGGTGTCGTGCTGCTCGCCGTGGGGGTCGTCCTCCTCGCGGCGTCCGGGCGCGCCGCCGCCGCGCTCGGCACCTGCGCCGCCGACCTCGCCGCGGTGGCGTGCACCTGCCTCGCCGCCGGTGGGCTGACCCTCCCGGTGCAGCTCGTGGTCCGTCGGCTGCGCGCTCGCCGTCCCACCGCCCCCGCGGTGCTGGTCGACGCCGTCCCGCCCCTCTGAGGGGCCGCCCGGGGCCGGGGGCGGTCCGTCCGGGTGACCCCCCGCGACCTCGGCTGGTGCCCGGACCGGGTGCTCCCACCATCGTCGACATGGGACTCGGAACCGGCATCTTCCTGCTCGTCGTCGGCGCGGTGCTGGCCTTCGCGGTGAGGGACGGCCTCGACGCCGTCGACCTCACCGCGGTCGGCTGGATCTGCATGGGCGCCGGCGTGCTCGCCATCGTGCTGACCGTGGCGCTGGGACGGCGGTCGGCCGTCGCCCGGACCACGTACGTCGAGCGCCAGGACCAGGTGCCGCCGACCGTCTGAGCGCGGGAGGGCGGCCCGGGGGCGGCGGCCGTAGCGTGGTCATGACCGCTCGACCCGACCACCTGGGAGTGATCGCGATGGGTTTCCTGGACCGCCTGCTGGGCCGCGAGGAGCGCCAGCCGGCGCAGACCGGGCACCAGGGGGGCTACCGGACCGACCACCCGGCCCCCGCGCAGCCCGTCAGCCAGACCCAGCACCGCGCGGGGGGCGCGCAGCAGCCGAAGAGCGACGACAAGCGCGCCGTGGAGCGGTACCGATACCTGCTGAAGACGGCGCCGCCGGAGCAGATCGAGCAGGCGCACGCCGAGGCGTTCGAGAAGCTGACGCCGCAGCAGCGCCAGCAGGTGCTCAGCGAGCTCAGCAGCCAGGTGCCCGCGTCGGAGCGCGCCCAGACCGACAGCCCGCGCGACCTCGCGCGCATGGCGACGCGCGCCGAGGTGCGCCAGCCCGGCACCCTCGAGCGGAGCTTCTCCGGTGCGGGGGCCGGCGGCGGCCGCGGGATGGGGATGGGCGCGGTGATCGGCGGCTCCCTGCTCGCCAGCGTGGCGGGTGCCTTCATCGGCACGGCCATCGCCGGTGCGATGTTCGACGGCTTCGGCGGTGACGACTACGCGCAGGGCTTCGAGGACGGCGCCGAGTCCGACGCCGGCGACCCGGGCGCCGAGGCCGGGTACGACGACGGCGGTGATGCCGGGGGCGGTGGCTTCGACGACGGGGGCTTCGACGGGGGCGGCTTCGACGGTGGCTTCGACGTCTGAGGTCGCCGCGGCTCCGACGAGCTGAGCCACGCAGAAGGCCCCCGCTCCGGAGAGCGGGGGCCTTCTGCGTGCTGAGCGGATGACGGGAATCGAACCCGCGCTATCAGCTTGGGAAGCTGAAGTTCTACCATTGAACTACATCCGCAGGGCGCCTCGTCGAGACGACCGCGCCCAGGATACCAAGCGGCGCGGCAGCCGTCAGACGGCGTCCCGCTTGTACCCGAAGAACGAGCGCTTGCAGATCAGCTCGGCCACCTCCGGTGGCACCATGTCCTGCCAGGTCTCGTCGTGGGCGGCGATCCGCCGGAGCACGTCGCGCGACAGGATCGACAGGTACTCGGGGTTGTACTCGGCCAGGTGCACGAAGCTCCCGCGGCCGGAGAGGTAGTCGAACAGCGGCTGAAGCTGGTCGCCGACCTGCACGTCCTCGACCGTGACGACGGCGCCGGACTCGAGGTCGCGCTTGGGGTAGACGAAGAGCCTGAGGTCGTTCTTGAGGAGCCGTCCCCAGCTCTCCAGGAGCCCGCCCTGCAGGTGCGCGTGGGTGGCCTCGTCGAAGAGGACCTCCAGGCTGGGCAGGCCCATGACCATGCCGATGCGCTCGGAGGTGCGCGCCTGCAGGTAGGCGGCCAGGCGGTGGTAGTCGGCGAAGTTGGAGATGAGCACCGCGTTGCCGGTGGCGGCGAGGAGGTCGGCGCGGGCGAGGAAGTCGCGGCGGTCGACCTTCGAGCCGCCGGCCAGGAGGTTGCTCATGGTCAGCTCGGTGAGGGCCATGACCTGCTTGCCGGCGACCGACGGGTCCTTGGCGAACTCCCGCTTGGCGCACTCGAGCATGTCGACGTTGACGTGGGTCGGGGGCTTGAAGGAGCCGCGCTCGACCAGCACCGGGCGCTTGCGCAGCGCTTCGGAGGGCTGGAGCACCTCGCGGTCGGCGCCGAACATGGCCACGCCGCTCAGGCCCAGGTTGACCAGCTGCAGGGCCATGAGGCGGTTGTCGACGCTGCGGAACTCGATGCCCGAGAACTTGATCATGTCGACCTCGATGCGCCCCGTGTTGAGGCGGTCGAGCAGGCTCGCCACCACCTCGTCGGGCTCGGACCGCTCGAAGAAGGCGGCGTGGAGCAGGTTCACGCCGACGATGCCGAGCGCCTCCTGCTGCTGCGCGGCGTCGTCGTCGAGCATCCGGACGTGGATGACGATCTCGTTGGGCTCGTCCTCGGGGTGCGCCTGGAAGCGCACGCCCATCCAGCCGTGGCACTCGTTGCCGCCGCGGTAGCTGCGGGCCACCACGGTGTCGGCGAACGCGAAGAAGCAGGTGTCGTCGCCCCGGGCCTCGGAGAGGCGCTCCACGTTGAGCGTGTACTCGTGGTCGAGCATCGCCTGCAGGCGGCCGAGGGAGACGTAGCGGTCGGAGCGGCCGTAGACGGCGTCGGAGACTGCCATGTCGTAGGCGGACATCGACTTGGCGATGGTGCCCGCGGCGCCGCCGGCGCGGAAGAACCACCGCGCGACCTCCTGGCCGGCACCGATCTCGGCGATCGTGCCGTACCAGCGCGGGTCCAGGTTGATCTTCAGCGCCTTCTGGAGCGTGTCCTCGCCGACGTCCATGCCGCCCATCCCGTCCCGTCCGTCCTCCGTGCCCGGAGGGGCGCGGTCTGTCGCAGCGAGCCGTCACCGTCGACGAAGCACCTTCCGCCGCCGATGATGGCCCCTGCCCGGCGTCCGGACCACCCACCCCGCGAGATCCGGGGGTGACGATCCGGCTGCCTGGCGGTGACATCGGCACGTCGGCGCCCCACCTGGAGCCCAGTACGTTGGCCCCGTGCTGCTCTCCGACCGCGACCTCCACGCCGAGGTCGACGCCGGGCGGGTCGTGCTCGAGCCCTGGGACGCCGCGATGGTGCAGCCCTCCAGCATCGACGTGCGCCTCGACCGCTACTTCCGGCTGTTCGACAACCACAAGTACGCGGTCATCGACCCGTCCCAGGAGCAGCCGGAGCTGACCCGGCTGGTCGAGGTCGACGACGACGAGCCCTTCGTCCTGCACCCCGGGGAGTTCGTGCTGGCCTCCACCTACGAGGCCGTCACCGTCCCCCACGACCTGGCCTGCCGCGTCGAGGGCAAGAGCTCCTACGGCCGCCTGGGCCTGGTGACCCACTCGACCGCGGGGTTCGTCGACCCGGGCTTCTCGGGCCACATCACCCTCGAGCTCAGCAACGTCGCGACGCTCCCCATCAAGCTGTGGCCCGGCATGAAGATCGGGCAGCTCTGCTTCTTCCGGCTCACCAGCCCCGCGGAGCACCCCTACGGCAGCAGCCGGTACGGCTCGCGCTACCAGGGCCAGCGCGGTCCGACGGCGTCGCGGTCGTACCTGAACTTCCACCGCAGCCCCGTCTCCAGCCCGGCGCCCGAGCAGGGCTGACGGGCGCGGGGACGGGCAGGACGACGCCGGTGGCCTCCCTGGTGCTGGGCCGCGAGGCCGGTCGGGCCCTCGCCGGCTCGCACCTGCTCCTGCTCCCCGACGAGCTGCCCGAGACCGTGGTGCTGGGTCTGGTCCGCGCACGCCACCCCGAGGTCGCCCCGACCGGTGACGGCGGCTGGCGGACGGGGCGCTGGACGGTGCTGCGCGGGCCCCTGCTGCTCGACACCGCCGCCGCGGCGGGTGCCGGCGTGCCCGACCCGTGGCGCTGCGCCTGGGTGCTGCAGTGCCCGGTCGAGCGCGGCGACCCGCCCCTGCCCGGCACCACCGACCGCGAGGGCCTGCACCGGGCCTTCCCCGACGGTCTGCCCGTGATGGCCGAGCGCCGCACCGTGGACCTGGGGCTCGCCCTCGCGCGGCGCCTGGAGGGGGCGGTGCTGGTGGCCGGTCGTGGCGGCAGCGGCGCGCTGCTGCGGCCCGACCCGACCTCGTGGGTCGACCGCACCGTGTACAGCCCGCACTGGGCCTCGCCGCAGGACCTCCTCGACGTCGCGGGGCTGGCCGCGCCCGGCGCCGCGCTCGCCACCGACGCCGAGGCGTGGACCGGTCTGCGCGCCGAGGCGGTGGAGGCGCTCGAGGCGACCGACGCCCGCGACGCCCCCGCTCCCGACCTGCGCGAGGCCCTGCACCGGGCGGCGGACGCCCGCGACGCCGCAGCGCTCTCCGGCGAGGACGTGCTCGACGCCTACGCCGTCGTCGTCGACCTGCCCTCGGGCGGGGTGGTGCAGCTGGAGGTGGCGGGGGTCCCCGAGCCGCCGGCGGTGCTGCGGGGCGTGCCGTGGTCCGACGAGGCCGTGACGTACACCGCGGCGTGGTGGCCGGAGGACCCGGCCAGCGCCGAGCACGAGGTCCCCGCGCCCGACGTCCGCGCGGCGCGCGACGAGGCCGCCGCCGTCGTGGTGGCGCTCACCGACGCCGTGGCGGCGGCGGTGGGAGGCGTCGTCGTCGACGCCGACGGGTTCCCCGTCGACTAGAGCAGGACGTCCCCGAGCCAGCGCAGCACCGGGCCGAGGACGACCGCCAGCACCGGAGCGGTCACGCCCAGCATCCCCACGACGAGCAGGACGGCGACGACGCGCGCCAGCGGCGACGGGCGCCCCGCACCGGGCTCGCGCAGGGACCTCAGCAGGCCGTCCACCGGGGTCGGCGCCTCAGGCGCTGACGTCCTGCATCTTCTTGGGCAGGTGCCCGGCACTCTTCTCGTAGAACTTGGCGGCCTGGCGGGTGGCCAGCATGCGGACCACCCCGACCAGGGCGCCCGACACGACGGCCCAGCCGACGGCCTCCGCGAGGGCCACGTGGGGGCTCAGCGGGTTGGCCGGGGGCTGCTTGCCGGTGGCGAGCACCCACAGCTTCTTGATGACGGAGCGCGCCGCCGACTGAGCGGCGAGGCCGCTTCCCGTGCCCAGCACGGTCCACACGAGGTTTCCCACGGAACCAGCCTCCCAAGCGCGGCGGGGGCCGTCCACCCCAGGCGGTAGTCTCGACCCGATCGACAGGGGAGCGCCGCCCACCGGGAGGCGCTGAGAGTGCGGGAGACCGCAGACCCTCGAACCTGATCCGGCTCGCACCGGCGTAGGGAGTCGAGCTTTCTGCTGCACCGGCCGTCCGTCCGCGGGCGCCCGGGGCGGCACCCCTCCTCGCGAACCTGCTGGGAGGCACCTGATGAGCACCACCTCGAAGTCCTCGGCGAGCACCACCGCCGAGCCCCCCGCCCGCCGCGCGGGCGTCGTCGCGACCACCGTCGCGGCCCTCGCCGTCGTCGTCGTGGCCGTCCTGCTCTGGCGCGGTGTCGCCGCCGACCCCGACAACGGGCCGGTCGCGGGTCCGCTCGTGGGCGTCATGACCCTCGTGCTGGGCGCCCTGGCCCTCGTGGGCTGGCGCACCGCGCCGCGCCGGTCGTGGCGCGTCGTGGACATCGTCGTCGCGGCGGTCCTCGGCGTGGCGCTCGGCCTCGTCTTCACGGTCTGGAACCTGGGCTGGAGCCCGCTGTCGAACGCCCTGGAGTTCTTCCCGCCCGCCAAGGGCCTCTTCGTCGGCGTCTGGCTGCTGGGCGGGGTCGTCGGCGGCCTCGTGGTCCGCAAGCCCGGTGCCGCGGTGTTCGTCGAGGTCGTCGCCGCCGTCGTGTCCGCCCTGATCGGCAACCAGTGGGGGTTCGCGACCGTCTGGTACGGGCTGCTGCAGGGCCTGGGCGCAGAGGTCGTCCTCGCCGTCCTCCTCTACCGCCAGTGGGGCGCGGTGGCCGCGGTCGGCGCGGGCATCGGCGCGGGCGTGGTGGTCGGCGTCCTCGACACGACGCTGTACTACCCGGAGTTCTCCACCGGCCTGAAGCTCGTCTACGGAGCGGGCGCGGTCGTCTCCGGCATCGTCATCGCCGGCCTGGGCGGGTGGGCCCTCACCCGGGCGCTGGCGCGCACCGGTGCGCTGGCGCCGCTCGCGTCCGGGCGCAACGCCCAGCGCGTCTGAGCGACCACCCGTGAGCCCTCTGCTGAGCGCCCGCGGCTGGGGGTGGCGCTGGAACGCGCGCCGCGCCCACGCCGTGCAGGGCCTCGACCTCGAGGTCGAGGCGGGGGAGCGCGTGCTGCTCCTCGGCGCCAGCGGAGCCGGCAAGTCGACCCTCCTGGCCGGTGCCGCCGGACTGCTCGACGGCGGTCCCGACGGCACCGGCGAGGCCGAGGGGCAGCTGCTGCTCGACGGCGTCCCGGCGCACGAGGCGCGCCAGCTCGCGGTGGCCGCCGGCGCCGGCCGGGCGCGCACGGGGCTGCTCCTGCAGGACCCCCAGGCCCAGACCGTGCTCGCACGCGTCGGCGACGACGTCGCCTTCGGGCTCGAGAACCACGCGGTGCCGGCCGAGCGGATCTGGCCGCGCGTCGACGCGGCCCTGGACGACGTCGGGCTGCGCCTCCCGCGCGACCACCCCACGTCGCGCCTGTCGGGCGGCCAGCGCCAGCGCCTGGCGCTCGCCGGGGTGCTCGCCCTGCAGCCGCGGCTGCTGCTCCTGGACGAGCCGACAGCGATGCTCGACCCGGAGGGGGCGGCAGCGCTGCGCGACGTCGTGGCCGAGCGGCTCGCGGCCACCGGCGCCGGCCTGCTCCTGGTGGAGCACCGCGTGGACCTGTGGGTGGACCTGGTCGACAGGGTCGTGGTGCTCGCGCCGGGTGGCGGCGTGCTCGCCGACGGCCCCGTGGGCCGGGTGCTGGCCGAGCGGGGCGACGAGCTCGCCGCTGCGGGCGTGTGGCTGCCGGGCCGGGCCGCGGTCCCGGCGGGCCGGGTCCGGCCCCGACCGCCCGGCGGTGCGGGGGAGGTGCTGCTCTCCCTGGAGGGGGTCGCGGTCGGGCGACGGGGCTCGGGGGCGCCGGTGCTGACCGGTGTCGACGCCGAGGTCCGTGCGGGCTCGTTCACGGCGCTCCGCGGGGTGAACGGCGCCGGCAAGTCGACGCTCGCCCTCGCCGTCGCCGGCCTGGTGCCCCCGGTCTCCGGCCGCGTGCGGGCGCACCCGGCCCTGGTCGGAGGCCTCGCCGCCCGACGACGCCGACGGCCGTGGGGCTCCCCGCCGCCCGCCGACGACCCCGCGGGGTGGGCGCCGCGCGACCTGGTCTCGCGGGTGGGCTCGGTCTTCCAGGACCCGCGCCACCAGTTCGTCGCGCAGACCGTGGCGGACGAGCTCGCCGTCGGTCCGCGCCGCCTGGGGCTGGTGGGCGAGCAGGTGGACCTGCGCGTGGCGGAGCTGCTGGAGCGGCTGCGCCTCGACCGCCTGGCCCGCGCCAACCCCTTCACCCTCTCCGGGGGCGAGCAGCGCCGGCTCTCCGTGGCCACGGCCCTCGCCACCCGCCCCCGGGTCCTCGTGCTCGACGAGCCGACGTTCGGGCAGGACGCCCGCACCTGGGCCGAGCTGGTCGACCTGCTCGCCGGGCTCTGCGACACCGGGACCGCCGTGGTGGCCGCCACGCACGACGTCGACCTGTGCGACGCCCTGGCCGGCGCGACCTGGTGGGTCGGCGACGGGCGGCTGCGCACCGAGGTCCCCGTGAGCGCCCCGTGAGCTGCTCGTGAGCTCCTCGTGAGCACCGGGCTGCTCGACCCCGGCGCCGTCCGCCCGACGGTGCTGGCCCGTGCCAACCCGGTGGCGAAGCTCGCGGTGTCCACGCTGCTGGCCGTGGTCCTGCTGCTGAGCGTGGACGTCGTCACCGCGGGCACGGCGGTGGCGCTCGAGCTGCTCGCGCTCCCCCTCGTGGGCCTCGGGGTGCGCGGGCTGCTCCGCCGGAGCGCGGTGCTGCTGCTCGCCGCCGTGCCGGTCAGCGTGCTGACGGTGCTCGTCGGCGTCGACTCCGGTGCCGTGCTGCTCGAGGCCGGTCCCCTGAGCGTCAGCACGGGGTCCCTGGAGTCCGGGGCCGCGGTCGGGCTGCGGGTGGTGGCGATCGCGCTCCCCGGCGTCGTGCTCCTCGCCACGACCGACCCCACCGACCTCGGTGACGCGCTCGCCCAGGTGCTGCGGCTCTCGCCCCGGTTCGTGCTGGCGGCTCTGGCGGCGTTCCGCGTCGTCGACGTCCTGGCCGAGGAGTGGCAGCAGCTCGGGCTCGCCCGCCGCGCCCGCGGCCTCGGCGGTGACGGGCTGCTGGCGGGTGTCCGCGACGTCGCCGGCCGGGTGTTCGTGCTGCTCGTCATCGCGGTGCGGCGCGCCGCCGTGCTGGCCACGGCGATGGAGGCGCGCGGCTTCGGCGCGGGGGAGCGCCGGGGAGCGGACCGCACCTGGGCGCGGCCGAGCCGCCTGCGCGCGAGCGACGTGCTGGTCGTGGCGGGCGGGGCGCTGCTCGCCGCGACCGCGACGGCGGCGGGTGTGGCCGCGGGGACGTGGCAGCTGCTCCTGACCTGACCCGGGAGCCGGCCCGGGTGCCCGCGAGCATCGTGACCCGATCGTGACCCAGGGTGGGTTGGGCGGGCTGACCTGCGGGTATCTCTCCTCTCAAGAGGGCTCCGGGTGGCGCGTCACACTCCTGTCACACGCGCGGAACACCCGGAGGCGCCGTCGCGTCCAACCTCGGACCCGTGAGCGCAGAGACCCTCGTCCTCCACACCGCTGTCCCGTCGCAGGCCCCCGCCACGGGCACCGCGCTGCTGGCCCAGCCCTGGAGCTTCGTGGCCGGCGGCCAGCGCCTCGCCGTGCGCCCCGCCCGCGTGCAGGACCTCCCGGCCCTGGCCCAGCTGCTGGTCCGGTGCTCGCCGACCACCCGCCTCGGGTGGTCGGGGCGCGGTGGCACGGTGATCCCGCTGGCCCAGCAGGAGGCGTGGCTGCGCCAGCCCGGCGGCGTCGTCGTCGAGCGGGCCCCCGGTCGCCTGGTCGCGGTGGGCGCTCTGCGCCCCGCCACCTGCACGGGGGAGGACGACCCGATCGCCGGCGCCGTCGAGCTGCTGGTGCACGACGCCTGGCAGCGCCGCGGCATCGGCTCGACGCTCGTGGAGCACTTCGCCGGCGCGCTGCTGCTGATGGGCCGCACCGAGCTGCAGGTGCACCCCGACGCCGACCCGGTCGCGGCCCAGGCGCTGCTCAGCGGCCTGGGGGCGCGGGTCCGCGGCCAGCGCCACGCGCACGGCCGGTGCCCGCGGGTGCACGTCTCGCGCTCGGCGCTCGACGGCGTCGGGCCGCTGCGGGAGCTCGCCGGCCGCTGAGCAGCGCCGTCCGCCGGCGGGAACACCCGGCGGGACGCGGGAGTTGACACGAGCAGACTCAAGTCGGGTGACCCCGGTTCGACAGAGCCGGAGGGACGCGCAAGACTTGAGCCGAAGGCACTCAGCAGTCAGCTCTCCAGGAGGAACCACCATGGCCCGTGCGGTCGGCATCGATCTGGGCACCACCAACTCCGTCGTCGCGGTGCTGGAGGGCGGCGAGCCCACCGTCATCGCCAACGCCGAGGGCGCCCGCACCACGCCGTCCGTGGTCGCGTTCGCCAAGTCGGGCGAGCCGCTGGTCGGCGAGATCGCCAAGCGCCAGGCGGTCACCAACGTCGACCGGACCATCTCGTCCGTGAAGCGCCACGTCGGCACCGACTGGACGCAGGCGATCGACGACAAGAAGTACACCGCGCAGGAGATCTCGGCCCGCGTGCTGCAGAAGCTGAAGCGCGACGCGGAGGAGTACCTCGGCGAGCCGGTGACCGACGCGGTCATCACGGTCCCCGCGTACTTCAACGACGCGCAGCGCCAGGCCACCAAGGAGGCCGGCGAGATCGCCGGCATGAACGTCCTGCGCATCATCAACGAGCCCACCGCGGCGGCCCTGGCCTACGGCCTCGACAAGGGCAAGGAGGACGAGCTGATCCTCGTCTTCGACCTCGGCGGCGGCACGTTCGACGTCTCCCTCCTCGAGGTCGGCAAGGACCCCGAGGACGGCTTCTCCACCATCCAGGTGCGCGCCACCTCCGGCGACAACCACCTCGGTGGTGACGACTGGGACGCCGCCATCCGCGACTGGCTGGTCAAGCAGGTCAAGAACAAGGAGGGGGTCGACCTCTCCAAGGACAAGATCGCGATGCAGCGCCTGCGCGAGGCCGCCGAGCAGGCCAAGAAGGAGCTCTCCTCCGCGACGAGCACCAGCATCAGCCTGCAGTACCTCTCGATGACCGAGAACGGCCCGGTGCACCTCGACGAGAAGCTCACCCGCGCCGCCTTCGAGGACATGACCCGCTCGCTGCTCGAGCGCACTAAGGCGCCGTTCAACAGCGTCATCAAGGACGCCGACGTCAAGCTCAGCGAGATCGACCACGTCGTCATGGTCGGCGGCTCCACCCGCATGCCCGCCGTCGGCGAGGTCGTGCGCGAGCTGACCGGCGGCCGCGAGCCCAACCGCGGCGTGAACCCGGACGAGGTCGTCGCCGTCGGCGCCGCCCTGCAGGCCGGCGTGCTGAAGGGCGAGCGCAAGGACGTCCTGCTCATCGACGTCACGCCGCTGAGCCTCGGCATCGAGACCAAGGGCGGGGTGATGACCAAGCTGATCGAGCGCAACACGGCCATCCCGACCAAGCGCTCGGAGGTCTTCACGACCGCTGACGACAACCAGCCGTCCGTGCTGATCCAGGTCTACCAGGGCGAGCGCCAGCTGGTGCGCGACAACAAGGCTCTCGGCACCTTCGACCTGACCGGCATCGCCCCCGCCCCGCGCGGCGTGCCCCAGGTCGAGGTCACCTTCGACATCGACGCGAACGGCATCGTCCACGTCTCGGCGAAGGACCGCGGCACCGGCAAGGAGCAGCGCATGACGATCTCCGGGGGCAGCGCGCTGTCCAAGGAGGACATCGAGCGCATGGTCAAGGACGCCGAGGCCCACGCCGAGGAGGACGCCAAGCGCCGCGAGGAGGCCGAGGTCCGCAACTCCGCGGAGCAGCTGGCCTACTCCACCGAGAAGTTCGTCTCCGAGAACACCGACAAGCTCCCCGAGGACGGCGTGACCCAGGTCCGCACCGCCATCGCCGAGCTGCGGACGGCCCTCGAGGGCGACGACGTCGACGCGGTCAAGGCCAAGCAGGAGGAGCTGGCGCGCATCAGCCAGGAGCTCGGCTCCGCGCTGTACGCCCAGAACGACGCCGAGGCCAACGCCTCAGCCTCGGGCGCCTCTGCGGGTGCGTCGTCCTCCGCGTCGTCGTCGCAGGACGACGACGTCGTGGACGCCGAGGTCGTCGACGACGACCAGCCCAAGAAGTGAGCCCCTCGACGATGACCGACCCGAACGAGGAGCCCGTCGTCTACCGCGACAAGCGCCGCCTCGACCCGGAGACCGGTGAGGTCCGCACGCCGCCCGGGGAGTCCCCGCTCCCCGGTGCGGAGGGCGTCGCCGACGCCGGCCCCACCGAGCCGGCGGAGGCCCCGGCGGCTGACGGGGCCGGCGCCCCCGAGGCCGATGAGGCGCTCGCCGCGGCGAACGCCCTCGCGGAGGAGCGCCTGGGAGACCTCCAGCGCCTCCAGGCCGAGTACGTCAACTACCGGCGGCGGGTCGACCGCGACCGCGACGTGGCGCGCACCTCGGCCACCACGAGCGTGCTCGAGGCGCTGCTCCCGGTGCTCGACGACGTCGCGCTGGCCCGCCAGCACGGCGACCTCGAGGGCGGCCCCTTCGCCGCCATCAGCGAGAAGCTGGAGGCGGCCCTGGGCCGGCTCGGGCTCACCCGGTACGGCGCCGTCGGAGACGCCTTCGACCCGTCGGTGCACGAGGCGCTGATGCACGCGGAGAGCCCCGAGGTCACCGAGACGGTGGTCACGACGGTGCTGCAGCCCGGCTACCTGGTCGGGGAGAAGGTGCTCCGGCCCGCGCGGGTCGCCGTCACCTCTCCCGCCTGACACCCGCACCGCCCCACGTCACCCGCCCCGACCCGCGCCCCGACCACCGGGGCGCGGGTCGGGGCGTTCCGGAAGGATCTGCATGGCTGGCCAGGACTGGCTCGAGAAGGACTTCTACCGAGCGCTGGGCGTCTCCAGCGACGCGTCCCAGGACGACGTGCGCAAGGCGTACCGCAAGCTCGCGCGCACGCTGCACCCCGACGCGAACCCCGGTGACGCGGCGGCCGAGGAGCGCTTCAAGGAGGTCGGCGAGGCCTACTCCGTCCTCAACGACCCCGACCAGCGCAAGCAGTACGACGCGGTGCGCGCGATGGCGGGCGGGCGCGCGCGCTTCGCCTCCGGCGGTGCCGGCCCCGGGGCCGCGGGCGCCGGTGGGCCGGGCTTCGAGGACCTCTTCGGTGGGCTCTTCGGCGGCGGTGGCCAGCGCGCCGGGGGCAGCCCGCCCGGGCGCGGCGGCGGGGGCCAGCCCGACCTCGACGACCTGCTCGCGGGGATGTTCGGCGGTGCAGCCGGGCGCGGTGGTCCAGCCGGCTTCCAGGCGCCGGGCCCCGGCGGCGCGGGCGGTCGCCGCAGCGGGGTCGACCTGGAGGCCGAGACCACGCTCTCCTTCGCCGACGCCGTGGGCGGCTCGACGGTGACGCTGTCGGTCGACGGGAGCCCCGTCACCGCCCGCATCCCCTCCGGCGTGCGCGACGGCCAGAAGATCCGGCTGCGGGGCAAGGGCCGGCCCGGCCCGCGCGGCGGGGAGCCCGGTGACCTGCTCATCACGGTGCGGGTCACGCCCCACCCGGTGTTCACCCGCGACGGCGACGACCTCCGCGTCACCCTCCCGGTGACCTTCGACGAGGCGGCCCTCGGCGCCGAGGTCGAGGCCCCCGTGCTCGACGGCGGGACGGTCCGCCTGCGGGTGCCGGCCGGGACGCCGTCAGGGCGCACCCTGCGGGTGCGAGGGCGCGGCGTGAAGCGCGGTGAGGCCAGCGGCGACCTGCTCGTGACGACCCAGGTGGTCGTCCCGCAGCGGCTCGACGGCGACGCGCTCGCCGCGGTCGAGGCGTTCCGGGCTGCCGTCTCGGCGCAGGGTGGCGGCGACCCGCGCGCCGACCTCGTCGCGCGCGCCCGCGCCGCCTCCCGGGCGGAGGGGGCTCCGCGGTGATCGCCGAGGGCACGGGCGGGGTGGGAGGGGGGCTCCACCCCGACGCGCCCGTGTTCGTCATCTCCGTGGCCGCGGAGCTGGCCGGCATGCACCCCCAGACGCTGCGGCAGTACGACCGCCTCGGGCTCGTCTCCCCGTCCCGGGCGAGCGGGCGCGGACGGCGCTACTCGCCGCGTGACGTCGTGGTGCTGCGGGAGGTGCAGCGCCTCTCGCAGGAGGAGGGCGTCAACCTCGCGGGCATCAAGCGCATCCTCGAGCTCGAGCACCAGGTGCTGGCCCTGCGCGAGCAGGTCGAGGAGCTGACCACCGAGCTGTCGCGCGCGCACGACGCGCTGCAGCGGTCGGCCCGGGTCTTCGCGGCCGGCCCGCGCGGTGACGTGGTCGCCGTGGAGCGCGGCAAGCGGCCCTCGCGCCCCGGGGTCTTCGGCGCGTCGGGCGCGCTGGTGGTCTGGCGGCCGCCGTCGCGCTGAGCCGGGCTGTCGCACCCCGCCTCTAGCGTCAGCCGGGTCGGCACGAGACGGCGGAAGTGCTGGCGGATGTCGAACAGGTGTTCTAGAGTCGTCGTGTCCCGCGGGGGAGGGGAAGCCCCCGCGGGACAACATCGCTAACATCAGTCACATCTGTCACACCTTGTCCGGTGGTTTCGGGGTCTGTTCGAGGAGGTCGCTCCGGTGATGCGTGCGGACCGCAGGGTCTCCGAGGTCCTGGACCAGCACCGCCAGGAGGTCGACGAGCACGGCTGGTCGGTCGTCGAGGTGAGCGGTGGTGGGCGTCGCGCCCTGCCCTTCGCCCACACGGTCGGCCTGGACCGGGCCGGGCACCCCGAGCTCCTCGTCAGCGGCCGCGGCTGGGCCGAGGCCGAGGTGCTGCTGGGCTCCCTGGCCGACGCCGTCCTCGCCGGTCGACGCTTCCACGTCGGTGACGTGCTGCGCTCGGCGCCGTGGCCCCCGCTCCTGCTGCTGCGCGTCACCGCCCCCGAGGCCCTCGTGGCGGCGCAGGCGATGCTCGGCAGCGACGAGCCCGTGCCGGCGCTGCAGGTGGTCTGGGCCGACGAGGCCGGGCGCTGGCCGTGGGACCCGGCCTGGGTCACCAGCGCCCGCGACCAGCAG